>CAWUNZ010000001.1:0-55694 GCA_963923445.1 uncultured bacterium
ACCTTGTTCTTGGTCAAATAGGCGATGGCGTTGTTGAGTTCAATCTTCTTGGGGCGGACGCGTGCCACCACAAAGGCCTGGTCGTCCAGGAATTTTTCCACGGCGAACTGCTGGGCCGGCACCATGGTGGCCAGTCCAAGCCAAGCCGCCAGAATCGTCGCGCAGCGCATTGGCCTACTCCTTGCCTGAAACCGGGGGACGGATGGTCACTTCATATCGTATGGAATCGCTCGGGTGGGGTTTGCCCCCCTCGGGTGCCACCCCCTCCAGCGTGAACGACATCGGCCCTGTGCGCTTGTAGTTGAAGGGTTTGAGGGTGTAGGGGTCCGTCGGAAGGGGAAGGCCGGTTTCCTCCAATGCCTCGGGTAGCGCGCCCTTCACCGCCACATGGTGCCTGAGGGCCTCGATCACGCGCAGGGCGCCAATGGTTCGGTCCGCCCGGTGCTGAACCAGAACCACCCGCTCCATGCTGGGCAGCATCATTCTTAACAAGGTGGTGGGTCCGAGAGGGTTGGCAGGGACGCGCCATTTTTCCTCCACTTGCCTCATGGTGGGAAGGGCCTGAGGCAAGGGCAGCATGGCGGCCTTGAACAGTTCATCGCGAACCCGCTCGTATTCATCCAATTGACGGATGAGAACGACCTGGGCCACCGGCATTTTGGCCACCAGGTCCGGGGCAAGCTTAAGCTTTTCGCTCAGGTAAGACTTAGCCTCGGGGTATCCCAAAAGGGCCAGGCCGGGCATGACGGTCGGGGCCTTGGGAGTTTCACCACTGGAAGCCATGCCCATCAACTTGTCGAACTTTCTGGCCAGTTCCTGCGCTTTCTCCTGGGTGATCGGCTTGTCCCTTTCCAAGCCGGGGAATTCAGCGCCTATGAAGAGGCGCTCCCCCTCCATGGCATTCATGAAAGGCATGAATCGCACGGGCGTGTAGGCCAATGGCCAGAAAAGATTGGCGCCACCCTGATGCGCCATGTATTCGTGCATGGTCTGGAAGCCGGTTTGGCAGACGGCGACACCGACAAGGTACTGAATAAGAGTCGGCCCCTCGCTGATATGCCGACCAAACACCAAAAGAGTCTGGATGTCGCGTAGGGCCTTCTCGGGCCGGTTGTTGGCCAGATGCCAGCGGGCCCTGACCCTCAGGAAACGAGCCAGCGTGCGGAACCCCTGGATATCGGGCATCAGGGTGACGATGCCGTCCTTGAGCCTTTCCTGCATCTGCCAGTCGCAGTAGCTTTTGCGGGCGCCTCGGGAAACCTCCGCGAGGGGGAAGAAGTTTTCGCCAAGGATAGGCGACCCCGCCTTGGCCAACTCCTGAAGCGGCCCATCGAGCCATTTTTCAAGCTGCTTGTCGAAATCCTTGGTTGTGCGAGTGAACACCCACGATTCCGGGGCAAATGCCGTCGCGTAATGGACAACGGCATTGCCAACGGTGATCTCCTCCAATGGGGGCAACACTCGGTGCCTGAGGGCGGGGGCCTCCATGGCCTTGGCGGGCAATTCCAGTTTCACCACCTGACCGGGTTGTGAAGGAGCAGACAGAAGCGCCACCGGCAGCAGAAAAGAAAACATCATCGGGTCACCTCCTCAATCAAGGCCTCAATGGAAGCCGGCCTTTCGGCCAAGCCGGACATGATGGAAACCGGGACGGATTCCACACCGTCCGTCAGGATTCTCTTGCGCGTCGCCCAAGCCAGTCGCTCCTCTTGCGCAACGCCCTGCTGTTGAAAGGAATCGGTCGGAATTTCCGCCTCCGATTGAGGTTGAACGCTCGCCAAGCCAGCCCCGTCGGGAGCGGGAAAAACGAGTGGCTTCAGGTTGCCACACAGCAATCCCGCCGCCATTCCAGCCAGGAGCATGCCGCCGGAAACCCATCTTCCCCCTCGCCCCGCGGCGCGTCCCGCCTCAAACAACACGCGATCACGAAAGCCGGGAGAAACTCCGGCGAGGGGCAAACGCTTCAACGCCCCCTCAAGCGGATGTGGATCATCCGGTATCATTCCCAGCCCTCCAGTTTTTCCCGCGCCTGCTCCAGCGCGGCCTGATACCGCCTCCAGGCGGTCGCGGCGGAAAGGCCCACCAGGGCACCCGCCTCCTCGAACGAAAGGCCGCCGTGCACGCGGGCCAGCACCAGGTCCCGGTCGTCGGGATCCAGCGTCGCCAAGGCCTGCTCGAGGTCGAGGGCGGATGACGCGTCCGGACTTGCCTGCGATTCCCTTCGCGCCACCTTCTCCTCGCGCCTGGTCCGGCGGGCGCCCGCCCTTTGGCTGGCCAAGGCCAGCTTCCTGACGGTGCCAAACAACCAGGCGGCGCTGTTTTCCGGCTTCACCCGCGCCTGGATCAGGGCGACAAAAGCCTGTTGGACAATGTCCTCCGCGTCGGGGCAACGGCCCCGGGCCATGGCCACCAGGGCGGGAGCGAGTTGATCCAGAAGTAGGCCAAGCTGCTGCGCGTCCATCTTCAACCGGATGTTGCCGCGGGCGGCCTTTCCATTTCACGGGTCGAAAAACAAGCCGGCCCCTCACGGGGCCGGCTTCTTGGATTCATTTGCCCAGGTCGCCTACTTGGCCTTGAGGTCGAAGCAGTAGAGCAGGTCCTGGTCGCGGAGGTAGAGATTGCCGTTGGCGATCACCGGATGCGCCCACGCCTTGCCGCTCTTGCGGAGAAGCTTGGTGCGCTCGGGCAGCTTGAGGGAACCGATCTGCTTGGGACCGCTGGGAGTGGCCTCCAGCACGACAAGGTCGCCCGAATTTTCGCCATAGCAGAACAGGGCGCCGTCGGCGTATGTCACCGCGCCCTTTTCAAAACCGCCACGCTTCCATTCCCACTTGAGGGTGCCGTCCTTGAGGTCCTGGCAGACCCAGCCCTTGGTGTCGCTGTGGCCATAGATGAATCCATCCTTGAAAATCACCCCGCCGTGGTGGTTGACCACATCCTTGTTGGCGAAGACCTTCTCGGCCTTCTGGCCGTTGGCGTCCCCGCTGACCTTGATCAGGTCGCAACCGGCGCCGTATCCGGCGGTGGCGTAAACCATGTCGGGACCAGCGATGACAGCGGTTGGGATCACGGCGACCTTGTACTTGTCGCCGCAGTCGTAACGCCACAGCAGCTTACCGGTCTCGACGGCCACTCCGGCAACTCCCTTGGAGGTCAGGTTCACATACTGGTCCACCCCGGCCAGCTTGGCCCGGACAATGCTCGAGTAGGCGGCGTCGTCCTTCAGTTCCGCCGATTGCCACTTGGTGGCTCCGGTTTTGCGGTCGAGGCAGACGATGGTGCCCTTGGATCCGCCCGGGGTGCAGACAATGGTGTCGCCGTCCACCAGGGGAGACTCGCTGAATCCCCAGCCGGACATCAGCTTCCCACCGAAATCCTTGGTGTAGTTCTTGGTCCAGACCAGCTTGCCGTCAGCCGCCTTCAGGCAATACACATCGCCGCGGATGCCCAGGAAATACACATGGCCGTCCTCGGTGACGGTGGGGTTGGCGCGCGGACCGCCTCCCCAGTTCTTGTCGGACCCGTTGTCCTCGTATTCGCCACCGATGGTCACCCGCCAGAGTTCCTTGCCGGATTTCTCATCCAGGCACATGGCTTCATCCTGATGCTTGTCGGTGTCCTTGTCCTTGGCGGTGCCGCCCACCAGGTAGACCTTCCCGGCGGCAACCGATGGGCCGGAGTAACCGATTCCCGCCTTGGTGAACTTCCAAGCCAGGGGCGGGGCCTTGGTTCCGAATGCCTTGTTCAGGCCGGTTTCGGCGGACTTGTCATCGCGCGTCGGGCCGCGCCACTGGGGCCAATCCGCGGCGGTGGCCAAGCTGGCGACCAGCGAGGCGATGGACAGGGTGGCGATCATTGTGCGCATGGTTTTCCTCGCAGGGTGAAGATTCACCGTGGTTTTACCCCATCGAGGCGCCTTTGGCTATCCGCCGGCACACAATCGCAAGATCGCGGGCGTCGTGCCTTGTGAGGGCCACGACCAGCGGTTCGTCCCCCCGGGTCTTCAGCTTGCCACGCAGGGCCTCGGAATCTGCGGTCGAATTGCGTTTCCTGAATTCAATGGGGCCGGCGTTCAGGGCCTTGAGTTCGGCCTTGAGCCGCTCGGGTCTCAATGGAAAAGCCGCCACGATTTCCAGGCAAAACGCCAGCGGTGTCTCCACCGGCCGATCCACGGTGAGGAACCCCCCGCCCTCGGGCAGAACAGCTCCACCCAACTCCAGGGCAAGCCGGGAGGCAAGGCCTGAACAGGTGACTGCGGGGTCAGGATCGAGCAGAAAACCCTCCGGTTCCCCGGAAGGCGCGGTTTCCCGCCCCGTGCCTTCCAGCCACGCCCCGGAAGGCAGCACGGTCGCCCTCCTCTGGTTCCTGGCCAATTCACCCCGCCAAAGCACCTGTTCCTTGAGTTCCCCACCCAGGGAAATCCACTCCAGCGACCTCCCGCTTCCTTCCCACGGCAACACATCGGCCGCGGGTGCCAGCTTGACCCCGAGGTTCACCGGGGTGGTTGCCAATACCTCGTTCAGCGATGGCGATCCGTCATTGGGCCCGAGCAGACGCCTGCCATCCGCCCTGCGATCAGGATCAGCGAAAGCCGCTTCCGCAATCTCGGGATGAACCACGCGCCCGTCTCCGCGAACCGTCAAGACGGTCCGCCCGGCGGTGTTGTGCCTGTGAAGGATGGCGCGGGCGGGATCCCGCTCAATGGCCAAAACCCGGCCATGCTCCGAAAGGGCCAACGAGTCTCCGCCGAGTCCGGCGCCCCAATCCAACATGGTTTCAAACGGCGCGAACCGCGCCGCGCGGTAGCGCGCCACCTCGAGGCTGGTCGCCTGCTCCAGTCCTTCCCGGAGAAACAGCATGCTCCCGGGAGAAGGAAACCGGCCGACGGCCTTGCGGCGCGCCAGGGCGTTTTCCCACGCCGCGGCGGCATGGATTGCATCGAGGTTTTTCCTGAGCGTTCCAAGGGCGGCATGGACGGGACCGCCGCGGGCCAATTCGGCGTCCGCCACAAGGCAGGCATCCTGCCCCGCGCGTGAGGCAAGCCAACGGGCGATGGCGGAATCCATGGTGGATCCGGGCGCCTTCAAGACCTGAGGCGCGGGCTTAGTCGAGGCTGCCGACCGGGTTACCGTCCCGCATGTTGGCCAGATATCCGAGGGTGGTTCCCGAGATGCTCGTGCGGATGCCGCGAACGCTGCCGTCGGCCAGCACGAACTGCACCATGTCGGTATGCCAACTGCCGAACTTGGAGTTGGCGTTGGAAGTGTCGGTCATGTTGCGGGCGAGCAGGCGGTTCGATCCCATGGCCCGGAACGAATATCCCTTGTCTCCATTATATGCAGGGCCGTCACCCGCCGCGACGGTGTTGATGCCCGACTGCAGGACATGCTTCTCGCCCACCATGGCGGTGTTGCTTGTTCCATCCAGGATGTCCGCCATGCGGGCACCCGGGCGGTTGGGACCCGAGGGTGTGGTGGACCAGTCGTTGGCAAGCCGGAAGATGCCGTTGCATCCCGGGGTGTTGGTGGCCGGATCGGTCCACCAGTAGTCGTTGCTGGCTCCGGTGGAGGGGTCGCCGGTGCAGGCGGCATAGTCGGCGGGCACGCCGTTGGCGGGAGTGGTGGTATTGTCCATCGTGTCCGTCACCACGGTGGCGGCGGCCGACCTGCGGGACGGGCAGTAATAGGTTTTCACCGGGGTTTCCCGGGCGGGCTGAGTCTGGTTGTTGAAGGCGCCCGAGGTCATGGCCCACTGCTTGAACAACCCGTCCTGCTCGATGTAGGGCAGGATTTCCACCATCCAGGTGTAGCGGGCGTCCAGCCTGCTGTTGGGGAAAGCTCCCTTTCCATCGTGGTGGGCATGCATGGCGATGCCGATCTGCTTCAGGTTGTTGGAGCACTGCATGCGGTTGGCCGCCTCGCGGACCTTTTGCACGGCAGGCACGAGAAGCCCGATCAACACGGCGATGATCGCGATGACCACCAGAAGCTCAATCAGGGTGAATCCTTTTCGGATTGGAGGGGAAGTGTTCATGGCCACGACTCCCGGATGGGATGAAAGATGAAAATGAAACTTTGCTCTCCATTGCTGGAGTATTTGTAATATATCCTTGGATTTAATGATTGTCTCGAAATGTTGTTCCTGATCCGGGGCCTCCAAATGCGCAAGGTCGCTTCCTTTTTCCTGTTCTCCCTGGCCATTCTCGCGCCATCCGGTTGCGGCAAGGCCGGCTTTTACCCGGCCAAGGGCCAGTTCGTGGATGCCAGCGACGCGCCTGTCACCGTGCTGGAGGGTTTTGAGGTCACATTCGAGGGGCACGGTCCCGATGGCAAGTCCTACTCATCCACGGGAACCATCGACGCCCAAGGCCGGTTTGAACTGTTCACCGACCGGCCCGGAGATGGCGCCCCCATGGGCGAGGGCAAGCTGCTCATTCAGCCCAAGATGAAAGATTCGGAACGGGAATTCCCCTACCCCTTGAATCCAAAGTACCGAACTTTCGAAAAATCCGGGCTGACCGCGAAAATCGAACCCAAGCCCAATGAATTGAAGTTCACCGTGGAACTAAAGGCCGGAAAACAAAGCCTCAAGCAATAATCCCGGTCACCACCTCCCCGGCGATATCGGTCAGCCTGTAGTCGCGCCCGGCGTGGCGGTAGGTCAACCTTTCGTGGTCGATCCCCAGCAGGTGAAGCATGGTGGCATGCAGGTCATGGGTGTGAACCTTCCCCTCCACCGCCTGGATGCCGTATTCGTCCGTCGCTCCGTGGATATGCCCGCGCTTCACCCCTCCCCCCGCCATCCATGAAGTGAAACCCAGGTTGTGGTGTTCACGGCCGGGATGATCGGCGGTGGCGTTGAAGGGCGTGCGCCCGAACTCGGTCGTCCAGACAACGAGCGTGCGCTCGAGCATTCCCCGACGCCGGAGATCCGCGATCAACGCGGCCACCGGTTGGTCGATCGCCTTGGCCAACCTGATGTGGTCGGCCATGTTGCCGTGGCTGTCCCAGTTGCCGCTGGAACCGACATCGATCAACTCGATGAACCGAACCCCGCGCTCAAGCAACCTGCGCGCGGCCAGGCACTGCCATCCGAATCCGGAAGTCGCCTTGCGGTCCACGCCGTAAAGGGCCAGGGTTTCATCCGATTCCCGGGAGATGTCGAGCGCCTCGGGTGCCTCGCGCTGCATGCCGAAAGCCGTCTCGAACGAGCGGATACGGGCCTCCAGCGGGTCACCGCCGGCTCCGCGCGCCATTTGGGACCGGTTCATGCGCGCCAGAAAATCGAGTTCAAGGCGCTGCAATTCCTCCTTGGGGGTCTTCGGCTTGATATGGGGCAAGGGGTTGGGGCCGGGAATCACATGCGTGCCTTGGTGGCTTCCCGGAAGGAAGTCGCTGCCCCATGTCTGGGCCCCGGCATACGGGGCGGCGGGAGCCAGGACCATGAAGGCGGGCAGGTTTTCGTTGAGGGTGCCCAGTCCGTAGCTCACCCAGGCGCCGGCACTGGGGCGGGCGAACTGGGCAGAGCCGGTATGCGCCGCCAGCGTGGCCTTGTCGTGACCGTCGGAATCGCAATGCATCCCGCGCAGGACACACAACTCGTCGGCGACTTTCCCCAGGTGGGGAAAAAGCTCGCTCACAGGCATGCCGGAGCGCCCATGGTTGCTGAACGCGAAGCGGGACTTCACCAGGAATCGCTGAAATTGGCCCGGCTTGTTGAGCCACCGGCTGGCGGTGATGGACTTGCCATGGTCGGCGGTCAACTTCGGCTTGGGATCGAAGGTGTCGATATGAGAGACACCACCAGTGGAATAAATAAAAACGACCTGGTCGGCGCGGGCTGGATGGTGGGTGCCACCCGAGGCGGCGCCCGCCCGGGCCAGCATGCCCGAAAGCGCCGTGACCCCGAAACCACCCGAGGCCCTGCCAAGCCATTCACGCCGGTTCATGGTCGTCGGTCGCATGCCAAGGGCACCTCAATCCAGGTGGAGCGCGGCGTTGGAAACCAAAAGCGTTCGGGCCAATGCCTCCAAGGCCTGCTGTTCAGTGATACCGGTGGCGGCGGCACGGTAGCGGGCCAGGAAAGCCAACGCCTCCGCCGTTTCATCATCGGAAGGTTCGCGACCCTGCGTGATGGCCACCCCGAGGCGGTGGCGGGCGCGGTCGTCCCGTGAACCATCCGCCAACCGCTTGGCCAAACCCCTGGCCTGCTCGTGCGTGAACGGACTGTTCATCAGGAACAGCGCCTGACCGGGAGTGATGGTTGGCACGCGCGCGCCGGTCGCAAGGTTGGGATCCGCCGCGTCAAACAGGGCCAGGTACGGATGGCGCCGGTTCCTCTGGCTCATGAGGTAAACCGACCGGTGGCTGGAATCGTAATCAGCATAAAACGGATTGTGGATCGTGTAAGACCACTTTTCCACCGGCGGGAACGGGTGCCCCTTGGGCACCTCGAGATTGAGGTTGCCTCCCGCGGCAAGCATCGCGTCGCGAAGCGACTCGGCATCCAGGGCCTGGCGTTCCCGGTGCCAGAACAACCGGTTCAACGGGTCGACCCGCGCGCTTTCCGGCACCTCCGCGGTGGCGACCTGATAGGCGGCGGAATTCATGATGACCCGGTGCAGCGCCTTGACCGACCAACCCGATTCCGTCAGGGTGGCCGCAAGCCAATCGAGCAACTCGGGGTGGCTCGGCCGCTCGCCCCGCAGCCCAAAATCATCGGGGGTGGTGACCAGTCCCCTGCCGAAGTGCCACTGCCAGACACGATTGGCGAACACGCGCGCGGTGAGGGGGTTGCCCCGGTCGGTGATCCAGTGAGCCAACTCAAGGCGCCCGCTGCCGGCATGGTTCGGAGGCAGGGCCTGCCCGCCGAGAATCCCGAGAAAACGGCGAGGAACCTCGGGACCGGTTTTGTCCGGTTCCCCGCGCTTCTGGATGGCCGCGTTCACCGGCTTTCCTTCCGCCACCGCGTAGGCCACCGGATAGGCGGGGACGGGAGCCGGGCGGGACATCCGTTCCTTGATCTTCCCGATCTCCACCCCGATGGCCGCCAATTCCCCTGCCGCGGCGGCTGAAGGCTTCCGGGCCTCGGCGACATGGGCGCCCGGCGCGGGCAACCGGTTCTCCGCGACGCCGAAATTGTCGAGGTCGTGGGTGGGACAAGGCCCCGCGACATGGCCGAGGCCGTCGCAGATCATCGTGTCCAGCACGCCATCCCACCCGGGATGCAATTTGAGACCGGAAAATTCAGCCAAAAGGCCCTTCTCCGTGGCCAAGCTACCGTCGCATGTCCGCTTGTCCGGATCGATGGTCAACCGGATCGTGAACCAGGTTCCAACGGGAGGCGCCTTGCCCACCACCTTCCAGCCCGCGCCATCACGGACGGCGACCTCACCGGCGCTCACGCTGATGTCGGTGGCGGTCGAGGCGATCACCCCGCGGCCGAAATACAGGCGGAACGACCCGCCTGCTGGGGCCACAAGGCGAATGTCGCAGGTGATGTCGATGGGTGTCCCCTTGGCGGCGCGCACCGGTTCGGGGAATACAAATCGGATTCCATCGTTGGGCTTGCCGGCGGCCATGCGAACTCCACGGGTGCCGGCGGGGTGAATGTGCCTGAACGGGCTTTGGGCCTCGGCAAGGATGGAATTGGGCCCCATCGACAGCCAGGGGGCGCCAGGAGGCTTGGCCAGCGCCTGGGCTTCAAAATCGAGGTCTTCCCCGCCGAGCCAGGGCTTGCCGGAAAGGGCCGCCCGCCGGGCGACGAGTTTCCGCAGGCTTGCGGCGTCCGCTGCCGCCGCCGACTGCGTTTCCAGCCGAAACCGCTCCACCTCGGCGGGAGGAACCAAAGGCACCATGTTCGCCGGCTTTTTGTGTTCCTCCCCGCCGGGGAACGCCCAAACCGTGCTTTGCAGCATTCCATAGAGGCCGTAATAGTCGTCCATGCCGACCGGCTCGTACTTGTGGTCGTGGCAGCGCGCGCACCCGAGCGAAAGGCCCATCAGGCCGCGACCGACCGAGTCGATGACATCGGCGAAATCGAGGTGCTGGAAAGAGGGACCCGGGTTGTAGCCATACCGCTTGCCGATGGCCAAGTAACCCGTGGCCGTGACGGCGTCGGCGTAGGCCTCGGGTTTCCCACGCCCGGCAATGATGTCGCCGGCGATCTGCTCCCGGACAAACCGGTCGAATGGCATATCGGTGTTGAACGCGTTGATGACCCAGTTCCGGTACCGCCAAGCCTCGGGGAGCGGATAGTCGGATCCGTCCCCCGCCGTGTCGGCATATCGGGCGACATCCAGCCAGTGCCGACCCCAGCGTTCCCCGTACCGGGGTGAGGCCAAAAGGCGATCCACGACCTTGGCGAAGGCGCCGGGAGAATCGTCCTTCAGGAACGCGTCGATTTCCTCCGGGGTGGGTGGCAAACCCGTGAGGTCGAAGGTGGCCCTGCGGATCAGGGTCCGCTTGTCGGCCATGGGCGCCGGCTTGGCTCCCGCCGCTTCCATCCGGGCCAGGAGAAACGAATCGATGGGTCCCCGGGGCCAGGCGCGGTCGCCGGTGGTCGGCGCGGCGGCCTTCACCACGGGCTTGAAGGACCAATGCTCCCGGTCGGCGGGCATGATGGCGGCGGTCCTCGCGGAACCGGTGCCGGTGCTTTCAGCGGGCCAAGGTGCCCCCGCCTCCACCCATTTCCTCAAGGAGGCGATGGCCCCGGCGGGCAATTTTCCCGAGGGAGGCATCTTGGTTTCGCCCGTGTGGTTCACGGCGGCCAGAAGGGTGCCCGATGAAGGATTGCCAGGAACGATCGCCGCACCCGAGGCGCCCCCCTTGAGCAGCGCCTGACGGGAATCCAGTCGCAGGTCGCCTTCCTGCTTGCGGGCCCCATGGCATTTCTGGCAGGAAGCCACCAGCAAGGGGCGGATTTCCTTCTCAAACAGGCTGTCCCCCTCCGCGGCAAACACCACGGGCGGGATCATCAACCAGGCAACCAAGCCAAACGGAACGCGAGGCATGTCTGAAAAACTCCCGCGCGGTGTCGGGAAGATCTTAATGGGTAGGAATCCGATCCTACCATGATGTCGCTCCTCGGGGAAACCAACGGGTTCTTGCCGGGGATTTCCCCACAAAGCCGCCTCACACCTGAAGAAATCGTCATCCATGGACCAATCAGGTCGGCACCTGTGGGACTTGTAATTCTTGGAGATAGGATTGGGACTTCAGAAAAGGTTAGATAAATGGTGTATTTACCTCCCCAACCCCTCCTCCATGCGGGGCACCCGATGACACGCCAAACCCCCATTCAAGTTTGCTTGTTGGCAGGCGTGCTGATTTGGACTGGAGCCATGGGCCAGCCAGGCGAGGCCTTTGGCGCCGACCCCAAAACCCCGGGCACGGGCACCTCTTGGGGCGACTACATGACCGTGGGCAAGGTGATCGCGGAGGTTCGCTCCTCCGACGGCGACAGCCTGAAAATGCGGGTTTATTGGAACATCGTCACCCAAGGCAAAACCGGGACTTCAAGCCGGGGAAGACGCCCTTCCCTCGGTGGGCATCATGGCCACACCGCCCAAAACCCGCTGACCATCGCCCGCGCCGCCGCCAGCGCCGCCAAGTCGGTGAAAGTGAAGACTGAACACCACGACTACGATGTCGGCTTCTTTCCCGACACAATGGTCAAAGGCGCTCCCATGGCCCCGGCTGGCGCGACCACGCAGGCCGGAGACCTCTCCCCGGGAACGGTGATCGAGGCTTGGGTCATCCGTAACAAATCGATCCCTGCCCGCGAGGCGCGGGAGTCGGACCTCAAGCTCAAGGCCGTCGCCGTGCTGGGTTTCAACCCGAACTACAAAGCGGACAAGGATGATCAGAAGTCCAAGGCGCCGGCTGCTGGCACAGCCAAGTGAGTCTTGTTTTAAGTGCTTTGTCTGGCACGGTTGATGGAAAGAAAAGTAGCGGTGACAGGACTTGAACCTGTGACCTTGGCCTTATGAAGACCCTGCTCTAACCGCTGAGCTACACCGCCTTTGAACCCGATTGTAACGCCCGCTCGTTTAACCGGCAACCCGGCACCTAAGGGGTCAATTCCACCCAGGCGGCGAACCTGCCGAGCGGCAGCGGCGCATGGATCCGCACCGGATGCATGGGAACTAGCTCAAACTCGGAGGTGCCTTGAGGGAACTCCGCGGGGATCTTCACCTCAAGCCTCGAACCGTTGAAGGAAAGCGATTCCTCCAGCTTGCCATTCAACCCGGTCAACCGGATTCCACCCGGCGGTCCGTAACCCCTCTCCGCCACGATGTTGATCACGGCGCCGCGAGGCGGGCCAAGATTGTCCACCTGTATGCGCACCCTTTCCCGGCATCGGGCCGTCACCCGGCTTGGATTGCCCGGTGCCTCCATTGGAAATCCCTCGGCCAGCCTGGCCAGAAGCGGTGCCTGCGGCGCGGTTTCACCCGCCACCGGGCGGATGGGAAACCACAGCCGGTTTCCTCCCGGGCCTTCCAGCGGCGCTCCCAGCAAGGCTTCGAATTCCCGCCGGGTTTCCACCGGGTTCGGCATTCCGCGCAAGTCGATCCACAACCCCTTCCAACCATCCTCGGCCAGCAACGCCACCAACTTGCGGGGTGGCAGCGATGCCGCCCAACGGCACCAAACCTCCGCCGGGCGGTTGGTCATGCCACCGAAGCTGAAACGACCATCACGCACATGCAGCACGGCGGCGAGGTGATCGTAGGAGCCCATCGAGCCTGGGGCGATCGCCTCGGGATATCCCAAATGGGGCAATTGAAAATGGCGGGCGTCCGCGCCGGCGCGGTGATTGATCTCGGCGCCAAAGGCGCGAAGGCCCTCCCAATCGCGCGACCGGGTCGAAGGGTCGGCGGCTTCCGGCTTGCAGCGCTGGTCAGCCAGGCCCAAGGCCACCATGAACAACGCCATGGCGACCTTGACTCCGCTGCGGCCCACCATGCCCGAATCCAAGGCGAAACCGGAAATCGCGAGTCCCAAAAAAGCGATGGGGAGACCGGCGCGGCCAAGCGCCCGCACCCCCGGAAGCACATAGGCCACCAACGCCCCCAGGCCGCCCGGCACCGCCAAGGCCAGCAGCATCAGGACAAGGAAACCGGCCGACTCGATCAGACCTCCCCTCCGGCCGGTGATGACAGCCATCAGCCCCAACACGGCCCCTGCCGAGGCGCAAGCGCCCATGTAGTAGGTTTCCGCCTCATGAAGGGGACGATGCGGACCGTTGAACTCGTGCCTGATGATCCCCAGGCCCGAGCCATGCCCTTCGAACGGCAGCACAAGGTTGAGCGGCTTGAGCGCGTAAACTTCCGACTCAAGCGCCAGTCGGGCTCCCACCATCGGGTTGGGCCCGTCCTGCCGGAACATCGTGGGCAAGTAGCCCGAGGCGCAGCCAAGCCCCGCCGCCGCGGCGAGGGCGAGTCCTGTCAGCACGGGTGCCCACGATTTCCGGCAAACCCCGGAACGAATGGCGGCAGCCATCACCAGAAAACTGGCAAACCAGGCGTAATAAAGCCCGGCCAGGCCACCGGCGAAGGCCACCACCGGGTCCCACCATCGCACCGGATTCGATTCCGCCGACTTGGTATCCACCGACCTCGCCAAGCCAATGGCGGGAATCAGTTGCCAAGGAACCAGAAAATACCCAGCCAGAAACAAATGGTTCACCTGCCCCAAGTGATAAGGCAGGCAGGCGAACAAGGTGGCCAGGGCGGCCGAAATCCAAGGGCCGATACCCAGCCAGCGAAAGGCCGCATGCGCCGAGAGGACAATGAGAGGAAAGTCGATCACCAGCGCCAGATTCATCACAACGGCCGGATCGGAGGCGAACCTGCAAAGAAACTGAAGGCCGGCCAAATGAAGATAGTCGGCGCGCGGAAAGTCCGAGAGGTCCTGAGTTCCGGGAAGGCCCAGGCGACGATCACCCATCCACCCTTCGCCCCGGGCCATGGAGTCGATCCACTGGAGCATCATCAGCGAATCGCCATCGTGCCCAGCGGGAACCCGCAGGCCGGTGCGGTGCAAACCCAAGGCCATGACGGCATAGAGGGTGGCCACCGCCATGGCCAAAATGAGGGGGATCAGCCGTACCATCCGTGGCAATTTCTGCATGACGGGGCAAGATACGAAAACCTGAACGGCCCGGTCAACATCCACAATCTTCACGAATCGAGAGAGATTTCCGGTTCCCGCTGATGTTGGGCCGGGCACGCTCCGATGAATGAGGAGATGGGACAGGATGTTCCGTCGGTGGTGTTGGTGCTGGCGTGGAGGAAATACCGTGGCGGAACTCGCTGCGGAAGATCCGGTGGTTGAGACAGTTCAACTCACCAAGATCTACCAGAACCGCCATATCGCGCTGAACGATGTCTCGCTCCGGCTGGAGCGAGGCTGCGTGTTGGGCTTGCTTGGGGCCAACGGCGCCGGCAAGACCACCCTGCTGCGCCTCATCATTGGCTTGCACCGCCCCACCGCCGGCACCGCCCGCGTTTTCGGCGAGGACATGACTCCCAACAGCGCCGAACTCAGGCGCCGCATCGGCTACATCCCCACGAACCCACGGTTCCCCAAGGGAATGACGCCGATCACCTACCTCGACTACATGGCCAAGTTGTTCGGTCTTCCCCGAGATGTCCGCAAGCCGCGCATGGGCATGCTCCTGCGCGCCGTCGACTTGCTGGGGGCGGGTGGAACTCAGATCGACACCTTTTCCAACGGCATGACGGCGCGGTTGGCGGTGGCCACCAGCCTGATCAACGATCCCGACCTGCTGATTTGGGACGAACCCACGCATGGACTCGATCCCGAGGCCCGTCGCAGCATGCTCGACCTCATCAAGGGGCTGAGCAAGGAAAAGACACTGATCGTCTCAAGCCACAACCTGGGCGACATCGACGAGGTCTGCAACCATGCGGCCGTGCTGAGCCACGGACAACTGATCTACAGCGGTCCCCTGCACGATCTCAAGACGCGGATGCGCCGCAACCACTACGAGATCGATGTGGACGGCGACCAGAAAAGCGTCACAAGGGCCATGGCCACCATCAAGACGCTGGGCGATGTGCAGCATGTCTCGCTGGAGCACCGGCGACTCACCCTGCGATTGCAGGAGGACGCGGTGGCGGCGTCCTCCTTGGCACAGGTGTTCCAGACCCTCAGCGACGGCAAGCTGACGCTGGTCGGCATCCGCAGCGTGGGCCAGCAGACCGAAGAGGCTTACTTGGACCTCGTGGAGAAAGAGGAGCAGCGTGGCTTCACCCGCATCTATCGTCAAGCTGCCTAACCGCGGCATGGCGCCCGAACCTGAACCCGCGCAGGTTTCCTACCTGCCATGGCTGCCTTACTGGGCCGTCATGGAGGCTGATTTCATCCAGGTTTTCCGGTCGTGGGTCTATCGCTCGTGGGTGCTGGTCGTGGCGTTCACCGCCATCGGCCTGTTCGCCTACCGCTGGGGCCTCCACAACGAGGCGAAGATCATCCAGCCAGCCTCGCATGTCATCACCCACCTGATGCGGGGCATGCTGGTGGGAAGCGTCGCCCTGGTCGGCGTGATCGCCGCGGGCGCCATCGCCGCGGAAAGGGGTTCGCTGGCCGACAGCATCCTGTCGCGGGGAATCAGCCGATACCAGTACTACATGGGCAAGTGGCACGGCCGGCTGCTGGCCATCCTGCTCGGTCATGCCCTGCTGGGAACCATCGCCGTCACCGGCGCCCGCTTCGTGCTGCACGAGGATGTCACGGTCGAGGGAGGCATCGCCGCGGTGGCCATGTCGGGCGCCATGCTGGCGGTGGTGGTGAGCCTGGGCGTGATGATGAGCGCCCTGTTCGCGCGCCCCCTCGCCGCCGCGGCGGCTTTGTGGGTGCTGCTCTATGCCTCGGGCGTGGTTTTCGGGGCATTGCCCCACTCGGTGCCCACGCCGGAATGGGTTCTTCAAAAGCTCCCTTATGTGCTCAAGGGTGAATTCACCCGCGAAATGCTCACGCAGGTGGCCATGTACGCCGGCGGAGCCTGCGTCGCCAGCGCGATCGTGGGCATGTTCCTGTTCTCGCGCAAGGATATCTAGGTTTCTTCGACAACCGCCTAGAAAAGCCCTTCCAGAGGACCGCCGCGCGCGGCCATCGCCTCCACCCGCCTGGTCACTTCCGGATCCTCGATCAGCGGCGGGGCATGGTGAGGCTTGCGCCGCGCGTCTATCACCAGCGACCCGGCACATCCCCAGTGCTTGTCGGTCATTGTCTCACCGATGCCGTGCAGGTCGGCCGCAGGGTTCGAGCGGGTGAACGCCGCCCAGAGCCAGTTTTCGCGGCTTGCGGCGGCAAAGTCACTGTCGTCCACCAGCAACACCAGCGGAAACCGGTTGATGGCATGGTCAGGAGTCAGGGGGGTGGTGAATCGGCGCGCGTCTCCCATTCCTCCGGTTCCGGCTTTCTCCCATGCCGGGCCACGAACGGCCAGCACGCCCGGGGCGCACACGCGCGGAGCGTCCCAGCCTTGCGGCAGGCTCACGCTGGCGTCCATGCGGGTTGGCAGTTCCCGCCTGGGCGCGCCCGCGGCGGCCAATATCACCTTGGATCCGCTGTTGAGTCCGTCTCCGGAATAATCGAGCGTGTCGATCGTTGTCCGGGTGATGACATGGGCGTCACGCCGCCAATCAGCCCTGCTCAGCAAGTGCCGGAACAGGCCGTCGATGTCGTCGGCGTGCAGTGAGGGATCATCCTCCCCGGCGACAATGAGCAGGTATTTCGCCAGCGACAATTGCCCCTGCCCCAGAATGGCGAATGCCTGCGTGAGCAGTTCCTGCGGTATTCGCTCCCCGGCATAGGGCACATAACGCTCGCTGCCCACCGCCAACAACAACGGGTGAACACCCGCGGCATCCACCGCGTGCACCGACCGCACACCCGGCAACACCGCGGGCAACACGGGCGCCGCCAGTTCATGAATGAACGCGCCAAAGCTGGTGTCTTCCTGCGGAGGCCGGCCGACCACGGTGAACGGCCAAATGGCCCCCGGGCGGTGGGTCACCCGCTCGACCCGCATGACAGGAAAATCGTGCTTGAGGCTGTAGTATCCCAAATGGTCGCCAAACGGGCCTTCCGGCCGCGTCTCCTTGCCATGAACCGTTCCCACAATGCAAAAATCCGCCTCAGAAGGCACCAAAAGGCGCATTTTCTTGCCTTGGGAATCCCTGGGCTGGTGGTACCAGATGCCCCTCCCGCCAAGGGCCCCGGCGAACGCCACCTCGGGCACCCCCTCGGGAAGCGGCATCACCGCCGACACCGTGAGCGCGGGCGGTCCACCCACCCAAATGGCCACGCGCAACGGTTCGCCACGCGACAGGGCCTCGGCATGGTGAACGCCAATGCCGCGGTGAATCTGGTAGTGCAGCCCCACTTCACGGTCTGGAACATGGTGCGAGCCGGCAAGCTGAACCCGGTACATCCCCAGATTCGACTTCATCCACCCGGGCCGGGACGGCGATTCGGTGTAAACAAGGGGTAGCGTGATGTATGGACCGCCGTCTTCCGGCCACGAGACCAGTCCGGGCAGTTCGCTCAGGGAAACCTCATGGCGGGTGGAGGGGCCTGACCAGCCGACTCGGGGCAAGGCATGAAACCCGGCCCATGGCACCCCGAGTGTGGACCATGGCCGCCGCCACGCCCACGCGGGGTCTCCCTTGAGGCGCATGATCTGTTCCATGCGTCCGAGGGTGTCGCGGAAAATCCAGCGGGTACGCTCGACGGTTCCGAACAGGTTGGAAAGCATCGGAAACCGGCCACCCTTGGGCCGGGTGAACAGCAAGGCGGGACCACCCGCCCGGTAGACGCGCCGCTGGATTTCGGCCATTTCAAGCCGGGGATCAACCTCGGCATCGATCCGGCGCAGCATGCCGTGGCGTTCAAGGTCGCGAACGCAATCGGTCAGGTTTCGGTAGCCCACGCGCGACGCCTCCGGAGGTCTATTTCATCCTAGCCGCGAAGGACAGGCCGGCCGTTGATCGGTTAAACCCATGCTCTTTTGACGAACCCTGCGCTAACACCTTTTATTGAAGTGATTGAGAAAGAGCCTCGGGCGCGAGCCCGAGGGTAGTTAATTGATTGCTATTCCCACCCTCGGGCTCGCGCCCGAGGCTCAAACGGTGAATGGTTGCATTCAATGCTCAAAGTTTGAATCATTGGATCCAATTCTGATGAGGCCCAAACGAATCCGTAGGCGAACTGAGGGGTCAACCATGCACGGTCCAGCATCGTGATGGTGGATGATTACCGTTCATTTTGAGCGTTTCTTGCCATGATCCGGGATATGGCCCGATCAAACCCGGTGGATGGAATTCCGTTTGGCAAACCGGGTAATAAAAAGAAATTTGCCCGCGCATCTCCGTCCCAAATCTAGGAAACCCCATGAAATCCCGCACCGATTACATCACCCTGGAAATTCCATCGAAGATGGCCTTCGTGAACATCACCCCCAAGGTGGAAGAAGTGGTGCGCAAGAGCGGTGTCAAGGAGGGCATCGTGCTGGCCAACAGCATGCACATCACCTCGAGCGTGTTCATCAACGACGACGAGCGCGGACTGCACCGCGACTTCGGGGTATGGCTCGAGGAACTGGCGCCCTTCAATCCCGATCCCGACCACTACCACCACAACCGCACGGGCGAGGACAATGCCGATGCCCATTTGAAGCGGCAGATCATGGGACGGGAAGTGGTGGTGGCCATCACCAACGGCAAACTCGACCTCGGCACCTGGGAGCAGATTTTCTACGGCGAGTTCGACGGCCACAGGCCCAAGCGGGTGCTGGTGAAGGTCATCGGCGAGTGACACCCGTTTTTGCCCCGCCGTTTGAAAGCTGATACCTTGTCGGCCAGTTGAACATTCACCCGGGAGGCCAGACATGTCGAAGGGTTTGAAGGTTGTGCTCACGGGCGCCACACGCGGCTTGGGTGCCGCCATGCTGGAAGGGTTCGCCGCCAAGGGTTGCGTTGTTCATGGCTGCGGCAGCAACTCCGATGGCGTCAGCCGGCTGGCCAAGTCTTATCCGAACCCCCACGGGTTCGATGTGGTGGATGTCACCAACGCGGGTCAAGTCGCGCGCTGGGCCGACAAGGTCCTGAAGGATGGACCGCCCGACCTGCTGGTGAACAACGCCGCCGTGATCCATTCACCCGCGAAGCTGTGGGACCTTCCCGCTGCCGAATGGAAGCGGGTTTTCGATGTGAATGTGCTGGGAATGGTGGAGGTGCTGCGCGCGTTCGTTCCGGCCATGGTGGCCAAACGCAAGGGGGTGATCGTGAATTTCAGCTCCACCTGGGGCCGGAGCACATCGCCGGATGTGAGCCTTTACTGCGCCAGCAAGTATGCCGTTGAGGGGCTCACCAAGTCGTTGGCGCAGGAGTTACCCTCGGGCATGGCTGCCGTGGCGCTCAATCCGGGGGTGATTGCCACCGACATGCTGGCTCAGGTGTTTGGCGCCGGGGCGGCGGCGTATCCAGCTCCCTCGGCCTGGGGAAAACGGGCCGTGCCGTTCATTCTGGGCTTGGGTGCGGGCGACAACGGGGCCTCGGCCAATGTGCCCGGCGCCTGAACCCTTGCCTTGGGCCGCCAAGTCCCCACAACAACCTGATAAACTAACCGCTGAACAATATGTCACGGGAGATTGAGATGTCGTCGCTCAAGTCGCTGATCGCCTCGGGAACCAAGCTATGGCTCGATTCGATCGAGCCTGAACTCGTGAAGAAGAACCGCGCCTTGGGTGCCACCGGCGCGACCTCCAACCCGATCATCGTTTCCGACATCCTCAAAGGCGGAAAGTTCGATGACGAGATCAAGAAACTTCTCGCCGCCGGGCATTCCGACGAGGAAGTGGCTTGGGCCATGACCGACAAGCTTGTCAGCCAAGCCCAGCAAGTGTTCCTGCCCGTATGGGAATCGACCAAGTGCAACGACGGTTGGGTCAGCTTCGAACTGGACCCGCTGCTGGAAGACAAGGCCTGCCCGCTGAGCATCCCC
The DNA here is from genome assembly GCA_963923445.1 of uncultured bacterium. Classification (GTDB taxonomy): domain Bacteria; phylum Planctomycetota; class Planctomycetia; order Gemmatales; family Gemmataceae; genus REEB421. The sequence continues at coordinate 20,034 of CAWUNZ010000001.1, forward strand.
GAGCGTTCCAAAAAATACGCCGAGTTGGGCAAGAAGTACGCAGCCGGCCAGAAGAACCGAATGATCAAGGTTCCGGCCACTCCCGCGGGCCTTGGGGCGCTTGAGGAACTCGCCGCCGCCGGCGTGACCCTGAATGTGACGCTGATTTTCTCAAAGGATCAGTACCTGGCCGCGCGCGAGGCCGTGTGGAAGGGTGCCCAGCGCCGACCCGGTGGCTTGGCCACATTCAAGTCGGTCTATTCGATCTTCGTCAGCCGGGTGGATGTTTACACCCTGGCCCATGTGCCTTCGTTGATTCCCGCCGCCCAGGGGCAGGTGGGCATCGTGAACGCCAAGCGCATCTGGAAGATGAACAAGGATTTCTGGGCCTCGAAGAACCTTCCCCTTGAGCAGGAGATGATCTTCGCCAGCACCGGGGTCAAGGATCCCAAGGCGGATCCTACCACTTATGTGGCCGCGTTCGCCGGTTCCGACATTGAAACCAACCCGCCCGCCACCAACGACGCCGTGGAAGCCAGCGGCAAGTCGTTCAGCCGGCAGGTGGATCACCTGCCACCCGCCGATGTCCTTGCCGACATCGACGCCAAGGTGGACATGCGCAAGCTTGAGGACACGCTCATGTCCGAAGGCCTCGAGAAGTTCTCCGATCCGTTCAAGAAGCTTCTGGCCCTGATCGGTTCCAAGCGCGCCTCGCTGGGTTCCTGATAACCCTAACCGGCAACCTGAAAAGGTTGGGGCCCCGCGGTCGCGGGGCCCCTTGGTTTTCATGGCTTTGATGGAATCAGTTGCAGCAGGCGCCGTTGGGGCAGCAGGCCTTTTGGGCTTCGCAGCAGTCACCGGCCTCACAGCAGGCGGCGCCGGGAACGCAGCAATCGGCACCTTCCTTGCAGCAGTCACCATCGCCACCACAGCAAGCGGCGGTGCCGCAGCACTCGCCGGTCGCGCAGCAGGCGGCATCGGGTGCGCAGCAGGCACCTTGGCCGCAGCATGGGCCGGCCCATTTCCACGCGGCATAACCGGTGGCACCGAGACCCAAGAGGACCGCACTCACAACCATCGCGGATTTCAGGAACATGGTCATTCTCCTTGTTTCAAAGACTTGATTTCAACTGTTCGGGACTAAGGACGGAATGGACTGGCACCCGGATTTGGGTGAAGAACTTTCCATGGCTCTTAGCAGTTGAACCGGCAGTGGAGGAGATGAGTGCGCCTGCCCCACCCCGGTGGACTATCCACCAAGACAGGTGATTCCCTAACGGCTGTGAGGGAAAGATCCGCGCTGAAAGGCCATGCCGTCAAGGCGTCGGCCGAATCGCCCCCCGATGTTGGCGTTCCCCGTTCCGTATGGGTGGCGGGATCTGCCTTTTGACAGCAGGGGGATTGGCGGGTTGGCGCGGGATCGGGCCGAGGTTCTCCTGATTCGCCACCGCAGCAGCAACAGGCTTTGGCTGGCGCGGCGGCAAAAAGGCGCACGCAGCAGACATGGGGCGGCACGAGCAAGGTGGCCAAGGCCACCAAAGCACCCATGCTGTTCCAAATCCGCTGCATGGAAAAAACTCCCGGTCGTCAACCCGCGACACACATAGTCTACGCTCATGTCGGCATCAAGGTTGGCTCGAATCGCGTTCTTCTGCCGTTGGGCTTTCTGGAGCCTCCTTCTAGCCATTTCGGTTGCCCTGTTGCGCCCGGAACCGATTGCCGTACGCGATGAACTGGTTCCGGAAGAGGGGCGATTTCACGCCGCAAAAGCCTTTCATGTATTGGGTTACGCCTTATTAACCATTCTGGCTGCCACCGGTTACCCCCATCGGGGCGTCTTGATCGGACTGATCTTGGTGGCCCATGGGGCGCTGGTCGAAATCATCCAACCCCATGTCGGTCGCAACGGCACGGTTATCGATGTCGCCTTTGACGCTGCTGGCGTTGCCTTGGGTTTTTGGCTGATCCGTACCCTTGGATCGAAGCCTCCCGCCACTTGATTCAGGCCTCCCTCTGCCGTTATCCGTCGCGCACATGGGCGCGGAGGACATGGCATGCTGGCTTTTTCACTTGTCTCATTGTTGGCCGTCGGCGAGGTCCGATGCCCCGAGGATGCCTGCCTCCGCGGAATCGCCTTCCTGGACGCCAATAACGGTTGGACGGTCGGGGACGATGGCGCCATCTGGCGAACCACCGATGGTGGCGCCCGTTGGGAGCGCCAGTCCGGAGGCACGCGCGGGTCGCTTCGTCGGGTGGTTTTTCAGGACGCCCAGCGGGGTTGGATTTGCGGCCGCGAGGACGGACCCGGTGGATCCAGCGGCGTGCTTCTCGTCACACGCGACGGAGGGAGCACCTGGCAACGGGTGCTCGCGGGAGCGGTTCCGGCACTTCATGGGATCGCCTTTGTCAATGACAATGACGGATACCTTTGGGGGGAAGCCTCCGGCCCCTACAGCTCCGGCCTGTTCCAAACCAAGGATGGCGGCCGGTCATGGGCACCCGTCCCGGGCCTGTCGCCGGGCGGGTGGACATCGGCCTGGTTTGCCGCCATGGACTCCGGCTTGCTGGTCGGCATGGATGGCCGGGTGCATCAGTTCAGCGGCAAGGAATGGTCTCCGATACCCGCTGACGCGCTCGCTAACCATCGCGCCCTGGCCTGCCTTGGAGGTCTGGCCTGTGGCGAGGGGGGCCTGCTGATCGACCAACAGAACGGCAGGTGGTCTCTCGCGAGGTCGCATATTGACGCCAAGGCGCTGGGTCAGGTCGCCTGGCGCGCCATGGCCAGGCAGGGCGATCGCGTGGTGGTGGCGGGTTCTCCCGGCGGTGTGGTGCTCCTGAGCGACGACGGCGGCAGGCATTTCGCGCCTCGCCTGACCGGCGTTCCGCACTCGCTACACGACTCCTGCCTTCTGCCTGACGGCACGGCCTACGCCTGCGGCGCCATGGGAACGGTGATCCGCAGTGCCGATGGGGGCAAAACTTGGACAACGGTGCGCCAACCGGTCACCCACGCGGCCATGCTGGTGGCGGGACGCGACCCGGCCAAAATGCCTTGGCGCACCATCGCCCAGCATGGGTGGGATGACGGCCTTGCCGTGGCCGCCCTGGTGGTTTCAAGGGATGCCGACCCCGCCAGGCTTGTCGCGGCCCACCGCCACGCGGGATTGGTGGCCACCGAAGCCACCCGTGCCGGCGCCGCGTGGCGCGAGCGCCTGGTGATGGCGCTGCGCCAATTCCAGCCGGAGCACCTCCTGGTGACTTCCGGCGGTGCCGACGACAAGGCTTGGCTTTTGGAGGCCTCCGCGGCGGCGCAATGGGCCTCGGAACCGGAGCGATTCCCCGAGCAGATCGAGGCACTGGGACTCAAGGCCTGGCAAGGCGGCGTCGTTTGGCGTCAATCGGTGGGTGACGAAGCGACCGTCCGTGTGATGGGCCAGAGGCCTTCCGACCGGTTGGAGGACACCGTCGACGGACATGCCGCCGCCACCATGGCGCTTTTCGGGATCTCTGAAGATAATCCGCAGGGATTTGATGGCTGGGCGGCCATGAAACCGCGTCCGGGGGAAACCTGGCGTTCGCTGCTGGCCGCATCCTCGGCGCGGTTGCAAGGCGCGCGCAGGCCACTGCCCATGCCAGAACCGATGGATGCCGCCACCGCCAAGGCGCTCGAGCAAAGGCGCCTCCACGAGGCGCTGGCGCGCCCGGGAACCCTGCCACAGGCGGATGGCGAACGCGCGGCCTCGTCGTTGGGCGCCACATTGGACCATTTGGACGATGCCCGAGGCGCGCCGTTCCTCGATCGTTTGGCCTCCGGAGCGGAACGCTCGGGCCGCTGGCAGTTGGCGCGGGAATTAAGGGCCATGCTGGTGGAACGGTACCCGGCGCATCCGCTCGCCTTGGCATCCACCCGCTGGCTGATCGGGCACGAATCCAGCAGCGAGGTGCGCCGCCGCGAGGAACTGGCCCGCACGGTGGAACGGGCGATCATGCAGGCGGGCATGCCGAACGCCTCGGGTTCCCGGCCGGTGCCCGCTCCCGGTGGTAAAACCATCGAGGCCCCCGAAACCATCACCCAAGTCACCCGGGAAACCATCGTGCTCGACGGCCGCGCACTGACTCGCAAAAACCTCGAAACCTGTCTGGCGCGCGAGGCGTTGCTTCGGGCCTCCGGCAGCCTGGCCGCGCAGGATCCGGGCACCCAGTTCATGCTCCAATCGGCCCGAAGGCAACTGGGGCAGTTCGAACCAGCGGCGGCGTACTACAAGAAGGCTGCTTCCTCGCTGGCCAAGGGAAGCCCGTGGCAGACCGCCGCGGAAATGGAGCTTTGGTTGGCGAACCGCGCGGGGGAACCTCCCCGACCGGCAATCGCCTGCCGGCAAGCCCAATCCCGCCCCCACCTCGACGGCAGGCTGGAAGATCCATGCTGGCAAAACGCCCTGCGCCCGATGGAGGGCGCCTCGACTCCCACCACCGTGGCCATGGCTTTCGACTCCGGGTTTCTTTACCTGGCGGCCCGGTGCCCGGGCGCGGCGCCCGATGGCGGGGTTCAGGCCGCGGGCCGGACGCCGGACTCGGCGCGGGATTCGCGCGACAGGGTGTGCTTCTTCCTCGACCTCGATCGCGATCACTCCACGGGTTACACGCTCACCATCGACGATCAGGGCCGGGTGGCGGATCGGTGTTGCGACGACCCCACCTGGGATCCGCGCTGGTTCGTGGCCGTTGCCCGCGAGGAGGACGCCTGGACTCTGGAAGCCGCGATTCCACTTTCCGCCCTCACCGGGGAAACAGTCACCACCGGGCAGGCCTGGCTGGTGCAGGTGGCCCGCATGCGCGGTGAGGATCCCGTGGCCATCTGGTCGAGGGGCAAGGGCGTTGGCCCCGGGCCTTTCTTCCCGGGGCAACCGGGTCTGGCGCTCTTTTTGCCCTCAGGCAAGCCGCGGTGAACCATTCGGCCCGCTGGCCAGCCCGCACAGCCGTCGCGACCGGCACCACCAGCGCCCGGTCAAATCCGGATTTCCTCAAGTGCATGATTGCGAATGCCGACACGGCGCCGGTACCATGACCCGTAGGCGCGGTCAGGACCCGCGCCCGTGGCGGCGGGGAGTCCAGGCGTGGCGATCGCGTTCGGTGCGGCCTTGGTTCTGGGTATTTTCCTGGCAGCGGAAGGCGCCCCTCCCGAGGATTTGAAGACTTTCATCGAGGCCTTGGGAGACGAGCAGTTCGACAAACGGCAAGGAGCCGAGAGCCGGCTGAAGGACCTGGGCCCGGCCGCCCTGCCCGCCCTGAAGGCCGCCCGCGACCACGCCGACCCGGAAATCCGCCGCCGTGCCGGCGAACTTCTTGCCATCATCGAGCAATCGGTAAAGTTGTCTCCCAAGCTGGTGAACCTCGGCGACGGGGAATTTCCCCTGAAGGATGTCCTGAAGGACCTCTCCAGCCAAACCGGCTACGGGATCGAGACCTGGCCCAACCTTCAGGACAAGCCGGTCCAGCTTGCCCGGGGAAAAATGCCGCTGTTGCAGGCTCTCGACCTTGTTGGGAAGCAGGCCGGATGCGTGATCCAACAAGGGTTTGGCGACGACCGTCTTCGCCTTGGCCAAGGCCAGCCTCCCGAGCACGCCTGGTATGAAGGCGCCTTCAGGATCAACGCCACCAATGTGCAACATTTCCGCAACATCGACCTGAACCAAGGGCCCGGGGCCGCGAACCGCCGAACAGACTCACTGACCCTCGGGATGAGCATTTCCACGGAACCGCGACTGCCTCTTCTGGGCGTGGGTGAACCGCGCCTCAGCATGGCCATCGACAATCTCGACCAGTCCCTCATGGGCCCCATGCCGGGCGAACCGGGTTGGAACGGCGGAGCCATTCGCCATGTCAGCCGCTACGGCAATGGATACCGGTCGCAGTCACAGGGGTTCTCGGCCAACATGCGCCGGGCCAATGAGCGGTCCACTCATATCAAGCTCGTTCGCGGTTCCGTCTCTTGTGTGGTTCTGGTGGAACAGCGTCCGGTGGCGCTCACCCATGAGATCCTCAAGGCCAAGGGTCAGAACGCCAAGGTGGGAACCACATCGTTCACCGTTGAGGATGTCCAGGAATCGCCGAACAAATCGGTGACTGTCAAGCTTTCCGTGCGCGAGGGCAAGGAAGGCTCCAACAACGGGGACTACACCTGGCTGAACTCGATGTACCAAAGGCTTGAGCTTCAGGATGCCGAGGGCAGGCGTTTCATGAACCAGGGAAGTTCATGGGGCAACAGCGGCCCGAACTTCGCCCAACTCACCTTCACCTTCGCCCCGCCGCCTCCCGGCGCGGTGCCGCCCCGCGGTGTTGGAAACGCGCCCATCGCCCCCAAGGGCCCGGTGGGACCGGCCGCCAAGCTTGTGTACACCGTTTGGGACACCACCGAACACTCGGTGTCGTTCGAGTTTCGCGACCTGCCATTGCCCTGATTCAATTCCCGGCTGCTTCCGCCGCCTCGCTCATGGCCAGTCGTGATGCCAGGGTTTGGAACAGCGCGGGGTGTTCGGGCCGTGAACGGTGGGCATGCTCATCCTCGAGGATCAGCATCATTTCGCGCTCCTCGCGGATACCCTGACGGTCCATCACCTCGATGAACGGCCTCAGGTCGTAGGCGTAAACAACCAGCACCTTGTGCTCGTCGAGTTGCACTTCCTGCAAGGGCTTTTCCGCCTGCGAGCAGACCACCAGTCCCGTGAGTCCGTCCGCCAGAAGATAGTCCTCGAAGTCGAGCAGGTGGCTGGATAGCACGGTGAGGTCGATGTCCTCCCGGGCCAGGTCCCGATGCTTGCCGTTTTTCGAGCCATGGCTGGTTTCCAAAACCACATCGACCCCGGGCCCCATCGGTGCCACGAGTTCGAGAAACACGCCCAGCAACCTTTCGGCGGAAACCGTCGCGGCCATTGTGGGTATCTTGCGGTTTCCCACGCGGTGGATTCCGGTGCGGTAAGCCTCCCGGGGCCTCCACAAACTGCCGGGCATCGGCATGATGGCGGGAGCCAACTCAAAATCAGGGTCTGCCCCCCAGTCCCCGAATGCCTCATCGCCGGACAGGAAATGGAACGAATCGTCGCGCATGAAACCACCAAACCGCGTGCCGAGAGAACCTGCTGTTGCAATCTATGGGGGATGGAGGATTGGGATGACGGGGTTGACTTGATTTTTTAACAGAATTTTTAGCTGGTCTTTCCGAAGACCCGGGTTTTTCCCGTTAACCCTAACCCTGGCACCCCAAAGAACCAATTTTATCCAATCGGCTTTCTTGACCCACCCAAAAACATTGCCCAAACTAACACAAAAGCCTCCCAAATTGCCCACAACTCGCACGATTCCTCTCATCGAATCCACCCACACACCCGATCTGAGGTTGCACACACCAAGGTCAGGGAGCGGGAATGCTGGCGCAATGGCGTAATTTGGGCTTGATGGCTGCTCTGCTGCTGGCAGGCGGCCTTGCCGGCCTGTTGCCGCTGGCCCTTCAACCGGCTCGCGCGGCGCTCGAGGCGGAGACCGACCTTTGGTACATCGCCCGGGTCGACGGACAAACAGTCGGATCGTGGCGCCATCAGGAACAACAGGGGAAGGAAGGCTGGACCGTCAGGCAAACCCTCGACCTGCGGGTGCGCCGTTATGGGGCCGTTGTTTCGCTCAGCCAGGAATATTCCGACACTGAAACTGCGGAAGGCAAGGTGACCGGATTCAGCCTCAAGCAAGTCCACAACGGCCGGCCATTCCTCCACCTCAAAGGCAAGCCAAACGCCGATGATCCGACTCTTTTCCAAGTGGACGACCTGCTGGGTCGCCCCGGTCGACAACTCCCTTGGTCGGTTGAGGTCAGCGGCCTGAGGGCGCGCGAACGACTTCCCGCTTCCGGCACCGGTCCATTCCGCATGTTGGCTCATGAACCCCTTGTCAATTTTGTCGTAGGCCTGGAAGGCCAAATGACCCAGGAGACCCTCGATATTGGGGGTACGAAAGTCCCTTGCCAAAAGGTCACCTGGCAACCCCGCATCCTTCAGTCGGGAGGCCCTTCACTGGCGCCGACTCGCTGGTGGATCGATTCCTCCGGCCGGGTCATCCGACGCCAATTTGAACTTGATGGCATGGGCCTGGTCACCCTCGACCTGTCCACGCGCGAGGGAGTGGCGGATACCGCCAAGGCCGGGCCGATGCGCGACTTGGGCGACTCGAGCATGATCAGCCTCGACCGGCCCATTCCCAATTCCAGGCTCGCCCGCACGGTTGTGTTTCGCCTGCGGTGGAAGGAAGCCACGGGCGAACCGCTTGAATTGGCCAGCGATGAACGCCAGCAAACACAGCCGACCGCCGATGGCGCCGTAGAAGTCCTCGCGCGGAAGGGACAAAAACCGAGGCGGGTCGTGGGAGCACCCGACGCGGGCCGCGAATTCCTCGGCACCAGCAAGTTCATCGACACCGACCATCCAAAAATCAGGGAGTTGGCTCAAAGGGCGGGGGGGTATGAGGACGATTGCTGGACCGCGGCTTTGCGCCTGGAGCGTTATGTCAGCCGGAACCTGAAACCCGACGCCGCGGCAGCGCTGGTTCCTGCGTCGGAATTCGCCTCCACATGGCGCGGCGACTGCCGGCATGCGGCGCTGACCCTGGCGGCGCTCTGCCGGGCCAGCAACATGCCGGCGCGAACCGCCGTGGGATTGCTCTATGTGGAAAAGGGGGGCAGGCCCGCCCTCGGCTTCCACATGTGGACGGAGGTTTTCATTGACGGCCAATGGATCGGGCTCGACGGCACCCTCGGTCAGGGGGGCATCGGCGCCGGCCATGTCAAGGTCTCGGACCACTCATGGGACAAGGTGGAATCATTGGCTCCACTCTTACCCGTGCAGAGGCTGGTGGGCCGCCTGAAGGGAGAGGTCGTCCGGGTCGACCTGGGTGATTGACGGAACGCGAGGACTGACAACCATGAATCGGAACACCGGATTGCGACGAGGCGAGGGGTCGATCAGGCTGATGCTCGAGGGCGAAGGCATTTACACGCCCTTCCGCGAAGAGGAGGTGGCGGACCACCCGGGCGTCAACCTGTTGCTCCGCGAGTCGGCACATCATCCGGCGCCCCTTCTGGGAATACGGTTCCCCGCCTCCTGGTCGAATGTGGCCTGCTGGTCGTGGACCATCGACCATGCGGGGTCGGAACTGGCCGCCGTCATGCCGCCTCCCATCTGGAAAATCGGTCAAACCGTGGCGATCCTGGGTTGGGAGCCGTGCGGAAGCCGCGCCGAGACGGTGATCCTCCCCTCTTCAATACATGCGACATTGGAAGAAGCTGACGGTTTGGTGTCCTTGAAGTCTCTCCACTTCCCGATAACCTCCGCCGAGGGATTCAGCAGGGCCCGCCAATGGGTCAGGCAGAGGGGCCTCGAGGGTGTCACATCGCGGATGCGCTCGGCGGCTTGAGGCCATCGTTCAGATTTGGTAGGTGGAGTCCTCAGGCGACTCGATCCGCGCCAGAACCTCAAGAAGGGTGATGCCGCGAAGAAATTCCCGTTCCCGGGCCTCGGCCTCGCGCCAAATCCCGGCAAGGGCCCTCGAGGCGGGATGACTTCCCGGCCCGCCCTCGCCGCGGGAGGGCCCGGGCCTTCCGTCAACTGCCTCAACCACATCCAGAACGGTGATTTCCCCGGGAACCCGCGACAGGCGGTATCCACCCGAGGCACCCCGCGTGCTTTCGACCAGGCCAGCCGACTTCAAAACCAGGAGAATCTGGACAAGAAACCGCTCGGGAATTCCCTGGCTGGCCGCGATGCTGCGGATGCGCACGGGTTGGCCGGTCCGGTCGGCGCGCGCGAGCTCGAGCAAAGCGACGCAACCGTATTCTGCCTTGGCGGTTAGTTTCATGTCAGATGCCGCTGCCGCCCTCATGCTCCTGCACATGCAGGCCGCATTCCTTCTTGGCCTGTCCGCCCCAGCGCCCTTCCCGACCTTCGCCGGGCACCGTGCAAGGTTCGCAACCAATGCTGTCGTAGCCTTGGTCGTGCAATTCGTTGTAAGGGACACCCCAGCCGATTACAGCGGTCCATACCTTCTTGCGCGTCCAATGAATCAGGGGGTTCACCTTCACCAGACCGAACTTGGCATCCCACTGAACCACCCGGCCACGGGCCCGGTGCGCCGTTTCGTCGGCCCGAATGCCGGATATCCACGCCGAGTAACCCGACACCGCGCGGCGCAGCGGAATCACCTTGCGGTCGTGGCAGCATTGGTCGGGTCGGTGACGATGGAGCGGACCGCCGTGCTCCCTCTCGTAGTCAGCCACCGTGGTGGCGGGTCGCACCAACTCGACATCAATTCCGTACTTCTGGCGAATTCGGTCACGAACCAGCAGGGTTTGGACAAATTGATAGCCAGTGTCGAGGTTGAATACTCGGGTAGCGGGGGCGACCTTCGACAAGAAATGGAGGATCAGGCAGCCTTCAACGCCAAAGGCCGTGGCCATGGTCAGGCCCGAGCCAAACCGCTGGGCCGCCCAAGCCAGAATGACTTCGGGATCAGCCTGATCCAAAACGGAAGCCTGATGCTCGATTTCCGCCGCCAGTTCAGGAGGAATACCGTTTGAAGGACTGACAAGAGTCAGCGCCTCTGGCGACATTTGAAACCTCCACCGACGCAGGCCATGCCGAATCATACATAAGTTGATCGAATCGCAAAAGTTGGCTTGATCAAACAATTCGGCAAGGTTCGAGTTGATGACCAACATTCCCGGAAGGCCTTGGCCACGGAAACCTGATGGCTACCATGTGCTTTGCCTAGGCATGCCGATCCTCCTTCGGGGTAACATCATGTTTCGAATGACCCGCGGTTTGCTGCTTATTGGCCTCGCCACCTGTGCCGGAACCCTTATGGCCGCTGATCCCCTCCAATACCCTGTCACCAAAACTGTCAACCAGGTGGACGATTACCACGGCACCAAGGTCCCTGACCCGTACCGCTGGCTTGAGGACGATGTAAGGACCAACCCCGAGGTTCGCGCCTGGGTGACCGCCCAGAACAAGGTCACTTTCGACTTCCTCGGCAAGCTCAAAACCCGGGAAAAGATCCGCCAGCGGCTGACAACCCTCTGGAACTACGAACGGGTTTCACCTCCCGCCCACAGGGGCCACAGGTGGTGGTATGTCCGCAACGATGGCCTTCAGAACCAGGCGGTTCTGATGGCACGCGACAAGGCCGACGGCCCTGGCCGGGTAATCTTAGATCCCAACGCCTGGAGCAAAGACGGAACCATCGCCTTGGCGGGATGGAGTCCTTCCGATGACGGGCGATACCTTGCCTATGGCACGGCCGAGGCCGGTTCGGACTGGACGGTCTGGCGCATCCTCGACCTGACCACCTCCAAGCTTCTCAACGATGAACTTCGCTGGGTGAAGTTCAACACTCCCGCCTGGTCGCGCGATTCCAAGGGCCTTTACTACGCCCGTTTTGACAAGCCCGCCGAGGGTAAGCAGTTCCAGTCGCTCAATCTGAACATGAAGGTGTTCCACCACACCGTGGGCACCGGGCAGGAAACCGACCCGCTGGTTCTGGCCACGCCGGACCACCCCGACTGGGGATTCTCCGCCGAGACCAGCGAGGATGGTTCCTACCTCTTCATCACGACGCATGTTGGAACCGACCACCGCTACCGGGTGTCCTACCGCGACCTCAAGGCCGCCGGAAGCGCCCTTGTTGATCTCATTCCGGATTTCAAGAACGAATGGTCCTTCCTCGGCAACCGGGGATCGGTTGCCTATTTCAAGACCAACCTCGACGCCCCCTTGGGCCGGGTGGTTTCCACCGACCTTTCAGCCAAGGGCCCTCCGGTCTGGAAGGAGATCATTCCACAGGCCAAGGACAAGCTCGAGGGCGCGTCGATCGCCGCGGAGCGCATCGTGGCCACTTACCTTCGCGACGCCAGCACACGGGTGAGCCTGTTCGACCTTGCAGGCAAGCCCGCGGCCACGGTTGAACTTCCGGGAATCGGTTCCGCGGACGGGTTCGACGGGGTCATGGGCGACAAGGACACCTACTACTCCTTCAGCGGGTTCACCACCCCCACATCGGTGTTCCGCCTCGACACCATGACAGGCAAGAGCGAATCGTGGTTCCGCCCCAAGGTCGCCTTCAATCCGGACGATTACGAGACAAGACAGGTGTTTTACACCTCGCGCGATGGAACGCGCGTGCCGATGTTCATCTCCTCGAAAAAGGGGCTTAAGCTCGATGGCGAGAATCCGGTGATTTTGTACGGTTATGGCGGATTCGATATTTCCCAAACCCCCGGTTTTCGCGTCGCCAGGCTGGCATGGATGGAAATGGGTGGTGTCTTCGCGGTCGCCAACCTGCGCGGCGGCGGTGAATATGGCGACGAGTGGCACAAGGCCGGCACGAAAACCCGCAAACAGAATGTGTTCGACGACTTCATCGCCGCGGCGGAGTACCTCGCCAAGGAGAAATATTCCAAACCTGCGAAGATCGCGATCCAGGGGGGCAGCAACGGCGGCCTGCTGGTGGGCGCGGTGATGACACAAAGACCCGAATTGTTCGGAGCCTGCCTGCCCGCCGTGGGCGTGATGGACATGCTCCGGTTCCAGAAGTTCACCGCTGGCCGCTACTGGGTGGACGACTATGGCTCCAGCGACAACAAGGAGGAGTTCGAAGCCCTTCACAAGTACTCCCCCTACCACAACCTCAAGCCGGGAACGGCATATCCCGCCACCATGATCACCACGGCGGATACCGACGACCGCGTCGTTCCCGGACACAGCTTTAAATTCGCCGCCCGCGCACAGGCCTGCCACAAGGGGGCCAACCCGATGCTGATCCGCATCGAGACAAGGGCGGGGCACGGCGCCGGCAAACCGACCGCCATGCAAATCGAGGAAATCGCCGACATCTGGGCCTTCGCGGCCAACGCGCTGGGGATGGATCCGAAGGTTCCCTAGCCGATCGAGATCTGAAGTTTTCCGGGCAGCAGGGAGACCCCGGAAATGGCCGCGGAGACCTCAAAACCGAGGTCCCGGGTCGCGGAAGCCGGATCCACCCAGATTGTCTCGCCGTCGACTGAAACGCCCGCCATATCCCTGAGCAGTTCAGCAACCATGTCCATGATCAGGCCGCGAACCATGCCGGGGAGTCCGACTCCCTGGATCATGCGGAGTGAGGAGAGATCAAACCTCAGTTTCTGATCCTCGGCCCGGGGGACGAACACCAGTTCAACCCCGACCTTCATCCAGCCCATTTCGTAGCGACCCCGGGCAACCACGCCTTCCTCGAGAACCCGAACCGATTCCAGGTCCATGTCCCCTTGGGCGGCAAGGTGGTCTTTGATGGCCTTTTCAATGTCGGCTTCAGCCACCCGAATGATTGCCCGCTCGATTTCCAACGCCACGCCTTTTCTCCCAGCCAGGAACTTTCAGACGGGCCAGCAGATGAACACCACCGCTGAGTAAAGGACCACCCCAACGGCAAAAAGGCCGGACCAAATCCCAATCAGTGTCCTGAGCAGGACGACATCCTCCTGATTGATGTCCAATGGTTCTGAATCGCGCATGGCAGGTCTCCGGCAAATGATACTCAAACCATCCTGACACCCCCGCCTGCCGCTGACCAGACCGCCTTGACCCGGAACCCCCAGCTGGGGATACCTTCGGAGTAGTTGGAAGGTTCAACCCAAATCCGGAAGGCGGGTTCCGGCGCCCCATGGCAGGACCGCATACCCAAAACGGCCCCCGAAACACCGGCGTAAGCGCTGGCAGGGTATGGGCTTGGCCAGTGTTTCTCGGTGGCTTGGCCGCGCTCATTCTTGCAATTCTGACAGGAAAGCTCGAACTTCTCGGCACGCCATCGGCCATCGGCCAGCTAACCAAGGGCAGGGATGCCCTTGAACAGAATAAGATCGACCTGGCCTTGAGTTTGGCCGCCCAAGTGGCTGATTCAGACCCGAAACTCGCGGCCCCGGCGGCTTTGTTGTCGGCCAGGGCCCTGCTCGTTCAAGCCATGTCCCAATCTGAAAACCTGGCCTTGGCCACGGCCCGTGATGCGGAAGGGAAATTGGCGGGAATCGCCGAGGACCAGTTGGACCCGGCGGACCAGAACCTGCTCAAGGTGGCCCGGGGACGATTGAGCCTGATCACGCGGACCGGGTTCGAGGCCGCGATCAACGGACTCAAGGCGCTCCCTGAAGACGCGGCTTGCGCGGCGGAAGCCTACGAGGTTCTTGGGCTTCTTTCACTGCGCCTCGATCCCCCCGACTACGCGGGTGCCCTGCGCGCCAATGAAAGCCTCAGGGCCTTGGCGACGCTGACCGACGAACGCCGGGCCACGGCTCAGATCTCCGCTGGTGAACTGAACCTGAAACTGGGCAAGGGCGATGAAGCCCGCAAGGTACTCGACAAAGTGGGCGCCCGGGCACCCAGGGAATTGCGCCTCAAGGCCCGATTGCTGGTGGCCAAAAGCTTTCACGATGACGGTCGCTGGGCGGATGCCGCGAACGCCTGGCATGGCGTCGTGCAGGAAAAGCCGGATGCCGCCCAACTGGGATTGGCATGGTTCCGGCTTGGTCAGGCACAATCCAAGCTGGGACACACCACCGACGCCTCTCGCGCGTGGGAAGAAGCCATCGGCTCGGGGTCGCCCGAAGTGGCCCAGGCGGCCAGCCTCCACTTGGCGGAGATCCGCGCCACCGATCCGGCGAGTGACCCGGCGCTGAAACTCGCGCGCGCCGCCCTCAGGGAGGTGACCGACCCCGCCAAGTACACCAACACGCTCCTCCCAGCCAACCAAGCCCGGGAACTTCTCGAACGAATCGTGACGGGTTGGGCCAATGCCGGACGCTTTGAGCACGCCTTGGCCCTCAACGACGCCGTGGCCGTGCTGGGGGGGCAAACAGTCAACAAGGCTCGCCGGGCGGATTTACTCGAGGCCGAGGCCAGGCATTTGCGGGACATGGTCGGCAAGCCGGACTTGCCAGCCGAGGAAACAAGAAACAAGGCTCGCGAACGGTTTCTGGAGGCCGCGACCTGCCATGCCGCCGTCGCGGACCTGCTGAGCGATCCCGACTTGCAGGCCGACCAGATCTGGCAAGCCGCACGCCTGGCCAACGACGCCGAAAAGCCCAAGGAAACCGCAAGTTATTACACCCATTTTATCCGGATGGGGCGCAGGCAGGAGCGGCTTGGCGAAGCCTGGTATCGGCTTGGCGAAGCCTTGCGTGAGCAGGATAACAAGCCCGCCTCACTTCAGGCGTACCGCAACAGCATCAATTTCATCACGCCGTACGCCTATCGCGCCCGCTACCGTCTGGCGGCAGACGCGATGGCCCGCGGCGATCTCGACGCTGCCTCTGACGCCCTTGAGCAGAACATCCAACTGCTGAGGCTGGAGCCTGACCCTGAAGCCCAGCAGATGTCGCTTTACGCGTTGGGTTCACTGCTTCACCAGAGGCGAAACTGGAGCATGTGCGTTCGCCGACTCGAGGAGGCCCTGGAGCGATATCCCGCCAATGCGCAATCCGGAAGGGCCCGGCTGATGCTGGCGGACGCCTACAGGAACCTCGCGGGGCAGGAACACCAAAACTTCCTTACCGGGGAAAAAATCACCGCTGAAACCCGTGATCATTTCCAGTCGGAGCATCGCAGGTGGCTGGAACGGGCGGTGGCCACCTATCGGGAACTGCTTCTGGCCATCGAACTGGAGGCCGCCGGGGCACCCCTCACCGAGGCAGAGAAGGATCAGGTTTTCTTTTTGCTCGCCGACACCCTATTCAACCTGGGCCGTTACGAGGATGCCCTGCACCAGTACCGCAATGCCCAGACCCGGTTGACCGATCCGGGCCAAAAGCTGACCGCCTTGGGCGGCGAGGTCCGCTGCCACTCCGCCATGAACCAATTCACCCTGATGAACACCCGGTTGTTGGAGATTCGCCAAGCTCTTCCCTCACTCGATGAAAAGACCCGCAAGCAGTGGGAAAGCTGGGTCGATCTGGCATCGAGGCAGCGCACGAATCCGTGACAGCTCCGCCAAATTGGCAGTCTCGAAAAGCCCCCTCGCTCCGCCGACCATGCGTCTGCCATTATGGCATCTTGTTCTTGATCTGATTTCCCTTATAGCTCCAATTTGCCTGAGAAATCGGGAGCCAAATCATGGCACACCATATGCTTTGAATGCCTTCAAGTGACTTAATGCATGACACAATGGGGGTGAAATCATGGACCTTTCGAAGTACACCGAAAAGGCTCAGGAAGCAGTCGTCAACTCGCAGAAACTGGCTCAGCGACAAGGCAACAGCCAGGTTGAACCAGAGCACTTGTTGGCCGTTTTGTTGGATCAGGATCCCGGACTTGCGGTCTCGATCATCAAGAAAACCGGCGTGGCCCTGGACGGTCTGAGGCGCAAAGCCGCGTCGTTGGTTGAGAACTTCCCGAAGGTGTCCGGCAGTGGCGCCGGGATGCCCGGCCTGACCCGTCGTTTGGGCGACATCTGCCTCAAGGCGGAGGACGAGGCCGGAAACTTCAAGGATGAATATGTCTCGGTCGAGCACCTGCTTTTGGCACTCATTTCCGACAATGGCCCCGCCGGCAAGGCGCTCAAGGAGTTCGGCCTGACCCGCGACCGCCTGATGCAGGCGCTTCAGGAGGTTCGCGGAAGCCAGCGCGTGACATCGCAGAACCCCGAGGCGACCTACGAGGCGCTTGAAAAATACGGACGCGACCTCACCAAGATGGCCGGCCAAGGCAAGCTCGACCCGGTCATCGGCCGCGACGAGGAGATCCGCAGGGTGGTTCAGGTGCTTTCAAGGCGCACGAAGAACAATCCGGTGCTCATCGGCGAACCCGGCGTGGGCAAGACCGCCATCGCCGAGGGCCTGGCCATGCGCATCGTGCGCGGCGATGTTCCCGAGGGACTCAAGGACAAACGGATCGTTTCGCTCGACATGGGCGCGCTGATCGCCGGGGCCAAATACCGTGGGGAATTCGAGGAGCGGCTCAAGGCGGTTCTGAAGGAGGTGGCCGACAGCCAGGGCCTGGTGATCCTGTTCATCGATGAGCTTCACACCGTGGTGGGAGCCGGCAAGGCGGAAGGCGCGATGGACGCGGGGAACCTGCTCAAGCCCATGCTGGCGCGCGGCGAACTTCACTGCATCGGCGCGACCACGCTGGACGAGTACCGCAAGCACATCGAGAAGGATCCGGCGCTCGAACGACGGTTCCAGCCGGTGGTGGTGGATCAGCCCTCGGTGGAGGACACGATCTCCATCCTGCGCGGGCTCAGGGAACGGTACGAGCAGCACCACGGGGTGCGGATCAAGGACTCGGCGATGGTGGCAGCGGCGGTGCTTTCCAATCGCTACATCGCCGATCGATTTTTACCGGACAAGGCGATCGACCTGGTGGATGAATCGGCGGCGAAGCTTCGCACGGAAATCGACTCCATGCCCGCGGCGCTTGACGAGAGCCTGCGTCGGAGGCGGCAACTGGAGATCGAGCAGGTGGCCCTGAAAAAGGAGAAGGACAGCGCCAGCAAGGACCGGCTGGCCAAGCTCGAGAAGGAACTTGCCGAACTGAAGGAACAGTCCGACACGCTGCAGGCCCAATGGCAGGCGGAAAAGGGGCGCGTGCAAAAACTGCGCGACCTGAGGGAGCAGATTGATTCCACCAAAACGGCGATCGAGCGGGCCGAGCGTGAATACGACCTGAACAAGGCCGCCGAGCTGAAGTACGGCAAGCTGAACGAACTGGAACGCGCGCTGAGTGATGCGGAAAAGGACCTTTCCGGCGCCCAAGGGAACAGCCGCCTCATCAAGGAGGAGGTGGACGAGGAGGATATCGCCGCGGTGGTGAGCCGATGGACGGGAGTGCCCGTCACCCGCCTGCTTGAAGGGGAGAAGCAAAAACTGCTTCACCTGGGCGATGAGTTGCACAAGAGGGTGATCGGACAGGACGAGGCGGTCACCGCCGTGGCCGAGGCCGTGCTCAGGGCCCGATCGGGATTGAAGGATCCGCAGAGGCCGGTGGGGTCGTTCATATTCCTTGGACCCACGGGCGTGGGCAAGACGGAACTGGCCCGGGCCCTGGCGGAGTGCCTGTTCGACGACGAGCGCGCCCTCATCCGGATCGACATGTCGGAATACCAGGAAAAGCACACGGTGGCCCGACTGATCGGCGCCCCGCCGGGCTATGTGGGCCACGAGGAGGGGGGCCAGCTCACCGAGGCGGTGCGCAGGCGCCCCTACGCGGTGCTCCTGTTCGACGAGATCGAGAAGGCGCACAACGATGTCTTCAATGTGCTGCTTCAGGTGCTCGACGACGGCAGGCTGACCGACGGGCAGGGACGGGTCGTTGACTTCAAGAACACCCTCGTGATCCTGACCAGCAACATCGGCAGCCAGAAGATCCTGCAATACAAGGGATCGTTTGTCGGCGAGGTGTACGAGCGGATGAAGGACACCGTGCTGGATGAACTGCGGAAGCACTTCAGGCCGGAATTCCTCAACCGTATCGACGACACGATCGTGTTCCACGCGCTCGATGAGAGGCACCTGGGGCAGATCGTCGAGATCCAGCTTGGCCGGTTGCGGAAGCGACTGGCCGAACGGCAGATCACGCTCGAGATGACAACGGCGGCCCGTGACCGCCTGGTGCGGGAGGGTTATGATCCGGCGTATGGGGCGCGACCGCTCAAGCGGGTGATCCAGCGCGAACTGGAAACCGCGCTGGCCCGGAAGATCCTGGAAGGGAGCATCCGGGACGGCCAGAAGGTGAAGGTGGACGCGGACGCCGACGGCAACTTGGCGTTCACAGGAAACTAAAGGGGAATTTGCCCATGTCGGACAGTCCATGGCGCCAAGGCCGAACCCGTTCCACCGGGATGCCGTGGACCGTGTTCGCCCTCGGCATCCTCGCGGGAGTCGCCCTGCTGGCCCTTCGGGACAGATTTTTTCCTCCGGCGCGCAGCGGGGCGGAACCCGAACCACGCGTTGTCACGCCCCGGGGAGACCTCGCCGCAGACGAGCAATCGACCATCTCCCTTTATGAAACCGCACGGAAGGGGGTGGTTCATATCACCACTCTCGTGGAACGCAACTCGCGCGGCTTTCTCGGTGGTCGGGAAATGAAGAGCGGAACCGGGTCGGGCTTCCTGTGGGACTCAGCCGGGCATGTGGTGACCAATTTTCATGTGATCCAGCAGGCGGATGCCGCCGAGGTGACCCTTCACGACCGCGCGACCTTCCGTGCCCGGGTGGTGGGAGTGTTCCCGGAGACCGACCTCGCCGTGCTGCGGATCGACGCGGGCGCCACCAAACTTGAACCGCTGCCCATCGGCAGTTCGCACGACCTGAAGGTGGGCCAGAAGGTGTTCGCCATCGGCAACCCCTTCGGACTGGACCAGACGCTCACCACCGGAATCATTTCGGCATTGGGCCGGGAAATCGACGGTGAGAACGGCCAACGAATCCGCAACGCCATCCAGACCGACGCGGCGATCAACCCGGGCAATTCCGGAGGGCCCCTGCTTGATTCGGCGGGCAGGCTTATTGGAGTGAACACCGCCATTTACAGCCCATCGGGTGTTTCAGCGGGCATCGGGTTCGCCATTCCCGTGGACGATGTCAACCGGATCGTGCCGCAGTTGATCACCGATGGAAAAATTGAAAGGCCGGCATTGGGTATTTCCCTGTTGCCCGAGGCCACGGCGCGTTCGCTGGGGTTGGACGGACTCGTCATCAGCGAGGTTGTGCCCGGCGGCGCGGCGCAGAAGGCGGGCCTGCGCGGATTGTCGTCAGACCGCTTTGGTCGGACCCGCTTGGGCGATGTGCTCCTCAAGATCGACGGCCAAGCGTTGGCCACCCTCCGCGACCTGCAGGCTCACCTGGCCCGGCGGAAGGTGGGCGACATGGTGACCGTGACCATCCTTCGGGATGGTGAATCGGTGGACATAACCACCTCCCTGGCGCCGCAACCCGGGCTGTGGCGGTGACTTGTGTCGCCTCTTGATTTTCCCTCAAGTTTTCCGCTATCTGCGCCGCACTGAAAAACCGTGTCCGTGACCGGAGTGCGTTCATGCTCAGGATCAAGTCGTGGTTAACCGGCGGCGCCGCCTTGGGATTGGCCTTTATTTCAGGGCCGGTCAGGCAAGCACACGGGGCACCACCTGACGCGGTGGAGGCGTTTCGCCTCGAACTGCGCGCCAATCCGAGCGACCCGGCGGAATGGGAGGCCCGGTTGCGGCGCCGCGCCGCGGAACTGGTGTCGCTCAAGGAAGTGCGCGAGGCGCTTCAACTGGCTGAATGGCGAAGCGCCTCGGGAGACAATAAGGTGCAGGGGGTGGAAAACCGCCTTCGCGTGGAATTGATGACCCGGCTGGTTGAGGGTTACCGCCAAACCCTGAAGTCTTCCGACACCAAATCGGCAGCGCAGTTGATGGAACGGTTGGATGAGGTGACGCGGGGCCAAAACGCCAGCGTTTCCATCCTTGAGGCGTGCGCCGAGTTGCTGCCGGAACTGGAAAGGCAGGTCAGGCAGGGTGAACCCGAAGCCCGTTCCAGCGGTTTGCGGGTGATCGGACGCCTTCCCACCAAGCAGGAAACGGTATTGGGAGTGCTCAAGGAATTGGCCGGGCCCAGCCAACCCGCCGACACGCGGTTTCTGGCCGCCGAGGCGCTCGAGTCGCAGGTTCGGCTGAAAACCCGGGCCGGGGAAAAATCCAGGGCTGCTTATGAGCCCATGGGAGGCTTCTCCCAAGCGGTGGGGCCGATCATTCGCCTGCTTGCCGGGGATACCCAGGCAAGGGTTCGTCGCCTGGCCATGAACGCATCCAACATGGTGGCGGCAGGGTTGAACACCGCGCTGACGGAACCGATCATCGCCCCGGCGGGAACGGACGCGGCGGTGTTCCTGAGCCAATCACCCATCCATGCAGACCAGAGGTCCATGCTCGCTGCCGTTCGCGACCTGATGACGGCGGCCGGTCCAGCCCTTCGTGATCCGGACGCCGGTGTGCGTGTTCTGGCCCAAAAATTCTTCGATGAGGCGGCAAGGGCGAGACTCGCATGGAATGCCCTTCCCGGGCATTCAGGGGAGGATCCGCTGCGCGAGGGCCTCAAGGCGATATTGCCAACCTTGATCGAGGCCATTCGCGACCCCGATCCGAGGGTACGCCGGGCGACGATTGATGTGCTTGAATCGATGGGTCCGGACGCCACTCCCGCCGCCGTTGCCCTTGGCGAGGCGCTGGGAGACCAGGACGCGTTTGTCCGCTGGGCGGCGGTGCGATCGCTTTCCAGCCTTGGGGGCGAGGCAACCAAGGCGGCGCTGCCAAGATTGCGGAATCTGGCCTCCGATCCCGACACCGATGTCCGGGAAGCCGCCGAGGCCGCCGTGAGGCGCCTTGAACCCCGTCGGTAGGCTCGCCTCCACGCCGTTTGCCACCTTGGCGTCGCCATGCTAGCGTGAATTGCCGAATGATCGGGTCGGCAACCGCCGGCATGGAGGCGTCCTGAATGCTGCATGTGGTTGTTCGCCCCAAGGACGGGCCCAAACTCACCGTCGAGCACCAGACTGGGCCGCTCATCCTCGGCGCCTTGCGCGACAATGTGCCCCCGAGCACCGATGCCAACCGCTTGGAATGGAAAGACCCGTTCGTTTCGGCCCGCCATATTGAACTGACCCCGGGCTGGGGCAATATCCTGCGCTTCAGGAACATCAGCGCCCGCAACAACGCCAGGCTCGACAACGGAACGATTGTCCCTCCAAACTCCGAGAGGGACTTGGCGTTGGCTCCCTCCATTCCGCTGCTGTTCACCATCGGTGAAACCCAGATATCCGTGGAATTGGTCGAGGATCCCCTGGCCTCGCTGCCGATGGTTTCGCTGGCGGGCCTTGAGGGAAGCATGCGACTGGCGGAAGTGGAGTCAGTCGCCGATCAGGGCGCCGAGCGGCTGGCGGTATGGCTCAACACGCTTGTCGACCTCCAGCGCAGCGCGGCCAGCAACAGGGAGTTCTTCCAGCACACAAGCAGGGCCCTTGTGGAACTCATCGGGCTGGACAAGGGACTCGTGCTCCTCAAGCGCAAAAACAGGTGGAGTGTTGAGGCCCGTTTTCCGGCGGGGGAATACGAGGGCACGGTCCGCGAGTTCTCGAGTTCCGTGCTGGCGCGTATCGAGGAGGACCGAAAGACCTACTTCAGCGACAGCGGCAGCATCAGCTCCGCCGAAAGCCTGGCCTCGGTGCAAGCCGTGGTGGCCAGCCCGATCATGAACCACAAGGGGGAGGTCATCGGCGCGGTCTACGGAATCAGAGACAAAAACACACGCAAAAACCTTGATATCACCATCGGCAACCTCGAGGCCCAGATGGTCCGCCTGCTGGCTTCCACGGTGGCCGTGGGCATAGCCAGGCTCGAGACCGCCTCAAACTTCAACGCCTTCTTCGGGTCGGAACTGGCGCTGGAACTGGAGAAGAACCCGGGACTTCTGGCGGGACAGGAGCGCACCGTTTCGGTCCTGTTCGCGGACATCCGGGGATTTTCCCGGTTCTCCCAGCAGTTGGGGCCGACCGAGACCTGCAAGCTTGTCGGCGATGTCATGGACAAGCTGAGCCGCTGCGTGCGCGAGCACAAGGGCGTCATTGTGTCCTTCATGGGTGACGGCATCCTCGCCATGTGGAACGCCCCGCAGGACCAACCCGACCACGCCGAACGCGCCGTGCGCGCCGGACATGCCATGATCCGCTGCCTTGACACGGTGAACACGACCTGGAGCGGCAAGGCGGGAAGCATCAAGGTGGGAGTCGGGATCAGCAGCGGTCCGGCGGTCTGCGGCAACACCGGCAGCTCGGTCAAGTTCCAGTATGGCCCCTTGGGCAACACCGTGAATGTCGCCAGCAGGGTGGAGGGCGCGACCAAGCATTTCGGCGTCAGCATGCTGGTGACGGGTTCCACCCTCGAGCTGCTTGGCGGCAAGTTCATCAACCGCCGGGTTCGCACCGTGCGCCTCAAGGGGATTCCCGAGGATGTCACGCTGTTCGAGGTCTTTGAAAATTCTGACGCCGCCTCCGCGGCTTCGCTGAGGGATTTCACCGAGAAGTACGAGCGCGCCCTGGGCCATTACGAGAGTTCAAGGCACCTCGAGGCCGTGCGCTCGCTCCAGGAGATCATGGCCAACAACGCGGACCCCGACGGCCCCACGCTGGCGCTCCTGATGCGCTCGGTGTCGGCCTTGGGGCAAATCGAACAAGGTTCTCCCATTGAGGAAATGTCCAGCAAGTGAGGCCCGCCCCATGATGGCCGCCAACCGCCGCCGCTTCCTGTCCACCCTTGCCGCGGGCGCCCTTGTCGCCAAGCCGCTGTCGGCGCAGGAAGAAGCCCTGCCCCCCGATATATCCACACGCGCGGGAGAAGATTGGCCGGCCCTCCTCGGGCCACGGGGCGACAGCATCTCCACCGGCCCGGAACCGGGCGCCTGGCCAAAAACCGGCCCGCGGATCGTGTTCTCGTTGGAAATGGGTGAAGGCTACGCGATGCCGTCGGTGTCCCGGGGACGCCTCTTCGCCTTCGACCGTTTCGGCGCGCAGGCCCGCCTCCGGTGCGTGAACGCCGAAACAGCCAAGCCCATCTGGGAGTTCACCTATCCCACCGCCTACGAGGACAAGTACGGCTACGACGGCGGTCCACGCACAAGCCCCGTGGTGGATGGAGCACGTGTTTACATTTACGGCCCCGAGGGAATGCTGCACGCCCTGGATACCGCAACCGGCAGGGTGCTCTGGAAACGCGACACCACCGCCGAATTCGGCGTGGTTCAAAACTTCTTCGGCGTGGGCAGCACGCCGATTGTCCATGGCCCCTGGCTGTTGGCCCAGGTGGGTGGAAGTCCCCAGGGCACCGACCCGTCGGACTTCATCAACCTGAAATCCACCGGCACCGCCCTTGTCGCCTTCGACAAGCGCACGGGCGCCATCGCCTGGAAAGCGGCTGACGACCTCGCCAGCTATTCAAGCCCCGTGGTGACCACGCTGGGAGGTCGCCAAACCTGCCTGCTTTTAGCCCGAACGGGGTTATGGGCGATCGATCTGGCGGAACCCAAGGGGCGCCTTCTCACGCCGTGGCGCGCTCCCATTCTGGAGAGCGTGAACGCCGCCAACCCGATCCCCCTTGATGATGGTCACATCCTCATTTCCGAGACTTACGGCCCGGGAGCGGCGCTGGTGAAGGCCGCGGGCCCTTCCGGCGAGATCGTCTGGAGCGACAAGGACAAACGAACGGGCAAAAGCCTTCAGGCGCACTGGTGCACCCCCGTGCGTATGGATGATGTCGTGTTCGCCTCGTCCGGCAGGCATGAGGGCAACGCGGAACTGCGTTGCGTGAGGTGGAAGGACGGCAAGGTTCTTTGGAGTGAGCCGGGACTGGGGCGTTGCTCCATTTTGCGGGTGGGTTCCACACTGATTGTTCAGGCCGAGCGTGGCGAGGTGCTGCTGGTGTCGGCTACCCGGGAGAAATACACCGAGAAATCCCGCCACCTCCTGATCGACTCATTCGGCCGACCGCTTCTCAGGTATCCATGCTGGGCGGCGCCGATGATGGCCCGGGGCCTTCTCTACCTGAGGGGCACCGGTCGCCTTGTCTGCGTCGAGACCAAGGGGTAAGGCGACCACCTCAGGACAAAATGTCCTCGATCAACTCTCCGTGCACATCGGTCAGGCGCCGGCGGGCGCCATTGCTGTAGTAGGTCACCTTCTGGTGATCGAGGCCCAGCAAGTGCAACACCGTGGCGTGAAAATCGTAAAGGGTGGCTTTCCCTTCCACCGGGGCGAATCCGAAGGGGTCGGTTTGTCCATGATGGTATCCGGGCTTGAGTCCGGCACCCGCCATCCACATCGTGAAGCCCAACGGGTGATGATCGCGACCCTTGGCGCCGATTCCCTCAGTGATCGGCGTGCGTCCGAACTCCGTGGTCCAAAGCACGAGGGTGTCGTCCATCATCCCGCGAGCGCGCAGGTCGGCCAGCAGGGCGGCGACAGGCTGATCGACCAGGCCAGCCTGCTCGCGGTGGTTGATGGTGATGTCCTCATGGGCATCCCAATTGATGCGGGGAGAACCGAAGGCGCCTCCATGGATGATTTGCACAAAGCGGACACCGCGCTCGATCAGGCGACGGGCCAACAGGAAATTGCGCGCCGTGGGGCCGATTCTTGAATCATCGACACCGTACATCCTGCGGGTCGCGGCGCCCTCGGCATCGAGGTTGGCTGCTTCCGGAATGCTCGACTGCATTCGACCGGCCAAGGCGTATGCCTCCATCCGGGCCCGAATGGTCGAGTCTGCCGGGTCGGTTGCCGCGAGGCCGGAGTCCATCGCGCGGACAAGGTTCAAAGATCTTTCCCTGCTCGCGGCACTCACCTCGGCGGGACGATCGAGGTCATCCACCAAGGCGCCCCTTGAGCGGAACGCCACCCCTTGGTGCTCGGCCGGCAAAAATCCGTTGCTCCAGTTGACCGATCCACCCGCGGGGAGGCCGCGAGGATCGGGTAGGACCACAAAGGTGGGAAGGCTTTCCGAAGCGCGGCCCAAGGCGAAACTGACCCACGAACCAAGGCAGGGAAAACCTTCCTGAATGAAACCGGTGTTCAGTTGGAACGCGGCAGGAGTATGGTTGGGGCTCTTGGCCACCATGCCATGGAGGAAGGTGATGTGATCGGCTTGACGAGCCAGGTAGGGAAACAACTCGCTGACCCAGGCGCCACTTTCACCGTGGCGCGCGAACTTGAATGGGGATCCCATGAGGCGGCCGGGCCGACCAAAGAAGGTGTCGACCTTGAACCCCTGGGCGTCTTCTCCCGTGCGCTTCAAAAGCTCCGGCTTGTGGTCGAAGGTGTCGACATGGCTGATGCCACCGGGATTGAAGATTTGGATCACGCGCCGTGCCCGGGGCGGGTGATGGGGCAAAGATTGGATGTCGGCCCTCGCGTCCCGGGCCAGCAGCCATGCCGTGGCGACAGCACCCAAATCCGCGACACCGCCAAGCCATCTTCTGCGATCGAGCATACGCATGGCTCCTAGTCGATCCGGGTGAATGCCGCGCTGTTGAGAACCGCCCAGGCTACGGCCTCCAAGCCGTCCGACCCTGCCAGGGCGATGGCGCGGGAAAAGGCGTCGGGCCCGGGTTCACGCCCCAGGGCCATGATCCACATGCGCTTCAATTTCAGGTCCGTCGAAGAATCCATCGCGCCGGCGCGCTGGGCCAGGGCCTTGGCGCAGCGACGGGCAAGGTCGCCGTTCATCAGGGCCAGCGCCTGCGCCGGGGTTGTGGTGACCGGCCGGGCAGCGGTGCGGACACTGGGGTCGGGGCAGTCAAAGGCATCGAGCAGGTTGCTGCGGGCCGAGCGGACCTGCATGCGGTACACCGACCGCCTCCACAGGTCGGGGCCATCCTCATTCTTTTCATGATAAAAAGTAGAATTAAAAGTTGAAATAAGGAACGGCCGGTAGGAAGCCCCTCCCATCCGCCGATCGAGCAGGCCCGCGACATGAAGCAGGTTATCGCGCACCGCCTCGGCGTCCATCCGGCCAGGCGGGAAACGCCACAGCAGTCGGGCCCTTGAATCCACTTCCAGGCCTCGCGCCACCGGGGTCGAGGCCTGCCTGTAGGCACGCGATGACATGATGTGCCTGTGCAGGGCCTTGAGCCTGCCGCCGCCATCCCGCAAAGTCACCGCCAGGTGATCCAGCAGGGCAGGGTTTTCAGGTTTCTCACCGGCATTTCCAAGGTCGCTGGGGGTGGACGCGAGTCCGGCGCCAAAATGCCACTGCCAGACACGATTGGCCATGACCCGCCAAACAATCGGGTTTTCCGGTGAGGAAAGCCAGTCCGCCAAGGCCTGCCTGCGGGCGGCATCGGTGGCATCCGCTGGAAGGCTGAAACGCGCCGGCAGGCACGACAGGCTGGCGGCAACGGCGTCGCCACGCGGCTTGTCCACATCACCCCGGTGGAGCACCTGAGGACGCCCCGGATCCCCAGGCACCACCGCATACACCTGATCCTGTGGAGGATCTTTTTCCTGGTCAATAGCGGCAAGGGCCTTGTCAATTTGATCCCGGCGCGCCAGGTCGTTGGCATTCATGGCATCAATCAGGCGCGGCAGACCATCCGGGCCCAAGCGCCAACTCGCCTCCACCTCGGTCGCGGAAAGCGCCCTGTCGTGGATGCGCATTTCAGAAACGGTTCCGGTGTAATAGCCGGAACTGCCATGGTGCCTCAGGCCGGCAACCACCTTCCAAGCGCCGGTATCGTAACGAACCAGCCCTTTGGGCGCCGGATTGTACGGGGCACCGTAGGCCTTGCCGTTTCTGTAAAAGGCGATGGTGCCATCCGCCTTGTATGAAATCGCCAGATGGACAGAATTTGGAGGCGCCGGTTCGGGCATGGCTCCACTTCGGCCCAACGGCCGGGAACGGGTGTAACCATCACTTCCCGCCAGCCAGACACCCGGTTCCAACTCCCCAAGAACGATCGAGTCGAAAACATTGCCACCGAGGTTTTCCACCGTGAGCACACCACCGCCCCGCTGCTCCAACCCGGCCGGGCGCGTCCAAACCTCAAGGGTTTTCTCGCCAAGGGCGAAGGGGACAGGCCCCGATTCCACCAAGGCTCCCTGCCCGGTCAAATTGAGCCCGTCCGGGCCAATCACCGCACCACCCTTGGTCTTCAATTCAATTCCCGCCAATTCATCCCGAAGGCTCTTCGCAAGGCTCCAACGCAACCGCGGCACGGGGGCATCGGTCCGCTGGGCAGGGGCAATTCGGGCCAAGGCGCTTTTCTCAATCGCCCGCCTTTGGGCAACCAAGTCGTCGCGGCGACGCTGGCGGTCTCGAATGACTGATTCGCGACGAGCCAAATCCTCGGGCGTGGCGCGGGAGCGAGAACCATGGCGCGCGCCGGCCAGCGCCGCCTTCAACCGGTGGTAGTCCGCCAAGCTGATGGGATCGAACTTGTGGTCATGGCAGCGGGAACAGTGGACCGTGAGCCCAAGAAACGCCTGCCCCATGGTCCCGACCATGTCCTCAAGCTCGTCCTCCCGGGCCTTCAGGCGAACAACGGCGTTGTTGGCGCCATTGCCCGCCTCGTCGTACGGGCCCGCAACCAGGAAACCCGTCGCCGCGACATCTCCCCCGTTTCCGACGGGTAAAAGGTCTCCAGCCACCTGATTTCGAACAAAATCGCCATAGGCCATGTCAGAATTGAAGGCGCGAATCACCCAGTCGCGGTAAGGCCACGCGTCGTCACGCGGCTTGTCCCTTTCGTACCCTTGGCTTTCGGCAAACCGCGCGACATCGAGCCAATGCCTGCCCCACCGCTCGCCATAAGCCGGACTGGCCAGCAATCGTTCAACAAGCCGTTCCCATGCTCCCGGGTTTTTATCGGATAAAAACTCCTTGCGTTCCTCCGGAGTGGGCAGCAGGCCCGTGAGGTCGAGGCTGGCGCGGCGGAGAAGTGTTTCCCGATCGGCTTCGGGAGATAATTCCAGCTTCTTGACAGCCATCGAAGCCGTCAAAAAACGGTCCACGGGGTGGGAGTCTTTACCCGAGGGAACCTCGGGGGCGCGCAGGGTCGCCAAAGACCAAGGCGGTTGAGGTTCCTGCGCGGGGGCGGGAAAAACCAAGGCCACCAACACCAAGATCATCGCTGACTCCGCGGGCGGGGGAAACCTGATCATCCACGCCCCGGCCCAGATGGGCAAGCACCCATGAAGAAGGCCGCGAACCGAAGTCCGCGGCCTTCGATAGAAGAGACTGAACCCGGGATCAGTTGTCGAACTGGATCTTGGAGATGTTGACTTCCGGCAGGTCGTCCCCGAGGCGCGGCACATCTCCCAGATGCGTGTAACGGGAGGCCAGGGCGCGGGGTTCCCAATCCGGTTGCTCCTCTTTTTCGCGCTGGCAGTCGATGCACAAGGAGGAGTAAGGCAACGCGTTGAGGCGCTTGGCGGAGATTTTTCCGCCACATCCCTCACATCGGCCATAGGTGCCCTTTTTGAGGCGAAGAAGGGCTTGGTCAATCTCGGTGAGTTCCTCGGAATCGCGTTCCGCCAATGTCGAGTTGATCTCGTCATTGTCGGAGTCGAACGCGGCGTCGGCCTCGTCGCGGCTTCCGCCTTGGCTCCCGCCCAAGCCGGTCATGTCGGAACTAAGCTGGCTGAGCAATTCCTCGCGTCGAGCCAGAAGGCTGTTGTAAAGACGAAGCAAGGCATCACGGCGAATCATGTTGCACCCCCCATTCGTGGCCGCCAGGGCGGCCGACGCGTCGGAAAGGGGCCCGATCCAGTGTCCGCTGACTCAACCCCCCGCGACTGTCGGCCTGACGGCTTGGCAATCTGCTGAAATCTATGCGACGAACCCGCCCCGTGAGTTCGTTGGTTTGAAAAAAAAATCCAAGGGACTGAAATCGTGACGATTTTGCCGATCAAATCGACTGTGAGCCCAGGAACAGGGCCTTGGCAAAGCTCTCCGGGTCGTTGCAGTTCAAAAACGATCCCAAGGAAGGGTCGATCGCACGAACCTCGGCTTCGGGGATGACCTCCGCCGACACGGCATCAAGAAGGTCAAACATTCGGCGCTTTCCGAATTTGAGCAAGGAATCCACAGTTTTTCCCAGTTCCGTTCCATAAGCACCCAAAAGCAGCTGGGGAACGCCGTCCACTTCGGGTACCACCAGAGGGGCATCCCTGGAAGCCACCAAGTGAATCAGTTTTTCCGAAAGCAGAGGGGCGTCGCAGGAGCATACGAATGCGCGGGAAACCCTTGGAGCCAGCCCTGAAAGACCGGTGGCCAATCCCCGCAACGGCCCTGAAAAACCGATGGGATCGCGCAGCACCATGACGCTTTGCGGGAGCGCGGGCAGTTCTTGTTCGGGCCCAGCGGCAATGGCAAGGGGCGCCAAGCCGGCGCCCCCGAGGATTTCAATCATGTGAACCAGCAGGGGACGGCCACGCCAATCGAGGAGGGCCTTGGAGGTCCCCATGCGTCGACTCGCGCCGCCGCAGAGGACCAACCCACCCAAGGTCATTGAATGCTGAGACCCCAAAGACCCAGTGGTATGACCCGGCTGTACTGCTCACCCTCGAACTTGGCTGGAATGATGGGCTGGCCTTGCCCCTTGTTCCAAACCACCGCCCAGGATCGCATGTCACGCTTCTCGGAATCCTGCGCCACATGCTGGGTGTTGTATCCCTTCACATAATTTTGAATGAACCCGATCGTGGGCAGTTCCTTCCTGAGAAGTTTGCTTCCTGCCAAGTTGCTGTCCTTGATCGCCAGGATGTTTGTGAATTCCTGGTCTCCCACGGCAGGCTTGGCGGTTTCCTTGCCCTTGGCCATCGGCTTGGGCTTGTCGGGATCGAATCCGGGGCGAACCATCGCCAGGAAGTTCTTGGCTTCCTTCTTTGCGGCGTCATCCTTTTCGCCATGCACGAAGGCCATTTGAACGCGATCCTTGCCGCGCCTGAGGGTGATTTCCTTCAGCCACTGCTGCATGGGAACCGTTTGGCCCGCCACGCGAGGGCTGAGGTTGAGCCAGATCCCCGCAATAATGTCCTTGCCCTCCGGTTCGTAAATCTTCTTGATGCCGGTGGAGGTGACCACCTTGGGCCGAAACGGGTTTCCACCGGGGCGGATCATCGGACCGCTCGAGACCAGTTCCACGCGCTTGCGGCTGAATTCCTGAGCCATCCAAAGCGCGCCGATCGTGGCACCCTCACCCGCGCCGATGACATAAAGGTCCGAGGAATTCAGCTCGCCACTGTCGTTCTTGGAGTCGAGGAAAGCCTTGGCGGCCGAGATGTCGTTGACCAAGTAGAAGAAGTATTTCGCGGGAAACCGGGAGGCATCGATAAGGTTGGCCGTGTTGGCCTTGGGCACACCCAGCATCTTGTTGTGGGGATTGCCAACCTGACCGGTGGCCGGGTTTTCCGGCAGAGTGTTCCAAAAATCCTGGGAAACGCCCGTGCTTTCGCCATGACCGCGGAAATCGAAGGTCAAAACGGAATGGCCTTCGGCCTGAAGGGCGCCAGCCAAGTCGGCCCAGCCGTCCTGGACGCTGCTGCCACCCTTGCCCCTTTCAAAACTATGAAGGAAAAGAAAGGTGCTGCCCTTCTTCCCCTTGCTGCCGGGATAAAATTTGCCGATCAGCGTCACACCGTCGACCGTGTCGAACTTGACCTTGTCGGCCTTGGCCTCGGCGGCCTGGCCGGTCGCGAGGCCGACGATCAACAACAGCGATGCGGCGGTCATGATTCTCTCCCGTGGTTGTTTCCCTATTAAAATCTAAGACGGCGTGCTTCGCCAATCAAGAAGCCGGTTTTTCGCCCATCACGGTCCGACAATTCTCCCGAGAGCGTAATTCCGCTTGCCCTTTCGGACCAGCGCGAACCGCCCGTGCAGAAGGGTGTCACCCGGCAAGGGCGCCTGGAAAGCGTCCCGGGCCACCGGTCGGTTGTTGATGTAGACACCCCCGCCCTCCACATCCTTGCGCGCCTGACCCTTGCTGGATGACAGGCCCGAAAGGACGAGCAGGTCAATCGGATGGATTCCGGCATTCCAACGGTCCTTGGGGATGTCGAACGCGGGCACCTCACCCGATAGTTCCTCAAGGGCCTCGGGCTTCAACTGAGATGGGTCACCCCCGAAAAGCACGCCGCTGGCGGCCTCGGCCTCAAGGCGTGCCTGCTGCCCGTGGACAAGGTCGGTCACCGCGCGCGCCAGGGCGGCGTGGGCCTCGCGGGCCTCGGGCCTGGCGGCATGCGCCACTTCCAACCCCTCGATTTCCGCGCGGGACAGGAATGTGAAATATTTCAGATAGCGAATCACATCGCGATCGTCGGCCCTGATCCAGAACTGGTAAAACCGGTAGACGCTGGTGCGGGCCGTGTCGAGCCAAACGGCGCCTGCCTCGGTCTTGCCGAACTTGGAACCGTCGGCATTGGTGATCAGGGGCATGGTCAAGCCGAACGCGTCGTCGAGTCCGCGCTTGCGGATCAAGTCGGTGCCGGCCGTGATGTTGCCCCACTGGTCGCTGCCGCCAACCTGAAGCACGCACCCGTGTTCGGATCGCAAATGGTAAAAATCATAGGCCTGCAGGAGCATGTAGCTGAATTCCGTGTAGCTGATGCCGACATCCCGGTCCTCCATGCGCTGGCGGACGCTTTCCTTCGCGACCATGGAATTGACGGTGAACGCCTTGCCGACATCCCGGAGGAATTCCAGGAAGGTGAATTTTCCCAGCCAGTCATGGTTGTTGAGCACCATGGCGGAGGTGGCGCCGGGTCTGAAATCGAGGAAGCGCGCCAACTGGGCGGAGACACCGCGTATATTCCGGTCGAGCGCCGCTGAATCGAGGAGGTTGCGTTCCTTCGACTTGCCGCTGGGGTCGCCGATCATTCCGGTGGCGCCACCCGCCAGGGCGATCGGGCGGTGTCCGGCAAGCTGGAAGCGCCTGAGAGCCAAAAGGGGCACCAGGCTGCCGACATGGAGGCTGTCTGCCGTGGGATCGAACCCGCAATAGAGGGTGACGGGCCCGGCCGCCAAGCGCCTGCCCAATTCCTCGGGATGGGTGCAGTCGGACACCAAGCCGCGCCAGGCCAGGTCTTCCAGCAAGCCAGGGTCGAGATCTGCCATCAGCCGCCTCCGGGACACGGCCAAACGGTCCCACCCGACCCGGGGCGGTTGCCAGGATCGGCCATGGCACTATTTTGACATTACTACGGCCAATGCGATACGGACAACCGCCGCTTGGCCGCACGATCGATCCGGCGGGTGAAATATTCATGGATTTGGCTGCGTTCATTCGCGATGTTCCGGACTTTCCAAAACCGGGAATCCTTTTCAAGGACATCACCCCCCTTTTGGCCGATCCCCACGCCTTCACCCATGCCATCGACGCGATGACCATCTGGTGTCGGCCACGCAAGGTGGATGCCATCGCGGCAGCCGAGGCCCGCGGATTCCTGTTCGCGGCACCATTGGCCCTCAGGCTGGGCGTTCCTCTCATCCCTCTTCGCAAGCCCGGCAAGCTGCCGTACTTGAGCACTTCGGTTGAATACGCGCTCGAATACGGCACCAATTCGCTTCACATGCATGTCGACGCCATCAAGCCAGGCCAGAATGTGCTGATGGTGGACGACCTACTCGCCACGGGCGGAACCATGGCCGCCGCGGCCGAACTGATCCAAAAGGCCGGGGGACAGGTGGCCGGTTTCCTCTTCGCCATTGAGTTGGCGTTTTTGGAAGGCCGGGTTCGGCTGGGCAAGCATCCCGTCCACGCGCTTCTGACCTACTGAAACCATTGGCCGGGGCCTTTCCCCGGAAAATCCGGGAGCAACCTCGCGTGAGCACCAAACAAGCACTCGAACCCGATTTCGCCAAGGGCGGCGGCATTATCCCCGCGGTGGCCCAGTGCCATCGCACGGGCCGGGTGCTGATGCTCGCCTACATGAACGAGGAATCGTGGAAGGAAACCCTGGCCTCGGGCCGGGCCGTGTACTTTTCCCGAAGTCGCAACCGCCTTTGGCGCAAGGGAGAGGAAAGCGGCCACTTCCAGGAAGTTCATTCCATTCAACTGGACTGTGACCGCGACACCATCCTCCTTCAGGTAGAACAGGTGGGCGGCGCCGCGTGCCATGAGGGGTATCCCTCATGCTTCTTCCGGAAACGCCTTGACGACGGTTCCATCCAGATCGTCGAGGAGCGGGTATTCGATCCGGCCAAGATTTACCGAGTCTGACACCCTAGCGAGACTGACATGAGCCAAGCCATCGCCCCCGGAGTCCTCAAGCTCGGCCTTCCCGCTGGAAGCCTTCAGGAAGCCACCGCTGAACTGTTCCGCAAGGCAGGATACAAGATCACCTTCGCCAGTCGCAGCTATTACCCCTCGATAGATGATCCCGGCATTCATTGCACGCTGATCCGGGCCCAGGAAATGCCGCGGTATGTGCAGGACGGCCTGCTCGACTGCGGACTGACCGGACACGACTGGGTCCTGGAAAACGACGCCAAGGTGCATGAACTGGCCGAACTGGTTTTCAGCAAGGTCAGCCGCAAGCCGGTGCGCTGGGTCCTAGCCGTGCCCGAGGATTCACCGATCCGGTCGGTGAAGGACCTGCAAGGAAAGCGGATCGCCACGGAAGTGGTGCAACTCACCCGCCGCTGGCTTGCCAGTCATGGCGTGACCGCGCAGGTGGAATTCTCCTGGGGCGCCACCGAAGTGAAACCGCCTCACCTTGCGGACGCCATTGTCGAGGTGACTGAAACAGGGAGTTCGCTTCGCGCCAACAAGCTGCGGATCGTTGAGGATCTTCTCCAGTCCACCACCCGTTTCATCGCCTGCCCCAAGGCGATGGACGACCCGATGAAACGCCGAAAGATGGAGAACATCGTCCTCATGCTCAAGGGCGCCATGGCGGCCGAGGGCAAGGTGGGATTGATGATGAATGTCCCCCGCGAAGCGCTCGACCGTGTGCTGAAGGTTCTTCCCGCCCTTCAGACCCCCACGATCTCCAGCCTGGCGGACTCCTCGTGGGCCGATGTGAACACGATCCTTGACGAGTCGCAGGTCCGAGACCTGGCTCCTCTGCTGAGGGAAGCGGGCGCGCGCGGCTTGGTTGAATACCCCATCAACAAGATCATCGACTAGGCGCCTTCCAGGTCGGCCGGCCGGGGCAGGTCCTCGATCCGGTCGATCTGGAACAGCTTCAGGAACGCCGGGGTGGTGACATAGCCACCCTTGCTTCCCCCTTGCTGGGTCACAAGCCCCAACCTGACCAGTTGCCTGAGGGCCGGGCCCGTGTCGCCACCCTTGAGCGCGTCCACCGCGGCTCGTGTCACGGGTTGGCGAAAGGCCACGATGGCAAGCGCGTCGAGAAGGTTTCCCTCAATTCGCAAGGTGCGCGGTTCACCCCGCAGCCTATCCTCGATGGCCCCGTGGCGGGGCAGCAGGGCCATCTCGTAGCCGTCGTCACGCCTGCGGATCGCGTAAGGTCGGTTTTGGGCGCGGTAGCGGCGGTTGAGAGAGGAAACAGCCCGCTCAAAAGCCGGGGCGTCAAGGCCTGGAATCAGCCTCGACGCCAACTCGGGGTTCACGGGCCTGTCCCCCAGGAAAAGCAAACCCTCCAAAAGGACCGCCACGGAAGGAGGGGTTTCAGGAGCGTCGTCGCGGACTGATGGAA
This sequence comes from uncultured bacterium, assembly GCA_963923445.1. GTDB lineage: Bacteria > Planctomycetota > Planctomycetia > Gemmatales > Gemmataceae > REEB421. The sequence continues at coordinate 55,256 of CAWUNZ010000001.1, forward strand.
TCGCTTCAGGCTCAACACTCTCGGGCGGCGGAGAGGTTTCGACCGGTTCCTCCGTTGGAGGCCAGTCGACACCCCAAGCCTCGAAATTCAAGCCAGGACCCAAGGGATCAGTCATGAGGCAAACCCAGCACCCCGGTCACCCATGTGCCGAGCCAAAGCACGCCAAAGACAACACCTAGCAACAAATGAGCCTTACGGGGTCCCCTGTAGCCGGTGTAGAGCATCACGGGCAGAAGGACGGCCGAGGGAACGGCGAAGAACAGGTGGATGCGAAGGCGGGCCGATTTTTCCGGGTCGGAAACGATGAAGTCGAAAACATCCGGCTGGATGACCCGGATCAATACCTCGAGAGCGCCCAATGTGGCGTATGTCAGGGCGAAGCAAACGGCATTGATCCGTCCATGCAACCGTGTCCTGCCCATCCACAGCGCGACCATCG
>CAWUNZ010000002.1:0-42372 GCA_963923445.1 uncultured bacterium
GACCACGGATTTGGGAATCGTCGCCAGTGAGGATGTGCGCGTGATTGTCTTTGACACGGACTCAATCGGAAACCTGCTCGGCAAATCCCCCGGCTTGGCCATGGAGATTGGTGACGCCATCGAATCGCGACGCCAAGCGGTGCAAGCGGCCCGAAACAAGAAATAGCCAGGCCCGACAACGCCTGAATTCAACATTCAACTATGCATTTTGAACAAGCCGAATTCATGCCGGACGGCCATTGCCGTCACGAGTGTCCCGATTCATCGGCTTGCTTGACCCCGTCAGTTTTCTCGCCAAACCATCGGCGGATGAGCACATAAAAGACAGGCGTGAACATCAGGCCGAAAAGCGTGACGCCCAGCATGCCGCTGAAAACAGCGACACCGATGGCCCGGCGCATTTCCGCGCCTGCCCCCACTGACAACACCAAAGGCACCACGCCGAGTATGAATGCCGCCGAGGTCATCAAGATGGGTCGCAACCTCAGGCGCGCCGCTTCAATAACCGCCTCGGCCGCGGTTTTGCCTCCATCTTCCTGCTGCTTGGCGAATTCAACAATCAGGATGGCATTTTTCGCCGCCAGGCCGACGAGGACCACCAGGCCGATCTGCACGAACAGGTCGTTGTCCAGGCCCCACACCAGCACGCCCGCCAACGCGGAAAGAAGGCACATCGGCACTATCAGGAGGATGGCCGCGGGCAACGACCAGCTTTCATACTGCGCCGCCAGGGCAAGAAAAACAAAAACCACCCCCAATGGAAAGATGAAAACATTGATGGGGTCGGCTGAGGCCAGCCTTTGCTGCAGGGCAAGTTCCGTCCATTCATGTCCAAAACCCGACGGGAGCGCCCGCTTCGCGAGGGCGTCAACCGCCGCCATCCCGTCACCCGAACTGGCCCCGGGACCAAGAACCGCGTTCATTTCCGCGCATGGATAAAGATTGTGGCGATTCACGATCGCGGGACCCGACTCCTCAACCACGGAAACCAGTGTTCCCAACGGTACCATGGCGCCGGCCAGGTTCCGCACTTGCAGGAGTCTGATATCGGCCGGAGTCAGCCGAAATCGGGCGTCTCCCTGAACATTCACCTGCCAGTTGCGCCCATAAAGTGAAATGTCATTCACATAGGCGCCGCCTAGATAGGTGGAAAGAGCGGTGAAAATTCGCGAAAGGGGCACTCCCGCGGTTTTTGCCTTTACCCTGTCGATGTCGAGATAGACTTGGGGTTGGCCCGTCGAGAATGTCGTGAAGACCGCGGCAAGCCTGCTTTCGCCCTGGGCTTCCGCCTCCAGGTTCCGCGACGCCGCCTGCAGCGCTTCAAGCCCCGCCCCAGAGCGGTCCTGCAGGAGAAACTTGAGTCCGCCGGTGCTTCCCACCCCGTCCACGGGAGGAGCGTTGAAGACATAAGCGGCGCAATCAAGTTCACCAGCCAAAGCCTCCTGAATCCTTGAGATTGTTGGCGCGGCTGAGAGGTGGGCATGGTGGTGGCGTTCCTCGAACGGCTTGAGGACCACAAACAACGCCCCGCCGTTGGATACATTCGTGCCGGACAGGATCGAGAAGCCCGGCAGGGCCAGCACATGGGACACCGCCTCGTCTTCGCGGATGATTTTGTCCAGTCGCCTCACAACCGCGTCCGTGCGTCCCAGGCTTGCACCTTGCGGCAAGTCCGCGGCGACAACGATGTATCCCTTGTCCTGCGATGGCACAAATCCCGTCGGAGTAATAGCAAACCCATAGCCGGTAAGGCCCAATAACGCGACATAAACCATCAGGAAAACCATCGCGCGCCTGGTCAGGCTCCGGGCGATCGCCTCATAACCTCCTGTCGCCGACCCCAGCAAGCCTTCAAACCCGGCGAATACGACCTTGAGAATGGTGTTGCAGAATGGTGCGAGAAGTTTTCCCGCGATCCCTCCCAAAAGCGCGCACCCCGCCTTGACGGCCAGGGGATGCCCTATTCCTTGAAGGAATCCGGGTACTTGAAACCAGCCGAGGAGCAAGCCCACCAGCGGGAGCCCCCATCCGGGCAGGGGATCGGCATGGTGAGCCTGACCATGGGGTTTCATGATCGACGCGCAACGCGAGGGAGTCATCGTCAGGGCGTTCATGGCGGATATCAGCGTGGAACCTGCGATAGTCAATGCGAATTGGCGGAAAAACTGGCCGCTGATTCCCGTGAGAAAGGCGGTCGGGATGAAAACGGCGGCCAGCACGACCGCGATGGCCAGGACGGCCCCGGCGGTCTCGTCCATCGCGCGCCTGGCAGCCTCCTTGGGCTCGTAACCTTTGGCAATCCACCTTTCCACATTCTCGATCACCACGATCGCGTCATCCACCACGATGCCGATGGCCAATACCAGACCGAACAGCGAAAGGTTGTTCAGGCTGAATCCCATCAGGGCCATCACTCCGAATGTGCCGATCAGCGACACCGGCACCTCGATCATCGGCAGGATGGTGATCCTCCAATCCTTCAGGAACAGCAGCACCACGACCAGGACGAGCGCCACCGCCTCAAACAGGGTGTGGTAAACCACCGCGATCGATTCCTCGATGAACACCGTGGTGTCGTAGACGATTTCCGCCCGCATGCCTGGCGGAAACAGGGCCGATTGCCCGCGGATAAGTTCGCGAATGCCCGCGGCCGTGGCCACGGCGTTGGACCCTGGCTGCTGGTAGATCGCGAGGCAAACCGATTCCACCCCGTCGAGATAGCTGTTGACGGAATAGGACTTGGCCCCCAATTCCACTCCCTGGCTGACTGTGGCGATTCCACCCGACTTTTTGACCAGGTCCCTTAGGGCCCACGGCTTGCCATCCACGGTCAACTGGATGGACCACGGAAGTCGCCTGGCGCTTTTCATGCGAAATTCAAGGCCGTCACCCGTCGGCGCGAAATGCCCGGCTTGCCGAAGCAGGTCCCGTATTCGGGCGGCGTCAGCGCCGGCCTTGGCAAGGCGTTCAGGATCGAGTCTCACCCGGTATTCCTGATCGCGGACCACATCGGCCAGGTAAACATTCTGGCCCTGGGTTCCGGTCTTCACGATGATGCGCTCGAACTCCTCCTCCGTGCGCAGCCGCCCTTGGGCATTGATCGCAAGTTCATACGCCACCGACGAAGGGGCAGGTGGTTGCCCCAGCACCCCCGCTGAGACTTGAATATTCTGCTCTTGGATGGCCGTGATCACATCCTCAGCGGCCAGTGAGCGGGAGGCCATTTTGTCAGGATCCAGCCACACCCGCATGGAAAAATCCCGGCTTCCCAAGGCCTCCACGCTGCCAACCCCGGGGAGGCGCGCCAGCATGTCGTTGAGTCTGGTGGTGGCGTAATTTCCCAAAAAAAGCATGTCGTAAAGGGGTTCCCCCGTGTCCGGATCGAGATCGGAAACCAGATTGACACAAAGCAGAATGCTCGGGGACCTCTTGCGCGTGTTGACACCCTGCCGGCGAGCCTCCTCGGGAATCCGCGACAATGCCGAGGCCACACGGTTCTGCACCAGCACCTGAGCCATGTCCAGGTTGGTCCCGGTGTTGAATGTCACATCCACGGATAACCGGCCGTCGTTCGTGGAACGGCTGGACATGTAAAGCATGCCCTCGACGCCGTTGATTTCCTGCTCGATGGGCGCGGCGACCGTTTCGGCCACCGTGCGCGCGTTCGCGCCCGGCATCACGGCGGTGACCTGCACGACAGGCGGGGCCACTTCCGGGTATTGGGCAAGCGGAAGGCGGGTGTACGACACCAGCCCGAGGAGCACGACAACAACCGAGATGACTGTCCCAAAAACCGGGCGGTCGATGAAAAACCGGCTGATCATGGACCCACCACCCCGCCCCCCGACCTTTCACCTGGCATGTCGATCTCGCGAACATCAACCGGCATGCCCGGTCGCAGGAACTGGATTCCCCGCACCACCACGGCATCTTCCTTGCTGATGCCCTCGATCACATCCCGCATTCCAGGGGCCACGGTTTCGCCTAATTTCACCTCGCGCCTTTCCGCCTTTCCTTCGCGAACCACCCAGACAAACCGCCGGCGGAGGTCGCTCAGGATGGCTTCCTCGTTCACAACCAGCGCGCGGTATGGCGTGTCCGTTTCAATTTTCACCCTCGCCCTCATCCCTGGTATGAACTGGCGACGCTCACCGGCCTTTGCGGGGTTCGGCACCACCCCGCGCGCCATGATGGTGCCTGTTGCCTGGTCAAACCTGTTATCAATGAAATCAACCACGCCCTTGTGGCGGAATTCCCTCTCCTCCTCCAGCCTGAACGAAAAGGGCATTTCGCCCTCGTCTTTGGACTCATTGACCGCGGCGCGGGCTCGCGCCCGCCTGGTGGCGCGGAGGTAGGTGCGCTCATCCACTGTGAAGTAAAGGTGGGCGGGATCCTGAGCCACAACCGTGGTGAGGACCGATTCCTGCGCCTGGGAGACCAAGTTGCCAAGGGTCATCAGCTTGCGACTTACGCGCCCTGATATGGGGGACCGTATCTTGGTGTATTGCAGGTCAAGGTCCGCCCTTTCAACCTTGGCCTTGGCGCTCGTGACGGCCGCGGAGGCGACCTTCTGGTTTCCAAGCCGGATATCAACTTCCTCGGGGCTAATAGCGGTCCTGGCGAGCAGCAAACGGGCACGGCTGTACTCCGCGTCCGCCAGTTTGAGCTGGGCCTCGGCTCCACGGAATTCGGCATTGGCGGCATCCAAGGCCTTCTGGTAGGGAGCGGGGTCGATCTCATACAGAAGGTCGCCGGCCTTGACTTCCTCCCCCTCGGGAAAGGCGTCCTTGACCAGGTAACCACCGACACGGGCGCGAATCTCAACTATTTGCGAAGCTTCAAGTCGGCCGTTGAATTCCACGGTGTCGGCAGCATCAACTTGAAGCGGGCGGGCAACCTCGACCTTGCGGGAGCCGGTTTCACCAGTCTCGCGGGAATGCCGCGAACATCCCGTGAACAAGCCCGCCGCAAGAAACGCAACGATGACCGGACGCATGGACAAGAGACCATTATTATTCACCGGATCGTCCCCTCCGGAACCCCGACCACATGGGCCGCGGCAAGGCCATTGCCAAAAACATTGAAATCCTTGAACGACCAAACCACTTTCTTATCCCGGGTGACCTCGATCAATTGAGGGTTTTCCGGACCTGCATGGCAATTGCCCACGATGATGTTTCCACTGGGCAGAAGGTGAAGCGTTGTCACCCAGGCGAGCACGATTCCCGGCAATTCCTTTTGTTCGAGAGACCATAGGGTCTTGCCTTCCCTGTCCACCTCGTACACGCGGTTGCCGTTACCCGCTGCGATAAAGGTGGTTCCCTTCGCGCTCCTGAAGGCCCCGTAAACCTCGGTGCCGTGCCCCTCTGGACCATGGCCGCCAGACCTTGGCCGACCCGCGAGGTCGAGGGCATGGGCCCAAACCACCTTACCGTTGGAGTCGTATTCCCGGACGGTCCCGTCCCCTTCATGGCAAACAAGATAGGTCCCATCGGAAGTTTTGCGAACAAGCCGTGTGTCACGATGTGGATTGGGTTTGTCCACCTTCAGCGCCACCTCATGGACTACTTTGCCTGAGCGATCCACCTCAACCAGGCGCTTGTTGCCGGATTCAGCTACCAATGTCAGACCGTTGGCTAACCGCTGAACCGCGTGGATTTCAATATGCCCGGGGTTACCGGGTACCTTGGCAGCCTGATAGGACCAAACCTCCTTGCCATCCTTGTCCCATTCGGCGACCCGGTCACGGGCCACAGGCAAGAGAACGCCCCCACCAGGAAGCAAGTTGATGTCGTGAACCTCGGCCCTGAGGGGGCGTTTCCAAGTTGGTTTTCCATCGATCCCAATCAACGCCACCTGCCCCTTATCGGCTGCTAAGACCTGATATCCAGCAGCTGGTGCAGCAAGACCCCGAGTCGCCTGAACGGTTGCCACCGTGGTGGCGGTAGTGGCCAAAAACTGACGGCGATTCATGAAAAACCTCGCAATTAAGTCATTTTGATGGCATCAGGATCGTTTTAGGAATCCGCAAGCACACCGAGTGTTTCAAAGAACCAAAAAAATTCACAAACATGGGCAATCTGGGAAAAATAATCTTTATGTGGCGATTGTAAAAAACTTGAGTAGGGATCAAAACCGGCAGTATGCCTGCACCAGTGGGATCGAATGTGCCGATTGACGGGGTGACGAGGTCAGGAATCCAGAAAGGCACTCGACGTGCCTGTCCAGGATGGAACTGGGCCCGGACCTCGAACCCGACGGGTGCGTCTGCCTCAAGGCCGGATGCGCGTCCGGGGGAAAGATCCGGGATAGGTGAAAGGAGTCACCATGAAGCGTTTCGCTTTCCTCGCGCTCGCCCTAGCCTTAGTGGCAGGCAGCGCTTCTTCCGCCCAGGCGAGCTGGGCACAACTTGGTTACAGCGGATATCAGCCTTGGTGGAATATTTTCGCCAAGCGCTACAAGGGTCTTACCCCCGAGGAAGAACGCCTCCAAAAGTTCTGGCACGATTACTACAACGCCATGAAAAACTACTATGGCGCCCTCGATAACATTGACTGGGTCGCCTACTACAAGAATCACGGCTATCAGATCAACAGTTCCTGCGCCAACGGCTACGGTGGCCGTGTGAACTACGCCCCCGTTTTCGTAAGCCCCACCCTGCAATGGGCGGTTCCTGGCGGCGCCATGAACGGCCCGGCGGCCTCCGGTGCCATGGGTTGCCCAACCCCCGGTGGTATGGCTGCCGCCATGCCCGGCGCTTACGGCAACTAAGCTACAAGAGATTTGACCCTGGGCCGGCACTCAAGTGCCGGCCCTTTTCGTTTTATTAGTGCTCAAGATTGACAATCATGACGGCTGTTCCGATCGGTTCCGCCCGATTTCTTTGCCCGACCCACCATCGATTCACTCGACCCACCAATCAGCGGGCTAGGCTCAAGCGGAGAGCGTCTGCTTGGGGCAGGCGCGACATACCCACGGATGAACCCACCATGCACGGCAGCACTCGATTGATCGCATTTGTTTTGTCAGCGGTCTCATTGATTCTGACTGATGGGTCGGCTCAAGCCCAATATCCATCCCCGCGTCCGCCATTCACCTATATTTATCCCAAAGCGCCGGATCTGATGGGCTCTGGCATGAACCCAAATGCTCCATTCGTGACAACTTTGGGCCCTCATTTTTCAGTGGTGCCCTGTCACATGCCCTTTCAGGGAATGGTTTTGGGACCCAACTGTGGTGGTGGCGGCTTTGGTGGCGGCGGTGTGAATGGCTTCCCGGGCGTGCCTTACAACCCTTTCATTCGCAGTCCGCGCGATTTCTTCATGCTCGACTAAACATCTATTTTGAAAAAATCCATTGGGTTTGCGGTGCTTCATGCTCCGCAAACCCTCTTTTTTTGAATGGGCACAAGACTTTCACGGTTTCTTCTTCGTTTTTGAAGTAAGGTGAAAAGGGCGGTAATATCGTGTCAACCGCCAAATTGGGAAACATCTGCCAAGGACTTTTCGGGAATGGTCAAGTCAGGCGCAACAGATGTCAGCGCTGACGCCTTCTTGCGGCAAATCCGCGACTTCAAGGTCATACCGGAATCTTCCTTGAACAAGGCCCTCACTTCGGCCCCTCCCGGGGCTTCCGCCAAAGCCTTGGCCACCCACCTGCTTCATTCCGGACTGCTCACGAGGTTTCAAGGAGCCCGCCTCCTTCAAGGCCAAGGTCCCTCACTTCGTTTGGGCCAATATCTGCTGATTGAGGAACTTGGCCGGGGCGGGATGGGCCGGGTATTCCGGGCCGAACATTCGGCGATGGGCCGGATCGTGGCCCTGAAAATCCTGTCAGCGGATCTGGTGAACTCCCCAAGGGCGAAGGAGTTTTTCCTGCGCGAGGTCCGGGCGGCCAGCCGGTTGCATCACCCGAACATCGTCACGGCTTTTGACGCCAACGAGGTCAATGGCGTCCATTTCCTCGTCATGGAGCTGGTGCAGGGACCTAACTTGGAAAAGCTGGTTCGCGAACGGGGTCCCTTGCCTGCTCCGGTTGCCTGCGAATACATCAGGCAAGTTGCCGCGGGCTTGGAACATGCCTTCGAGCAAGGGATGGTCCACCGGGATATCAAGCCCAGCAATTTGCTGATCAAGGGCGAACCCGAACCATCCAAGCCCGGCCTGATCAAGATCAGCGACTTTGGCCTGGCAAGGCTGGCCCCTATTCGCGCTGAAAATGCGGGGTCCAACCACGGAACGATTCTCGTTGAGGAAAACACGATCATCGGCACTCCGGACTATTTGGCTCCGGAGCAGGCCAAAAGCCTTCACCAAGCCGACATCCGCTCCGATATTTACAGCCTCGGATGCACGCTTTTCTTCCTCCTGACCGGCAGGGTCCCTTACCCCGGAACCAAGGGGCTTGAAAAAATCATCAAGCATTCCACCGACCCGGTGCCGGCGCCGTCGACGCTGGTTCCGGGAATTCCTCCGGAGGTGGATCAACTTGTGGTCAGAATGATGGCCAAGGATCCCGCGGATCGTCCCCAAACTCCTCGGGAAGCAGCCGAATCCATCACCTTGGCGATGGGTTCTGGCCAAGCGGAATCAGTCCTGATCGCCCTTGCCACTCCAATAATCGAGTCTGACCCGTTCTCGGCATTTCAGCAAACGCTGAATGATGCCGTCATCACTCCGTTTCATGACAAAACTCCTTCCAAACCGCCCAAGGCCATTTCGCGGACACGGGAAGGAAACCTGTCAAACACTCAGGCCGTTTTTTTCGCGATCGTCTCGGTGGTTCTCATCGCCGCCATAATGGTGGCGGCCCTGCGGTTCTTCATCGGCTAGGGTTCCAGACAAGATACCATTTGCATCGCTTCCCCACGGGGATCGGCACTCATCGCCAGGCAACTCGATACAGCCACTCTACGGGCACCCGCCTCGGCAACCTGTTCAATATTCTTTTGGCCTATCCCCCCAAGGGCGAACCAAGGAATTTCATTGGTCATGGCGATCCGCCTGACATATTCCAACCCGGCGAAATCCGTAAATTCCTTTGTCCTCGAAGCAAATACCGGCCCAACGCCGGCGTAATCGGCGCCACCGCGAACAGCCTGCCTCCATTCATCCGGGGTGTGCGTGCTGGCCCCCACTAATTTGCCTTGGCCTAAGATTCCGCGAGCCTGCCTTATCTCCATGTCATCCTGGCCAAGGTGAACTCCGTCGGCGCCGCTGATAACTGCCAAGTCTGGTCTATCATTCACAATCAGCAGCGCTCCGGAGGCCTCTGTCCAACTCCTTAAAGATTCCAGGACGCCCAACCAGGCCTTGTCCGCCAACTCTTTTTCACGGGATTGGATCGCACCAACTCCCCCGGCCAAAGCTTCCTTTACCGTCCGCTCCAATCCCAACGCGCAAGCCTTGGCCGTCACCAGGAAATAAAGCCGAACCCTGGCCATTTTGATGGCTGAACCGTCAAGAACCCGCGTTTCATTCACCGGGTTTTCCAGGTCGACGCCGGGAACGAGAATTGTTTTTTCCGAAATCGGCAATAAGGACTTTTCGAGCCGATCCATGACCAGGCCTAGCCCAACCAACTCCTCAACCAAATCAGGACGGCATTGCAGAGCAGCTAGCAACAGATATGGCGAAGTCACTTCCCCCTCTTGAAAAGACTCCCGAAACAGGATTCCCGCTCGACGGACAATCGATTGGATTTCCCCGGTCAACTCTCGAATTTTCAGTCCAGAAAAATCGATATCAGTCGGAAGAACGAGTCTGTGATCCCATAATCCGGAAACCAACCCGGCTTGGCTGGCCGATTCCGACGCCGCCCCCTCAGTTTCGTGCAACAAGCAGGCAAGGAGCGCCCTGACCGGATCAACACCGCCCTGAATTTGCGCCGCCGTCCCCAACGCTCGGAGAACAGCGGGAGAGCAATCCACCTTCATACACCTACACCCCCACCCGGAAGAATCGCCAAAACCGATCTGCCCGCCACCCAAACATTTCATTTCAGCAAAAGATCATCTTTCCATTGCATTAAAGCCGCCTCGCCCTGTCGATGCAGATTGAGATGCCGGCGGGATGCCCATTCCAGCCACCAAGGCGCAAATCTTTCCCGGGAGTGACATGCCATGCCGAGGGGATCCCGAGACCTCCTCCGTTTCATCGGTCAATCAGCCATCGCCATGAGTCTGGCGACCATCCCTGGTCAATTGGTCATCGCTCAGGAATCGCCAGCAAAGACGGAATCCGCGGGCAGAACACTGAGCCTGAACGAATGCTTGGCCATGGCCATGGATCAGCAGGCCAGCATCAGGGCGGCCAGAGCCACCCTCCATGCGAATATCGCGAAATCTGACGCTCTGGAAAGAAGCGGGCGATTGGGAGCGGTGCTGTCCAGCGACTTGAGGGTGCGTCGCCAGCAGGTTTCCCACGGGATCCAGGCATCCCGTCTGGGCGTCGCGAAAGCGGAGAACGAAACCCGCCAGGCAGTCACCTTCACCTACCTGATGGCTGTTTATGCAGCCCAACAAAAGAGGGAATTGGCCGCCATGACGGCCAATCTGAAGCAACTCAGGGAAGGGGCTAGCCGCCTTGCCGAGCGATTTCCAGGGCAGTTGGAATTGGTGGAAATCGCGAATAACGCAACGGCCAGCAAGGTGCCCGAAGCTGACAATGGCTACGAGCAGGCCCTCGCCGCCTTGCGAGAGGCGATCGGGACCTGCGAACGGGTTGCTCCCGCCAACGACACCATTCCATCCGCGACCTGTTCGATTGCCAGCAAGGACGAAGCCATTTCCATGGCCGTCAACAACCGCCCGGAAATTGGGCAGGCGGAACTGGCGTCCATCATTTTCGCCTTGGAGATCGAGGCGCAATGCCGCATGCGGTTCACCATGGCGGGCAGGACATTGGCTTCCGGTTCCGACCTCCACGCCATTCTGATCCCTACCGGACAGTTCGACGAGAAGTATCTGCCTGGTGCCATCGCTCCGGAAATGCCCTCCGTCATTCCTGGAAATCGCCGCGACCGTGTCACCCAAGCTGAAATTCTCGCCACCCGGGCGACCATCGTCAGGGAAAAGGTTCAGGCGCTGGTGGAATTGGAATCGGGCAATGCTTGGCTGCGATACAAGCAAAACGCCGACAAACTACCCACCCTTGAAAAAGCCATCAAGGTGGCCCACAAGCGCAGTCAGGAACTCAATGACGATCTAGGAGGAGACAACAAGGTTTCTCCCCGTGATGTCCTTGAGGCGGGCCTGATCGAGACCACCCTGAAGCAGCAATCGATCGAGGCCAAGCTGGCCGCCATCCAGGCGCTGGCAACCCTTGAACGAGCCACGGGTGGAGCCTTCACGCTTGAGTTGGATTGGAAGGCGGCCGCCCCCGCTCCCAAAACCAACTGATCGACTGGATTCCTGAAAAGCCTTTTGCTACCCCCCCACCCCAACGGAGTGACAGCACCATGCGGTTTTTGGCGAGGCTACTGGCGGCAACCGCGATCCTTGGGATCGCTTCCCTGTTCGTTCCGGGCCAAGCCTTGGCGGCTAAACCCGATGACAAGCTCAGAGTCGGTATCACTAAGAATTTTTTCCAGAACTTTTCCGACGCCATTGCCAAACTGGTGATGCAACCGTTTCCCGAGGTTGTGAAAGCGCAGACCGGCCTTCCGGGTGAAATTGCGATGTCTCCGGACTCGACGGAATTGTGCGAGCGGATGAAAAAAGGTGAGGCGCATCTGGGAGTCTTCCAAAGCCACGAATTTTTCTGGGCTTGCCAGAAATATCCCGACCTCAAGCCCCTGATGCTGGCGGTGAATGAAAAGACGCCTCTTAAGGCCTACCTGATTGTCAGGAAAGACGACGCTGGCAAAAATGTGGCTGGTCTGGCCGGAAAAACGGTTGCTATTCCCACTCAGACCCGCCCCTTTGCCAAGCTTTGGGTTGAACGCCGGGGTGTTCAACCCGGGAAAACCCTGAAAGAGCATTACGGAAAGGTACTGCCCGTGGGCGACAGTGAGGAAGCGCTCGACAATCTCAACAGCGGGACAATTGATGCGGTGCTTGTGGAGAAAGCCTCCTGGGACCGTTACAAGCGGCTTAAGCCAAATTCCAGCGACAGCCTTGCGGCGATGATCGAGTCGGAACAGTTCCCAAGCACCGTTATCGCCTATTTTCCCAAGACTGTTCAGCCTTCCCATGTCGAAAAGTTTAAACAAGGAATGATGACGGCTGACAAAAACCCTGGTAGCTCCCGTCTTCTCCAACTTGTCAAAATCTCCAGTTTTCAAGCTGTTCCTGCTGACTTTATGAAAGAAGGGGAAAGCTTGGTTCAGGCTTATCCGCCAACCAGCAACAAATAAGAAAAACACAGTTCATATCCTTCGCCATGCCATGGGTTTCCCATGGCATGGCTCATTAACAAGCCATGTTCCCTCGCGCCTGCTACAATCGCCCCGGTCATCGACCGGGAGGATTCTTCGTTGGAAAACATCCAGGCCGCCTCGCTGCACGAGCAGACGAGGGAGCGGTACTTGATCTACGCGATGTCCGTCATCACATCCCGCGCATTGCCCGATGTGCGCGATGGCCTGAAGCCCGTCCAGCGTCGTCTCCTGTACACGATGTACAACGACTTGCGCCTGACCTTTGATGGCCGCCCTCGCAAATGTGCCAAGATCGTCGGTGATGTGACCGGCAACTACCACCCTCATGGCACCTCAGCCGCCTATGAGGCGCTGGTTCGCATGGCTCAGGACTGGGTCCTCAGGGTTCCCTTGGTCCAGGGACAGGGTAATTTCGGATCCGTGGACGGTGATCCACCGGCAGCCGAGCGTTACACCGAAGCCAAGCTCAGTTCAGCATCCGAACGGTTGATGGACGAGTTGCGCCAGCGCACCGTGGAGATGCGCCCAAACTACGACAACACCCGTGAAGAACCCGTTGTCCTGCCCGCGCAATTCCCCAATTTGCTGGTCAACGGTTCATCCGGAATCGCCGTTGGATTGGCCACTAATATTCCGCCCCACAACCTCGGCGATGTGATCAAAGCCTCCGTTCACTTGATCGACGAACCCGAGGCCACCGTCGCGCAGTTGCTGGACAAGCTCAAGGGGCCGGATTTTCCCTTGGGAGGCCGCGTTCTCGCCGAAAGGTCCGACCTCAGGCGGATCTACGAGGAAGGTTCAGGCTCCATCCGAATCCGGGGCGAGTACAAGCTCGAGGAAGCCGGTCGCAAGCAGCAGATCATCGTCACCTCGATCCCGTATGGAGTGGACAAGGGCAAGCTGGAATCCGACATCGGCGCCATCATCGAGGACAAAAAACTTCCCAACCTCTTGAACATTGTCAATGAGTCCAACGAGAAGGATGGTCTCCGCATCGCCCTTGAGATCAAGTCGGGGGCCGACCCGGACCTGATCATGGCCTATCTGTTCAAGCACACGGCCCTGGAAGACACCTTCAGCTACAACATGACCTGCCTGGTGCCCGTTGAAGGCGACCCCTCGCGGACTCGGCCGGAACGCCTGGGCCTCAAGGCCATCCTTCGCCATTTCCTCGATTTCCGATTGGCAACCGTGCGAAGGCGGTTCGAATTCGAACTGGAACAACTTCGCCGCAGAATCCACATTCTTGAAGGCTTCAAGATCATCTTCGACGCCCTGGACAAGGCGATTCGCCTGATTCGGGAAAGCCAAGGCAAGGCCGATGCCGCTGAGAAACTCATGAGGGTCTTCGGCCTGGATCAGGTTCAGGCCGACGCCATCCTCGAGGCGGCCATTTACCGGATCGCCCAGTTGGAAATCCGCAAGATCATGGACGAGTTGCGGGAAAAGACCGATGAGGCCCGGCGTATCGAGCGGATCCTATCCTCGGAGGCGCGCCTCTGGGGTGTGGTGCGCAAGGAACTTGAGGGGCTTGCCGAGCCCGATCCCAAGACCAAGCTCAGCCTGGTGGACCGCCGAAGAACCCGACTTGGCGCGGACGAAGGCGCCGTGGAGTTCGACCCCGAGGCTTACATCACCCGGGAAAATACCCATGTGCTGCTCACCCGTGACGGGTGGATCAAGCGCGTGGGTCGGCTGGCCTCGGTCGAGACCACGCGCGTCCGCGAGGGCGATTCCGTGGTTGCCGTGGCCCCGGGATCGACCCTCGACCATGTGGTTTTCATCGCCGACGACGGATCCGCCTACACCCAGCGGATTCACGATGTGCCGGCCAGTTCCGGCTACGGCGAACCGGTGGCCAAGTTTTTCCGCCTGGCCGACCAGGCTCGAATGGTGGCCGCGCTGTCGTGCGACCCCAGGTTCGCGGGGAGCGGGTCTGGGGAATCAGGCCCCTTGCTCCTCGTCGTGAGTTCCGGCGGGATGGTGCTGCGCACACCATTGGACTCTTTTGCCCAACCCAGCACCAAGGCGGGCCGACGGTGCATCAGGCTGGGCGAGGGAGAGAAAATCGTGCACGCGGCCGTGGTGAGGGGCGGGGAATCCATCTTCATGGCCGCCGACTCCGGACATGTGATCCACTTCGAGGTTGACGAGATTCCGATCCTCGCCGGCGCCGGCCGGGGTGTGATCGGCATGCGCCTTGATAACGGCGCGCGGTGCCTGGGTGCCCAGGTCATGAGGTCCTCTTTTGACAAGTTCGTGGTGGAAACCCCCGGCGGCCGGTCCCACGAGATGACCAGCCGGACAGGCCGGGTGGGCCGCGGCGGCAAGGGCACCGAACTGGTCAAGCGCGCCGGGCTCGAGAAGGTGATTCCCGTGGTCGCTTCCCCCGTCAATTGGGAGGAAGTGGACCAGGGCCGGATTTTTGATTCCGCCCAGGAGGCCCCCAGGCCATCGCGCGGACAAGGCAAACTTTTCCACGACGACTCCGATCGCTGACAGGGACGATAACCGAATATGAGCATGGAAACGCGATACTCGGCCAAGGACATCACGGTGCTCGAAGGGCTCGAGCCCGTTCGCAAGCGCCCGTCCATGTACATCGGCGGGACCGATGTGAAGGGCCTGCATCACATGGTCTGGGAGATCGTCGACAACGCCGTCGACGAGTACCTCAACGGACACGCCACCATGGTGAGCGTGACCCTCCACAAGGGTTGTTCCTCGGTCACGGTAACCGACAACGGGCGCGGCATCCCGGTCGACCTGCACCCCAAGCACAAGAAACCGGCGCTGGAACTCATCCTCACCACCCTGCACTCCGGAGCCAAGTTCGGCGAGGGAGACAACTACATCCATTCCGGCGGCCTCCATGGCGTCGGTTCCTCCGTGGTGAACGCCTTGTCGCGCAAGCTGATCGCCACCATCCGCCGCGACGGGGGCGAGTGGCGGCAGGAATTTCGTCAGGGGAAGACCGCCGGCGAACTCGTGAAACTGGGGCCTTCCCGGCAGCACGGCACAACCATCCAGTTTGAACCTGATCCGGCGATCTTTCCCAAGACAAGCCTGGATACCAAGACGATTCGGGCCCATCTGGAGGACATGTCCTACATCCATGCCGGCCTAAGGATCCATTACAAGGACGAGGATGCGGGCACCGAGGAGGACCTTTCGCACCCCGGAGGCATTCCCGAATTTCTGACGCGCCTGGTGGCCGAAAGCGGAAAGCCACGCGCCTGCGACCAGCCGTTCACCTTCAGCCGCGATGGAGGCGAACGGCTGGAGGCTGCCCTGATCTGGACCGAGGCCACCGAGGAATCGGTGCGCTCCTATGTCAACGGGATCCGCACATCCGCGGGCGGCACTCACGAGGCCGGACTGAAGGCCGCCGTGGTGAAATCCATCCGCGACTACATGGACACCCACGACATCCGCATCAAGGGACTCACCATCGCCGCGGAGGACATCCGCGAGGGCTTGGTGGCTGTGTTGTCGGTCTTCGTGCGCGAACCGATGTTCCAGGGTCAGACCAAGGAAAAGCTCAACAATCCGGAAATGACCGCGGCGGTGGAAGGGTCGGTCCGTCCAGCCCTTGAGGCATGGCTCAACGCCAACAAAACGGCCGCGGATGCCATCATCGGCCGCATCGTTCTCGCCGCAAGGGCGCGCCAGGCCAGCCGCGAGGCCGTTTCCGAGGTCACCCGCAAGTCCGCCACCACGCGACGGTTGAACCTCCCGGGCAAGTTGGCGGACTGCAAGTCAACGGCCATGGACGAGACGGAATTGTTCATCGTGGAAGGCGATGGCGCTGGCGGCAGCGCCAAGCAGGGCCGCAACAACCGTTTTCAGGCGGTTCTGCCCCTGAGGGGCAAGATCCTCAATTCCGAGGGTCTCACCACCGACAAGGCCTTGGCCAATCAGGAATTGAAGGATCTGGTTTTAGCCTTGGGTACCGGCGCCGGCCCCAGGTTCGACCTTTCTGGGCTCAGGTACGGCAAGCTCATCCTTCTCATGGATGCCGATGCCGACGGCTACCACATATCCACTCTCCTGCTGGCTTTCCTTTTCCGCAACATGCAGGGCCTGATTGACGCGGGAAGGGTTTACATCGCCTTGCCTCCCCTTTACCGCATCGATGTGGGCAAGGAAACGCACTGGGCCAAGGATGACAACCACAAGGCGGAAATCCTCGCCTCGCTCAGGGCCAACGCCAAGTTCGAGGTTTCACGGTTCAAGGGACTGGGCGAAATGGACGCCTCCGTGCTGGCGGCAACCACGCTCGACCCGCGCCATCGCACCCTCCTGAGGGTACGCGTCGATTCCATCCTCGACACCGACCGCGCCTTTGTGGACCTGCTGGGGAAGGATCCCGCCATGCGCTACCGCTTCATCATGGAGGAGGCCGCCCGAGCCTCGGCCGAAGCCCTGGATGTTTGAAAAACGGGCTCAGGCCGATTCTTCCGGGGCCGGGGCCGCGGGATCACCAGGGTGGGTTCGCACATACCAAAGAATCTGCCTCGCCAATCCGTGGAGAAGCTTGATATCCCGTTCCTCGGGCCCCATGCGGCTGATCAGGTGGCGCACGCCGTGCATCAGGGTCTCCTGCTTTTCACCGAACAAGTAGCCCACCGCCTCAAGCGCCTCTCGAAGGTGCCGGAATAACTGGTCTTGGGATTCGAATGTGGCGGGAACCGGCCTTGGACGGGGAACCCGGGCGATCCATGCCAGCCGCATCTCGTAACAGCAAATAGCCACGGCCTGCGCCAAGTTGATGGACGAGTAGGTGTGGTCGGCGGGAATCTTGATCAGGTGGTGGCAAAGGGCCACATCCTCGGTGGTCAGGCCGCTCGGTTCAGGGCCGAACACGATCGCCAAGGGTTGGTCCACGGTGCCAATTTCCGCCATGGCGGGAATGATCTCCCGGGGAAAGCCCTTTTTGATCTCCCTGACTGGTCCGGCAACACGCGCCGCCGTGGCTGCCGCCTGCGAACAACCGGCCAAGGCCTCGGCGAGGGAATCAACGATTTTCGCCCGTTCCAACACATCCCCGGCATGAACGGCCATCCGAATCGCCTGAGTGTCGTCCCTTTTGGCGATCGGCCGCACCAGCCACAGGTCCGAAAGGCCCATGTTCCGCATGATGCGTGCCACGGAACCCAGATTCCCCGCGTAATGCGTTTCCACCAGCACCACGCGGCACGGGATGGGACCTAGCCTTGGACTTGCCTCGTCAACACTCATGATCCGTTGCTTCCCGCCCTTTCCAAGGCCATCCGCTTGAGGGACTGAAGGTCGAGCTTGCCACTCCCCAAGGCTGGTATTTCCTCCACCGGGTGGCAATCCTTCTCGGATGGAACCCACAAGGGCGGGACTCCCCTTGCCGCCAGCTTTTTCAGCCATCCTTTGAGATCCAACCCGTGCTCCTCAAGAAGGGCCCTCACATACAGAAGGACCACTTTTTCTCCCCGGGTGGCATCCGGCACGCAGGTCACTCCGCACACCCGCTCGTTGGTGGGCAATTCATCGTGGAGAATCTGCTCGACTCGCTCGAGCGGCACCATCTCGCCGCCGGATTTCGCGAAGCGCGACAACCGACCGGTGATGAACAGGTGGCATCGCTCATCCAGATAGCCGACATCTCCTGTCTTGTAATACCCTTCCCTGATCACTTCCGCGGTTTTCGCGGGCTGGCCATGGTAGCCACGCATCACATTCGCGCCGGCGATGTGGATCATTCCCGGTTCGCCCGCCGGCATCGGCGCGCCGGTGTCGGGATCAAGAATGCGGGCGTGGCAACCGGTAACCATCCGCCCGACGCTACCGGGTTGGTCCCTCAGCAAAACCTTACCATCAGCCAACGGCATATCGGGAAGGTTGATGTTCGTCACGGGTGCCAATTCCGTGCACCCGTATCCTTCGATTGGCAGGACGCCGAATCGATCATGAAACTCGCGGGCCAGCGAAACGGGGAGTTTCTCGGCACCGCAGACCAGAAATCGGACGGAACGAAAATCCTCGGCCTCGGCCCGCTTGAGGCAGAATCGCAGGAATGTCGCCGTGGAAAGCATGACCGTGGAACGATGACGCCGACACAGGGCGCCGATATCGCGACCCTGCCTGGGATCCGGATAGTAGGCGACCGATATTCCCTGTGTCAGTGGGGCCCAAAGGGTGACCGTGAAGCCGAAACTGTGAAAAAAAGGCAGGATTCCAAGGATTCGGTCCTCGGGGAAAATATCGCCGTAGGTGACCAACGACTGGATGTTCGCCACCAGGTTGCCGCAGGTCAGTTCGACTCCCTTCGGGGCGCCAGTGGAACCGCTCGAAAAGACAATAGTGGCAAGGTCCTCAGGGCCCGACTTGTCACAGCCAAGCCATGCCTCCAGCATGCCCAGGGGCATGAGCGAGGCCCGGGCGAAGGCTCGGGCCTTCGCCCAACCGTTGGCCTTGCCAACCACATCCTCAAGGATGAGCAACTTTCGTTTTCCAGGGTCGAACGGCATTCGCGCCAGAAACCTTCTTGCTGTCACAACCGTGCGCACCGTGGTCTGATCAAGGCAGGCATCGTTGACCGCTTGTGTCGCCGTGTAGTTGAGATTGATGGCGATACGCCCCATCAAACCGATGGCGGCATTGACCAAGGCCCCGCCCGTGCCTGTGGGCAGCCAGACCCCCACCATCTCCTCGCCCGGCATTTCACGCTTGAAAAACTCGGCCATCAGAAGGGCGGCGGTCAAGGCTCGGCCGAAGGTCATTTCGCCTGTCGCCACGGCGCCATCCAAAAGGCAGGGACGAGCCCACCGCTTGCGCGCCACCCGCAAAAACAGGCGGGCGGGGGTCAGGTTGTGGGCCTTGCGGGCCAGGGCGGCATCGGTGCACAACCGGTCCAGCTTTTCACGGACCGATCTCCCGTCGACATCGGTGCTGGCGATTGGTTGACCAAAGGCCACATCGGCCCTTTTTTCATGCAATTGGGTCGCCCGGGGCTTCCAATGACCCGGCCCCCCCTCCTGATCATGCCCCCAGTGGGGCACGAAAACGACGGGCAACACCGGTAGGCTCGCCCCTGCCAGCACGGCGGGCAACCACCGGTGCATGGGCCAGGATTGGCCATCGGCATCCGTAAGATCCTCGGAGGCCACGGCCACGGCGAGCCCTACTCCCAGCAGATGCCTGACCCTGCTGATCCACGACTCCATTGACTGGCCCGCGCCTTCCTCGCTGGCCACGCACCATGTGATCGACCGCTTGGAGCAAGCCTCCACCAAGGTTCGTTCCTTGGGCGTCACCCTCTGAACAACCAGGAGCAATCCGCCCAGTGGAGGAACCCGTTCGGCCCCAAGGAGGTGCAAACGGGTGTCCCCCCAATGAAGTTTGCGCCAGCCAAGCCGTTCCATTCCCGTCGCCCCCAACCCTGGCCGCCAAACATGACGGAATCGTCTCGCGCGGCCCACCCGGTCAGGTTAAACTATTCGCATCCCGCCCGCGCCTGTGATGGAGCGCAGAAATCCAGCGGTTTTGAGTTTGCTGATTTCCCCGCCCGGAGTTTCCGACATGACCCGCCTCCTATCCATCGTCTTGGCCTTATTGTCAGTAGCCTTGGTATCACCCTCGGCATCCGCGCAAACGCCCAAGCCCGGTGGAGGCCAGGTCAGCTTCATTCAGGATGTCGCGCCGATCTTCAAGGAAAATTGTTTCGGCTGCCATGGGTCGAAAAACCCCAAGGGCAAGCTTGACATGACCAAGCTGGAAACCCTCCGCAAGGGTGGCACCAAGGACGATCCGGTGGTCCCCGGCAAACCTGATGAGAGCCACCTCGTTGATGTTCTCAAGGCGACCGACGCCAGCCGGATGCCCCCTAAGGAAACCGGTAACGCCTTGGCTGCCGACAAGATCGCCATCATTGAGAAGTGGATTTCCCAAGGCGCCAAGATCGACGCCGGCCTGACCCCTTCAACCGATCTGGTCAAGGAATTGCGCCGCAGGTGGGCCCCGCCCGCTCCCTTGACCAAGTATGCGTTCCCAGTCCAGATCACGGCACTGGCATTCAGCCCCGACGGGAAAAGCCTCGTCGCCAGTGGTCATCATGAGTTAACCGTCTGGGACATTGAGACTGGCAAATTGTCGGCGCGACTTAAAACCAGAGCCCGCCGGGCAATGGCCATGCTCTTCCTGCCGGATGGAAATCTGGTGGCAGGCGGCGGAAGGCCGGGTGAAGAGGGGGATGTAACGGTCTACAACCTCAAGGCCGCCCCCGCGAAAACAGAGGATGGAGTGGCTTGGCTTGATGGCGTTGGCGATCCCAAGGTTCTCGTCAAGCGCCTTCTGGAAACCGACGATGAGGTTCAATGCCTGGCCCTCTCCTCCGATGGCAAGAAACTCGCCGCGGGAGGTTGTGACAGGATGATTCACCTGTGGGACCTCGCTCCCGGCATCCCGAACGCCAAGCTCGAACAAAGCATTGAGAATCATGCCGACTGGGTTTTTGGCGTTGTCTTTTCGGCCGATGGCAAGCGTTTGGCAAGCGCCAGCCGGGACAAGACCGCAAAGCTGTGGGATATAGCCGCGAAGGAATCGCTCCTGACATTCCCCGACCACCAGAATCCGGTGTTTGGGGTGACCCTCAAGGCCGACGGCAAGCTGGGATTCAGCGCCGGGGAAGACCGCCAGATCCGCTCATGGACCATCACTGCCGATCAGGGGGCCAAGCAAGCCAAGGCGATGCCCGGGCATGCCGGTCCCATCCTCAAGCTCGTTCAGCACCCGAAGAATCCGTGGCTGATCACCGGTTCCGCAGACAACACCGTGCGCCTCTGGAACGCCGACACCGCTGCCGCGATGAAAACCCTTTCCGGACACACAGACCATGTTCTCAGCGTGGCCATCCATCCGGACGGCGCGACCTTGGCCTCGGGTTCCTACAACGGTGAAATCAGGCTCTGGAAAATTCCCGACGGCACCTCCATCCGCGATTTTTCAGGATCACCCGGCCAACAACTGGCTTCCACCAACCCGGCGAACAAGAAATGACCGGCGCGGCGGTTCGGCCGCGCCTCAGGCCTTACCTTGCCGCGGAAGCCGATCCCGCCAAGCCCGGGTTCTTTTTGGTCACCGACACCCTGCGCCTCAGCAAGGCCATGCTCAGGCTCACTGCCTTTGATTTGGAATGTCTCAAGCTTTTCGACGGCAACAACACCATCAACGACATCCAGCGGCGACTTTCCTCGCGCATGGGGGGAACGGAAATACCCGCCGAAAGGCTCAGCCTGGTGGCTGACGCGATGGATCAGGCACTTTTTTTGGACAACGAAGCCTGGCGCGCCACGGCAAACTCCCCTGTTCGCAAGCCCGCCTGCATCGGCTGCTACGAGGGAGACCCCTCAGCCTTGACTGAGCAAATGCGCGACCAGTTCCTCCGAGACGGCGGTCCAGGCCCCATGGTTTCACCCGCGACCGACCACCGCCTCGATGCGCTGCTGGTCCCCCACATTGATTACAATCGCGGCGGCTTCAATTTCGCGCATGGATACAAGGCTCTTTTTGAGCAGACCAACGCGAGACTTTTTGTCATTGTCGGCACCTCCCACTACAGCCCCAGGTTGTTCACCCTGACTCGCAAGGCCTTTGAGACACCCCTTGGCGTGGCTCCGACGGATGAGGCCTTCATCGACCGGGTGGAGCAAGCCTATGGCCCCGGACTCTATGAGGACGAATTGCTCGGGCATATGCCGGAGCACTCCATTGAACTTGAGGTCGTCTTTCTCCAGCATGTTCTTGGGCCATCAAGGCCCTTTCGGATTGTCCCGCTGGTGGTTGGCTCCTTCGACCCCATCCTTGGGAAGCGCGGCAAGGTGGAAACGGAAGTCGCCATTTCGAAAATGGCCGCGGCGATCAAGCATGCGGAATCCCTTGCAGGAGAACCGGTCTGCCATGTCATTAGCGGGGATCTGGCCCACATCGGACCGAAATTCGGCGACCCGGAACCGGTCGGCCCGTCGAAGCTGGACTCCAGCAGGCGCCAGGACCTTCTCCTGATGCACCATGCCGCTGCGGGCAACCACGAGGCTTATAGGGAATTACTGTCAGCGGAACGCGATTCACGCCGAATTTGTGGTTTTCCCCCCACCCATCTGGCTCTCAGGACCTTGGGTCCCTGCCAAGGGAGGCTCTTGCGCTACGATCAGTATGTTCATCCGCGCGGATATGAGAGCGTGAGCTTCGCCTCGATGTCGTTTCGCAGGACGGGTGCGCCCTCATGACAAATCCGACCAGTTGCCAGTGCGACTCCGGATGCAACCCGGGGACTTGCCTGGTGGCGGGCGCGCGAACCGGCCCAAGGCTGGACTTCCACTATGCTTTCGATGCCTTCAAGAGGGAAGGAACCCGGGGAAATTTTCAGGGCCCGCGATTCAAGTCATCGTATTTTGTCTGGGGATCCGGCCCCCCTTTGGTTTTAGGTCATGGACTTTCAGACCGGTCAGATTCGTTCATTCCCTTGGCAAGCCTGCTCAAGGATCGATTCTGTTGCATCGGGTGGGACCTGCCGGGCACGCACCCGCCCGCAAAGGAACCCCTACCTTGGATTCGGCACCGGCATCTGTCGCAGCATCTTATCGCCCTGATCGGGCACCTTGGCCTCGACCGCCCTTTTCTGGCCGGCGCCTCGTTCGGTTCAACCGTGGTTCTAAGGGCCTTGGCGACGAATCCAGACCTATTCCGGGCCGGCATCCTTCAGGGAGGTTTTGCCCACAGGCCCCTCAACCATGTCCAGCGCTGGTTGGTGCGCCTTGCCAGATTCACCCGTGAAAAACTGATGTGCCAGATGCCCAACTACAGGGAATTTCTCAGGCGCGCCAACGGCGACGAATTCGTGACCCATTCCCCGGACCGTTGGGAGCATCTGGTGGCTTGCGCCGGCGCCACGCCCGTGCGCACCGTCTGCCATCAGGCCTTGCTGCTGGATCAAACTGATTTGCGCTCCGCCCTACCGGGCATTTCCCTGCCCGTGCTTCTGGTTTGCGGGGCCAATGACAAGGTTGTGGACCACCGTTGCGCGGACGACCTGGTGCGTGGACTTCCCTCCGCGCGGAAAGTGACCTTGTCGGACTGCGGGCATGTTCCTTGCTATACCGATGTCGAGGCCTTGGCGGCCCTCATGGCCGGGTTCATGGATGAAGTTGCGGGGAACTGAATCATGGCGGAAACCGTTTGGCGGATGCCGATCGTCGGCGTGGGCAGTGATGGGATGGCCGGACTGACTCACCGGGAAAGGCAAGCCCTGTCCGATGCGGACGCGATCATCGGCCAAAACCATGTGCTTGGCCAACTGGGGTCCACCAATGCAGAACAAGTCCCCCTCGACCCGGATCTTGCCACCGCGGGCAGGGAAATCGGGTCCCGAATCAGCCGTCAGAAATTGGCTTTTGTAGTCTCGGGAGATCCGCTGTTTTATGGCTTGGCTGGTTGGCTTTTCGACACCTTCGGCAAGGATCGGTTCGAGGTCCTGCCCCATGTTTCAAGCATGCAGACCGCCTTCGCCCGCATCAAGGAAAGCTGGGAGGACGCCTACCTGAGTAACCTGCAGTCCCAGCCACTGCCGACGGTGATCGATCGCATGCGCCAAGCCCGGACAGTCGGATTGTTCACCACGCCGGAAGTCGGTCCCGCCGCGGTGGCCCGCGCGCTTCTCGCCCGGGGTTTGACCGGCTACCGCGCCCATGTGTGCGAGAACCTTGGAACGCCCCGGGAGCGCCTCACCCAAGGCACCCTCGACGAGATCGCATCCCTGGACTTCGACCCTCTCAATATTCTGATCTTATGCCGCTTGCCCGGCGCGCCGGAAAATCAATCGGGCCGCTCGCATTCCGCGATCTTTGGCAATCCGGAGGGAGATTATGCCGTCGACGCACCTGGCAAGGCCCTGGTGACTCCCGGCGAAATCCGCTCCATCGCGTTGGGTCTTCTCCGCCTTCAGTCGGGACTGACCGTCTGGGACATCGGCGCTGGTTCCGGAAGTGTGGCGATTGAGGCCGCTCGACTTGTGCGTCCCGGCAAAGTGGTGGCCATTGAGGAAGATGCCGGGGACTTCCAAAAACTCATCGCCAACCTCGCCGCGCACGCGGCTGAAACCGTGGTTCCTGTTCGCGGATCAGCCCCAGCGGCATTCGCGGGGTTGGCGGCACCAGACGCCGTTTTCATCGGTGGAATCAGTCATGAGGTGGTCAGGCTGGTAGAGCCAGTCTGGGCCGTCCTCAAGCCCGGGGGAACCCTTGTGGCGCACTTGGGATCGATCGAGGGCGTGGCCTCCGTGCAAGCCAAGCTCAGGGCATTGTGCGATCAGGTGGATCTGATTCAGATCATGCTTGCAAGGGGCGTGGACCAGCTTGGAACGACAAGGCTGGATCCACTCACCCCTTCATTTATCCTGCGCGCCACGCGTTGAGCCATGGCGATTCCGGAGGATGATCCGCACCAACTGGAGCGTTTCCTGAAAGCGCAGGAGGCGGATTATGGCAAGGCCATGGAGGAAATCCGGGCCGGCCGCAAGAAATCCCACTGGATCTGGTACATCTTTCCACAATTGGACGGGCTATCGCCCAATCCCAGCGTCAACACGCGCTTCTACTCGATCAAAAGCGCGGCGGAGGCACGGGCCTTCCTGGCCCACCCGGTGCTTGGCGCCAGACTCACGGACTGCGTCATGGCCATCCTGAGTCAACCGGAATCAACAGCCTTGGAGATTCTTGGACCGATCGACGCGCAAAAGGTTGGGTCATGCGCAACCCTTTTCGCCGCCGTCAGCCCTCCCGGATCGGTTTTCCACAAGGTTCTGGAATCCCATTATGGCGGTGAGGCGGACCGGGAAACGCTGCGCCTTCTCGAACGCGACCAGTGAATCAATAACGGGGAGACGGCTTTTCCCAAGCAGGATCATAGGGCTGGGAAAACAGGGTTTGGATCTTTTCAGCCCTGTCTTTCTTTCCCAGAAGAATGGACAGCCCTTCCATCACTTGGCACATGCGCGGGTCATTACCGGCGCCGCCGCCGCGGTCCACGCGGTCCAGCAAGGCCGCCAAGTCCAACAACCGGCAGCGCATTTCCAAAAAGGACTGCTCAAGCACCTTGGGTGCCGGCATCGGATTCACGGGGGCTGCCGCCATGGCAATATCTCCGATTGTTCAACAAGATCAAATTTGACGAAAACGCGCCCGGATCTCCAGTGGCACCAATTCGTTCATGCCACCGGAATTCAGGCCACCCAGGTCAATCGTGACAAATCGAAACCCCAGGCCGTTCAGCCGGCGGCGGGTCTCCACCGCATGCCCTTCCCTGAAGAATTCATCAAGGCTTCCTTCCGGCAGTTCAATGCGCGCCAATTCCCCGGCGTGAACCCTAACCCGGCAATCGGGATATCCCAAATCGCGGATCAGGTTCTCGGCTTCCTCAACCCTCGCGACCCGCTCCGGAGTGGCCTCCACACCGGGAGCCAGCCTGCTCGAAAGGCAGGGCGATGCCGGCTTGTCCCAGACCGGCAGGCCCCATTCCCGGGCGACTCCTCGGACCTCGGCCTTGCCTAGTCCAGCCTCAATAAGGGGATGACGCACTCCCCGTTCAGCCGCGGCGGTCAAACCTGGTCGGTAATCACCCAAATCGTCGCGGTTGGCGCCACTGCACACGACAGCCAGGCCGAACTGCTCCAACCTCGCGGCAACTTGAAGGTAAAGCTCGCTTTTGCAGTGATAACAACGGGTACCGTCATTCGCCCTGTAAGCGGGTTTCTCGAATTCCGATGTCTTCAGAATCTCGTGCCGAATACCGATCAGGGCCGCGACTTCCCGCGCGGCTTGGATGTCGCGACGAGCAACGCTTGGGCTATCCGCCGTGAAGGCAACCGCTTTGGTTCCAACGGCAAGATACGCGGCCTTGGCGACAACGGCACTGTCCACGCCTCCGCTCAAGGCCACAGCCACGGATCTCATCTCGACCAAAACACGGATCAGTCGGTCTGCGGGCTGAATGGCGGGCACTCCCATGAGATTTAAAACTAATTATATTGCCGCCACCGGATGCCGCCACCACACAACCGGTTACCTCAGAAACGCCTGCCAGAATGACAGACAGCCAAAGCCGACCCGCCCTAGATTGGCCGAACTGGCAGACCACAAATGAAGGCGCCTCGCCACAAACTGTTACCATACAGGACTTTTCACCAAACCAACCGATGGCACGGCGCTTGCATTGTGCCTCTCAAGCCTTGAGGCCCCGTTGGGAGAAGAGTTTCGATGAAGACGACCATCAAGCCATTGAATGACCGTGTGGTCATCGAGCGATTCGCCGCTGAGGAAAAGACCTCCTCCGGCCTGTATTTGCCTGAAAACGCCAAGAGCAAGCCCCAAAAGGGCAAGATTCTTGCCGTCGGCCCCGGCAAGCTTCTCAAGGATGGAAGCCGGAAGCAGCCCAGCCTCAAGGTGGGGGACATCGTCCTGTTCACCAACTGGGCTGGCGACGAATTCAAGCAAAGCCATGGTGAAGATGTTCTTCTGATGCGCGAGGAAGATGTTCTCGCCGTCGTGGATGCTTGAACCTCTTCGCCCCACCGACCCACAACCCTGACCCCAAACCAACCATCATCAACGACTCGAGGAGAGGAAGAAAATGGCCGCCAAGCAGATTGCCTTTGAACAGGAAGCCCGTGAAGCCCTTCGCCGCGGTGTGAGCAAGCTCGCCCGCGCCGTGAAGGTGACCCTTGGCCCCAAGGGCCGCAATGTGGTCATTCAGAAGAGCTTCGGCTCGCCCACTGTGACCAAGGACGGCGTGACCGTCGCCAAGGAAGTCGAACTGGAAGACAAGTACGAGAACATGGGCGCCCGCATGGTGCGCGAGGTCGCCAGCAAGACCAGTGATGTCGCTGGTGACGGCACCACCACGGCAACCGTCCTCGCCGAGGCGATCTTCAACGAGGGTCTCAAGGCCGTAGTTTCCGGCGCCAACCCCATGCTCATGAAGCGGGGCATGGACTTGGCCGTGACCCATGTGGTTGAAAAACTTCAGGAGATGTCCAAGAAGTGCAGCAGCCTGAAGGACATGCAGAATGTCGCCACCGTGGCCGCCAACCACGACTCTGAGATCGGCACCATCATCGCCGAGGCCATGGAGAAGGTGGGTAAGGACGGGGTGATCACCGTCGAGGAAGGCAAGGCCTTCAAGACCAACCATGAGTTCGTTGAGGGCATGCAGTTCGACCGCGGTTATCTCTCGCCTTACTTCATCAACGACAAAGCCCGCATGGAATGCGACCTTGAGGACTGCTATATCCTGGTCCACGAGAAGAAGATTTCCGCCAGCAAGGATCTCCTTCCACTTCTCGAGCAGGTTGTCGAGCAGCGCAAGCCGATTCTCATCATCGCCGAGGATGTCGATTCCGACGCCTTAGCGACCTTGGTGATCAACACCATGCAGTCCGGCGGCATCTTTAAGTGCTGCGCCGTGAAGGCCCCCGGTTACGGCGACCGTCGCAAGGCCATGCTCGAGGACATCGCCGTCCTCACCGGTGGCCGCGCCTTCTTCGAAGACCTCGCGACCCCCCTGGACACCATCACCCTTAAGGACCTCGGTCGCGCCAAGAAGGTCAAGATCGACAAGGACAACACCACCATCATCGAAGGCAACGGCAACAAGGGCGAGATCAAGGCGCGTATCGCCACGATCCAGCGCGAACTGGAAAAGTCCACCAGCGATTACGACCGTGAAAAGCTCAGTGAGCGAATCGCCAAGCTTTCTGGTGGCGTTGCCAAGATCAATGTCGGTGCCGCCACGGAAAGCGAAATGAAGGAAAAGAAGGCCCGCGTGGAAGACGCCATGCATGCCACCCGCGCTGCCGTTCAGGAAGGAATCCTTCCCGGTGGTGGCGTCGCCCTTCTGCGCGCCAGCCAAGGCCTCAAGGCCAAGGGCCTCACCGAGGATGAGGCGACTGGCTATGACATCGTTGTCCGCGCCTGCTCCGCACCCATCACCCAGATCTCCGCGAACGCCGGCCAAGATGGCGCGGTGATTCGCTCCAAGGTGCTGGAGGAGAAGGACGCTCACCATGGCTATGACGCCCGCAACGACAAGTATGTCGACATGGTGAAGGCCGGCATCATCGACCCCACCAAGGTTGTGCGCTCCGCTCTTCAAAACGCGTCCAGCGTCTCCACCCTGCTTCTGACCTCCGACGCCCTCATTGCTGAGTTGCCCAAGGAGGAGAAGAAACCCGCCGGTGGTGGCGGTGACGATATGTATTGATCCTGACTCCGGGTCGGCGACCATATATTCCGAGGCGGCCTGCTGGCCGCCTCGGTTTTTTGTTTTTGGGCGGTGGTAAAGCGCATGGACCGAAGGTTCTTCCTCACGACCCCGGCACTCCTTTCGCTGAAACAACAGCAAGCCCCTCCGGGAAACGCCTCGATCAGGGCCAAGGCCGGCCCATCCGACATCGTGATCTCAACGACCACCCGATTGGCCGGAGCCATCGATTCCCTGAGGTGGAACGGCAAGGAGTTCATTGACAGCGCCGATCATGGAAGGCAGTTGCAATCGGCCTCGTCGTTCGACATGGCCAAGCCCGGCCCCTTCTGGGCCGAATGCTACAACCCCACTGAAGCTGGTTCCCGGCGTGATGGCGCCGGTGAGAAATCCACCAGCAGGCTTGAGCACATCAAGGCGACGGAAAACACCCTGGCCACGCGATCGACCATGGCTTTCTGGCTCAATCCGGGGGAAAAATCCTCGGGCCGCTTAGCCCTCAACACCACCGCGCTGTCAAACCACCGCGTGGAAAAACAGGTCACGATCGGGATGCCAGGTCTACCCCATGCCATCGACTACCGCGTCAACTTTCATGTGCCATCAGGTGAACACCACGCCATGGGCCAGTTCGAGGCCCTCACCGGATATATGCCACAGGAATTTTCGCGATTCCTGAGTTGGAATCCGGTCACTGGCGAGACCGCGCCACTGGATGATGGCCCCGGCGAGCAAAGCCTGCCCGTGATTTTCACCGTGCCGGGCGAAACCCACGCCATGGGGATCTTCACGAAAGACGAACCAAATGCACCTGAAGGCTCTCCCAAGGTTGACACCCCGACTTACGGCCGGTTTCGCTTCCAAGCGGAACGAGTGGTTAAGTGGAATTGCGTCTTCAGGGTCAGGGACGCGCGAGGTATTCCCGCTGGTCACTACTCTTTGCGCATGTTCGTTGTTGTTGGAAATTTGGCGACTGTAAGGGAGACCCTTGTGAGCCTGTCGCGAAAAGACCTGAAAAAATCACGCCCCAGCAGCAATTAATATCTCAAATAAACTCACGGAGGGCTACCCACCAAGGGGTCGCTCCTCCTTGGGCGTTTCCGAATTAAGAATAAAAAACGCCTGTCAGGTTGCGGCGTCTTCGACCACGATCTGCCGGGTGGCCTCTTGGGAGACGGCCCGACCCTCGCCAAACATCAGCAGCAGCGGGCTGGCGATGTAAATCGAGCTGTAGGTTCCCACGATCACGCCAATCACCATCACGAACGCGAAGAGGTGAATACCCTCCGCGCCGCTGAAGTACAGCACCACGACCACCAGCCAGGTGGTCAACGACGCCAGCACGGTTCGGCTCAGGGTCTGATTGACGCTGTCATTGATCATTTCCTCGGTGAGCAGCGGGTTGCGCCCCCTCACCTCCCTGATCCGGTCGAACACGACGATGGTGTCATTCACCGAATAACCCACCAAGGTGAGCAATGCGGCGACCGCGGGCAGGTCAATCTTGAAATCCTGCAACTGGAAGATGGCGGAAAGGCCGGGAACCCCAACGAGGTAATGGCAGACGGCGATCGCACCCAGTGTGAAAAACAGGTCATGCACCAGGCACAGCAAGGCTGCCAAGCCGAAGGTCCAGTTGCCGAAGCGCAACCACAGGTAGAGAACGATCGCCAACCACGAGGCCACGATGGCCCCCATCGCCT
Organism: uncultured bacterium; assembly: GCA_963923445.1. Lineage (GTDB taxonomy): Bacteria > Planctomycetota > Planctomycetia > Gemmatales > Gemmataceae > REEB421. The sequence goes on from CAWUNZ010000002.1 coordinate 30,366, forward strand.
TGCCCTGGGTGGCCCCAGCCATGCTGGCGTTGAAGTTGTCCAACCGTTCCGGCTGAGGATTGGCGGCATAGCGCGCCTTCACATCCTCGAACACGGTGACCAGTTCGGCAGAGGAAACGGGTTCCAGAAGCACAAGTTGGAATTCCGCATGCCGACCTGCGGCGCTTTTGCCCACGGGGTCGATACGCGCGCTTGCAAGGGCCGATAGCGGGATCTTGTTCCCCTTCTTGGCCTGCGCCTGCAAGGAGTCCTTAACAACTCTGGAAACCTGATCCAAGGTCGCCTCGGTGGAAAAGGCAAAGCTCGCGGTGGAGGCCGTGGCGGCCTGCTTGCCCTTCTCCCCCACCTGATAGGAGGCGAGGCTGTTTTTCTCAAGGTCATCACCAAGCACCCGGGACACCTCCCCGGCGACCTTGTCGGTGGATGTTTCGGAGGTCCGCACGGTGAAATACTTGCTGGCGGAACCTTCCGATGCCCCGGAGATGAAGATCTGCTCGATCTTGCGATCGGGCAGGTTGGAACTGCTGAACTTTTCGTTCAACCACGCCATGTCGTGCGGCGACTTCAAGGCACCCGTGTAGGCGGTTCCGCCATTGAAGTCGATGTCGAGACCCTGCTTGCCGCGATATAGGAAAAGGGCTCCACCTGCGACCGTCAACAACAGGGTGATGTAAAACATCGCCCAGCGGATGCTCATGAAATTGAACCGGGGATTGCGGAACAAGTGCCGCATGTGAAGCTCGGTGGGCCGCCGCATGTGCAGCCACATGTTGAACATGGTGCGGGTCAGGTACAGCGAGGTGAACAGGCTGATGATCAGGCCGGCCGTCAGGCTGATTCCGAACCCCTTGAGCTGGTCGTTGCCCACGACATACAACACAATCGCGGTAAAAATACTGCTCAAGTGGGTGTCAATGATGGTTGGAAGCGCGCGGTCGTAGCCGTTGCGTATGGCCACCACAAGGCTGGCGCCGCCTTCCCTCTCCTCGCGAAGGCGCTCGTAAATCAGCACGTTCGCGTCAACCGCCATGCCCAGTGTGAGCACGAGGCCGGCGAGGCCGGGCAGCGTGAAGGTGGCCTGAACCAGAAGCATGAAGGCCACCGTGAGGGTGAGGTTGGCGAACAGCGCCACGCAGGCGACAATGCCGGCAAACTGGTAGTAGTAGACCATGAAGGCAAGCACGGCGATGAACGCGCCCACGATGGCATAGGCGCCGCGAAGGATTGTCTCGGCCCCCAAGGTGGCGCCCATGTTGGCCTCGCTGGCGGGCCGGTTGCTCAGGGTGGCGGGCAGCGCGCCGGCGCGAAGGATACGGATCAGGTCATCCAGTTCGGCCTGGGTGAAATCACCCGTGATCTGGCCGGAATCGCTGATGCCTGATTGCAAGGTCGGCGCTGAATGGATTTGACCGTCCAGGATGATGCTCAACCTGCTCCGGACATTGCGCGAGGTGAGGTCGTAAAACTTGCGGGCCCCATCCCCATCAAGGGAGAAACCGACGGCAGGTTCACCGCGGCCACCCATGGTCCGGTACACAGCGGTCAACGATCCGCCATCAACGGCCTTCCCTTCCTCCGGCTCGCGCACGAGCACCCAGTATTCGGCCTGTTTCTGATCCTCGACATCTTTCTTGCTCAGGTACGGGGTCTGGCGCAGTTCAGGGCGGATATCGCGCTTGTAAACAAGCATCCCCTCAAGCTCGCAGGGGCGGGTGGTGTCGGCTGTTTTCCAATTGGCCGAATCGCGGGCGGCGTTGTTGAGCTGGAGGCCGGTGGTCACGCCTCCATCGGTACGCCCGTAGATCATCGACTTGCCCAGTTCCACCCAACGGTAACGGTGCCTGTTGGCGGCGCTCCCGGATCTCACGGTGAACAGGCCAGGGTCTTGCCCGGCGTTCTCGCCGGAGCGGCGGGGAGGTTCAGGAGGCTGGCCGGGCAATTTGGCGCTTTCACGCGCTTGGGAAGTGGCGTTGGTCTTAAGGGAGGCGAAATAGGCCTTGGCGGCCTCGAAGGCTTCAGCGTCGTCATCAGCCCGGGCAAGAATGGCGAATTGCAGCAATCCCTGTTGGGTGATGCGGGACTTGATACGCTCGATATCGTTTTCCGAAAGACCGACCTTGCCACCGGTGGCGGCGCGGTAAGCGGTAACCTTGGCCTTCACGGCGTTGGCATCGGAAGCCAGACCAGATGCGACCTGCTCAAGCCGGGCCGTTTCATCCAAGGAGATGGAAGCCAAATCCTTGCGAGCCTCGGGAGGAACAAGGGTGCCGACTTCCTCGACCAATTGTTCCCAACGCTTTTGGCGGGCCTGCTCCTGATTCCTTCCGCCGAACGGCAAAACGATTTCAATCCGGGGGGGATCCCCGGGAATAGGACGGACCGTGATGTTGTAAAGGTCCGCCGGGTCGATGCGTCGCTTGAGAGCGGTGGTCAGTTCCTCAAGGCGAGCGTTAAGGTCTTCATTACGACCGCCCCCTCCTTGGTTGCGCGACTGGTCAAGCTCGTAGACAAGGGTGGTACCGCCGCTGAGGTCGACTCCCATGCGGAAGGTGAGACCCGGTTCGCCAGATAGGTAATGGGCCAGGGCCACCCCGATCACCACCAGCGAGGCGACAAAGGGCACAAGACAAACGAGCAGACGGCCGGCACCCACGCCCAGTCGGTCCTGCAAACGCTGAAAGAACCTTTCCAATCCAATACCCTCCGCCCGCCAGGGGCGTCATTTTTTCTGGTCGCGGGCCGCGGCGGCCTCTTCCTCGCGCGTCAAATTGCGCCGGATAGACCCCCGGCTCACCTTCAAGCGCGCGTTCTCGTCGATCTTCAGGGTCACTTCGTCCCCGGTTTCCGGCAAGGCGGCAACTGTTCCGTAGATGCCGGCCATGGTCAGCACGCGATCGTTTTTGCGCAATCCCTTGAGAAACTCGTCCGCCTCGCGTTTTTCCCGGTTCCCGCGCAGCAGCATATTCACAGCCAGCACGACCAGAAGAACGCCAAAAGGGACAAGATTCCACCACATGGGTTGCGCCGGTTCAGCACCCCCCTCGGCCTGGGCCAAAAGCATCAGAGCCGATATGGTCATTGAACAGCAGCCACCCAAGGCAAACCCGAACAATAAACCATTACCTTAAAGGGCACGGGTAGTAGCGACAAGCCACTCTCGGCTCCAAGAGGCATAGGAACCGGTGGAAATGGCCTCCCTCGCCCCTGCCATCATGCGCTGATAAAATCTGATATTGTGAGCGCTCAGCAAAATTGGTCCAAGCATCTCTCTGCAAGCAAAAAGGTGATGCAAATAAGCCCGACTAAATCCAACACATGCGGGGCAATCACAATCCTCTTCCAGTGGTGACGCATCGTCACGGAACGCGGCGTTCCTCAGCCGCAATTCTCCATGCCGTGTGAATGCCTGGGCATTACGTCCGTTACGGGTGGGGAGAACACAATCAAACATGTCGATTCCAGCGGCAATCGCGATCAAAATATCTTCGGGACGGCCAACCCCCATCAGATAGCGTGGTTTGTTTTCCGGAAGCGCCGCGGCGCACGCCGGCAAGGCCTCCGCCATAGCCTCGGGCTTCTCGCCCACGGAAAACCCGCCCAAGGCATACCCGGGAAACCCCATGGATACCAATTCCGCTGCGCATTGCCGCCTCATTCCGATATCCAGCCCGCCTTGCACGATCGCGAATTGGGCCTGGTCTGCGCGCGTTCCGGCATGGCGACACCGGGCGGCCCAAGCCACCGTCCGGCTCACGGCTCGTTCCAGGTCAACCGGAGGACATCCGGCCGGGGGGCATTCATCCAGCACCATCGCGATATCCGAGCCGAGATTTTCCTGAATAGCGATCGCCTTTTCAGGGGTGAGGTCGATCATTCGGCCATCGACATGGGAACGAAAAACCACTCCCTTGTCGGTGATGGAACGCGTCTCGGCCAGGCTGAAAACCTGATATCCACCCGAATCGGTGAGGATGGCACCGGGCCAGTTCATGAATTTGTGCAACCCGCCCAAACGGGCGATTCGGTCATCTCCCGGCCTAAGGTGCAAATGGTAGGTGTTGCCTAGGACAATACCCGCACCCGCTTGGCTCACCTGCGAGGGCAACAACCCCTTCACGGTTCCAAGCGTTCCTACCGGCATGAATGCGGGGGTTTCGACCTCACCGTGGCAAGTGACAAGAAGCCCGCGCCGGGCCAATCCGTCGCGGGCTTTCAGGCTGAATGAAAGGGCCATGTGGCCTCGGTTTGACTACTGGGGCGCGTCACTCGCCGCGAAGGGCCAAACCGCGCTCACGAAGCTTTTCGCGAACCTCATTGAGCGAGGTGATTCCGAAATTCCGCGCTTCGAGCAGTTCGTCGGCCGACTTGGAGACCAGTTCACCGATGCTGGCCAGCCCGAGGCGGTTCATGCATTTGCGGGCGCGAACAGACAGCTGCAAGTCAGATGTCGGAGCCGCGAGTTTAATTTGCTCGGCCTCGGTAAGTTCCAAGGGCGGACGGTAGGTGCTTCCCTCGCCACCGGCCTCCAACGATTGCCCGAGGCGAAGGTTCTTTGAGTCAAGGATTTTCTTGACCTCATCGAGGGAAGTTTCGCCGAAATTCTTGTTGTTGAGAAGCTGGTCCTCGGTGACGCGGGTCAGGTCACCGATGGTCTTGATGTTGAGGCGCTTAAGGCAGTTGCGGGCGCGAACCGACAATTCGAAGTCAAAAATCGAGACTTCGAAAATGTGGCTGGGAACAGGGACAATCGCCGAACCATCGGCGGCGACCACCATGGAAACCGAGGCCTGAGCGTCACGCGCCAAAAGGCGGGCGGTTTCGTTGGACGGTTGCCCAACCTGAACCTGACGGAAGCACTCGAACGCCTTTTCGAAGCGGCCCTGATCCTCGTAAAGAATTCCGAGATTGGTCAAGGTTCCCGCCTGCACGGGCGGTTGCTGGCGGCAGCGTTCGTAAAAGGAAATCGCGTCATCGTCATTGCCGGCGATGTCGTTCAGGCGGCCAAGCTGAAACAAGGAAGGCGCGTGGCCGGGGTCGTGCTTGATCGCGGCTTCAAAAGACTCGGCGGCCTTGGCCATCAATCCGTTGTCAAGCAAAAGGCGACCGTTCTGGTAGTGGTATTCGGCGGAGTGGCTGGCCAGATCCTTGTGTTTTTCCAGCAGTTCGCGGCTTTTGTCGTGCTTTCCGGTTTCCCGGTACAGGCCAACTCGCTGCAAGTTGACTTGAGCGACATTATACCCGCTCTTTTCGGCCTTTTCGAAGGACTTGAACGAGTCCTCATGCTTGCCCGCGGCAGCCTGCAACCTACCCAGATAAAAGGCTGCTAGAGGGCCTTCGGCCTGCGCCAGATGCTGGGATGCCTCGTTGCCGTGCCCTAGGAAATACAGCGAGACACCAAGCTTAAGGTGAAGCTTCTTGGCGGTTTCAGGCTGGGCAGTGCCGAGCCTCTTCTTAAGGGTGTCCGCGGCATCTCGCAGGACCTTCACCTGCGTTTTGTCCGTCTGCAGGGCATTGCGCAACTGCTGGACAGTGCCGGCGTCACAATCCTCTTTTTCGACCATCAAAACCTTCAGGTCGATCATGCGAATCCACCTCGTGTGCCTTGGACGCTGCTAATGTGAATGCCTTGATGGGCCGGACAGGCCGGCCGAAGCATAAAAAGTGTTTGTACCGGAAGACAGGCACTCCGGGCAAGGGGCGCTCAACGCCACCCACGAATTGGGAACCAATATGCCAGCGCGCCGGCCTGCCAACAAGACACCCGCTTGCTACGCTCAAACCACCCCGGGCCTTGAATCGGTGGCGGCTTCCGAAATCCGCGAAAAGCTCGGGGGAGAGATCATCAAAACCTCGCCCGGCATGGTGGTTTTCCGGGTGGAGGAGATCGATGACCGCCTGCTGCGGCTTCAGACGATCGAGGATGTTTTTCTTCTGGCCTGGGGCACCGATGAACTGACACGCAGGGCCGCGGACCTTGAACTCATTCAGCGCTGGACAGCCGAGAAACCCGACTGGGCTGAACTTCTCCGTCTTCATCATTCCATCCGGCCCAAGCCCAAGGGCACCCCGAGCTATTGGCTGGTTGTGCAGCAGGAGGGCCGCCAAGTCTACCAGAGGCATTCCGCGCGCAAATCGTTGATTCGAGGCCTTGAAAAAGTGATCAACCCCCGTTGGAAGGTCCAAGAGGAACTGGCCGACCTCGAGGTATGGCTCAGCATCAGCGAGCAGCAAGCTGTTTGCGGCGTGCGCCTTTCCGATCGGACCATGAGGCACCGCACCTGGAAAAAGGAGCACCGCCCTGCCTCGCTAAGGCCCGTTGTGGCCGCCGCCATGGCCCGGCAGATCGGCGCCCGTCCTGGAATGCGCATACTCGACCCCATGTGCGGTGTGGGGACCATCTTGGCCGAATCCTTGCGCCTGGCGAGGCAATCCCGGGAGAAAGCCGACCCCGTGCTGGTGGGAGGTGACATCGATCTCGACGCGGTGCAGTGCTCAACCATTAACCTGCGGGGATGGTCTCCCGCCTGGTTATGCAGGTGGAATGCAACGCGATTACCGCTCGCGGCGCGTTCATTCGACGCCGTGGCCTGCAATCTTCCCTTCGGCAAGCAATACGCGGCGAACCAAGACCTCGGTGCCCTTTACGATGCCGTCGCCACCGAGGCCGACCGGGTCCTCGTGGATGGTGGAGTGGCATGTTTCCTGACCAGCGAAACCTCCCTCGCCCGTGACGCGGCAACCGCCCGAGGATGGAAACAGCGGGAAGCAATTCACCTGGAAGTTCTCGGGCAAAGGGCCGCAATCCTGACTTGGCGAGTCCCCGCCGATAGATTGGACTAAACAGGAAAGCCGATTGTTTTCGGGAGTTGAAGACTCATGGCCAGCCCCACGCTTGATTGTCCCCACTGCAAGGCCGTGCTCCGCCCAGCCAATCCTGTTCCAGCCGGGAAGAAGGTGGCGTGCCCCAAATGCAAGCAGTCCTTCACCGCCGGTGGCGAGGAGCCAGCGCCGGCGCCCAAACCTAAGCCGGCGGATGATGACGACAACACCATTAGCTCCTACGGTGTTTCCGCGGTAGACGACGCACCTTACGAGGAACCAGAGGCCAAGGGGGGCGGTGACGGCAAAAAGAAGAAAAAGAAGAAAAAGGAAGAGATCAACTATGGTCCTGACAACACCCTGAAAGACCTGCGCGGCCCGGCCATCGGTGTAGTCACCCCCATCAGCAACAACTATCTGTGGCACTGCGCCATCATGATCATCCTGGCGTTCTCCAGCATGATGATCGGCGTGTGGCCCTTTATCTTCGCTGACAGGCTTCTAACCCCGATGCAATCACTGAAGGAGTTCTACACCTCGAAAATCGCCGCCGAAGGCAAAGGTGGCAGCAGCCAATGGACCCAGCGACTCAAGGACGCGGAACTCGACAAACTCGAATGGCCGATCCCCGTGGACAGGAACGGTAAAAAGCTGCGGGAACCTGATTACGGAAAGACTGAAATGACCAAGGAGGAGGCTGACGCTGGCGAGGCATACATCGGCAGGGCTGAAAAGCCAACCCGCCTGGCATGGGTAATCTCCAGCTTTGTTGTGCTTGCCTGGGCGTTCGTGATGGCCATCGGCGGGGTGAAGATGGTGACCCTCGAGTCCTATGGTTGGGCCATGACCAGCGCCATCATGGCCCTTGTACCGGTCAACTTATTGGGTTGGCTGATGCTGATTTGGAAGCCTTGGGACCTGCTTCACGAGGACCTCTTCTGCTGGATCTCCTTTTACATCCTCCCGATCATGAACATTTTCTCGATCCTCTTCGGCATCTGGATGCTGACGGCCCTGACCGACCAAAAAGTGATCGACGGCTTCAACTTCAAGGGGACCGATAACGAGTGAGGGCGGGATTCAAGGCTTGGTGGCCTTGAGTGCCGCTTCAACGGCCTTCTTGAGGGCCTGGTTGTCTGCGTCGATGGATTGATTGCGTCGGCCATTGATCAGCACGGCGACATCAAGACCGCCGGGCAGTTGGCGCGCCATCGCGGTAGTCCCCGGTAAACTCCCGAAATAGGTCCAGTCCACGGTTCCACCCGGCAGCCTGCGTTCCCCATTGAGTGTGAAATGGCGCATGAATACACACAAAGCCGGCGCTGAAGCCACCAACCCGCCATTGGCATCCATGAGTTCGATCGAGAATTGCCTGGCCTCGGCTGGATATTCCACCTCGCGGGAATCGCGCCGGGAAACGGAGTCGGTCCCCAACTTGATGTCGGTCAAGCCGTTGGGACGAAAGACCAATTCCTCAAGGCAACCCGGGAAAGGCTTTCCCATTTTTTTCTCAAGCACCCGGCCGAGCACGCAATATCCGAAATTGGAATACACAGCCTTCGTGCCCGGCTGAAAATCAAGGGGCTGGGTGTTCATGAAACGGACAACATCCGCGGGGGTGACTGCGCGCGCGAGCTTGAGTTCAGACTTGATGCGCGCGCCCGAAAACATCGGATCCATTCCGGAGCCCCGATCCCATCCCCCCTTGTGGTCCAAAAGGTGTCGAATGGTGATCTTTCCTAATTCAGGGTCCACCTTGGCGTTTTTGGGCTCCTTGATGGCAAGGATCTCAAAGGCCTTGTCATCGAAGGCGAGCTTACCTGCGGCCACGGCCTCTCGGATCGCGGCAGAGGTGACAGGCTTGCTCACGCTGGCAACGCGCATCAGCGCGCCGGGAGGACAAGCCTTCCGACCCGCCTGATCTGAAGTCCCGAACCCCTTGGAGTGCAGGATTTCGCCGTTTTTGGAGACCGCCACCGTGGCGGCCTTGGCACCCAAGGTTTTCATGTGGGCCGTGATCGCCTCGTCCAACTTCGCGAATGCGGTTTCGGCTCCGCTTCCTTCGGGAGATTGCGCCGGCGGCGACACCAACAGCAGCAATAGCAAAGCGCTCATGCGGTTTCCCCTCTCATGATTTTCCGTTACGCCACCACCGCCAAGCATGGCCCGGCAAGGCGAGGAAGGCGGCGACGCGTCCCGCCCAACCTCGGGCGTGTCCGGACCTCAACATGCTCTCAAGCAAGTCTCCCATGTCGGCATGCCCGGGAATAGCCATGCTGTAATGGGGCCGGAACGAACCGTGGCTGATATGCAACGCCTGGGGCACGGTCATCTCAAGCAATCCTTCCGCCCCCTGTGTCGCGCCCCAACCGCTCGCACCGCAACCCCCAAGCGGGGTATCGGGATGCCCGACTGCCACCAACACATCGTTGACAGTCACCAATCCGGCGCGCAACCGCAACGCCATGGCTTCGGCTTCCCGGGGTGGACCGAACACCGCCGCTCCGAGCGCGAACGGGCAGGCCATTTCGGCCATAAGCATTTCGCGCTCATCCGCGCAGGACATGATCATCAGGACGGGGGCAAAGGCGTCCTCCCGCCAAATCCGCATGCCCGGGTTGACATTGTCAATCAAATAAGGTGGCGATTCCCCCGTTCCGGTCAGGTAGCGGGCTCCCGCTGCCACAGCTTCATCGGCCAAACCGCGCGCGTGTGCCAGGCGTGCTTTACCTCCCTCCGGCTTGTCCAGCACCATGGAAGGTGGAATTGCCGCCAGCTTGGCCAACTCGTCCCGAAAACCCTCCACCAAGGACGCTGAAACCAGGCAACGGCGCGTGGCGATGCAAGTGCGCCCTGAATTAGCCATGGTGCCGAACCACGCGGCGCGGGCCGCCTCTTTCGGGTCAGCCCCCGGAAGCACCAACAGCGCGTCATGGCCGGAAAGCTCAAGGGTGCTGGAAACCATTCTGGGGGCAAGGGCCGCCGCGATTCTCACCCCAACAGCCCGGCTGCCGGTGAACACCAAATGATCTATTTCCGAGGCGACCAGGGTTTCTCCAGCAGTGGCATCCGTTTCGAGCAACTGGATCAAATCAGGTGGCACCCCCGCGGCCAGCAAACCCTCCACCAACAGCATCCCGCTGGCCGGGGCTTTCTCCGATGGCTTGAAAACCACCGCGTTGCCCGCCACCAATGCTTGCGCCAATTGCACGCCGGAGAGCAGCAGGGGATAGTTCCAAGTGCCGATGACCCCCACCACTCCGCGGGGACGGCGATGAACCTTGTCGGTTGCACCGGTAAGGAAAAGAGGTGTTCCCTTAGCCCTCCTGGGTGCCAGCAATCGTGGAGCGGACTGAGCCAGATGGGCGCACGCGGCAGCCAAGGGCAGGATTTCGGTCGCCAGACACTCCTCACGCGATTTGCCAACCTCGGCGTCGATGGTATGGCACCAATGTGAAGACTGGTCAACCAGCCAAGCCCTAAAAGCCGCAAGCCAAAAGGTGCGCTTCCTTGGCGGCAGGAGGCTCCATTCCGCTTGGGCGGCACGCGCTCGGACCAGAGCCTCGGGCAACTCGCCCGATTGAATCGGTTGGATCCTCATGCGGACATCCCTACCGTGGGCTCGTGGGAACCATGTGCCGGAGCCAGAGCACCATGTCAACAGATTACGGAGTCCGTCGGATACTTGGCGACCTTCCCGCACTGGGAGGACGCATCAAGGAGGTCCCTGAAGATTTCGTGGTGGAGGAATTGCCCGCCTATGAACCCTGTGGAACCGGTGGATTCCTTTACCTTTGGGTTCAAAAACGGGATTTTCCCGCTGAGCGCCTTGCCAGGGAAGTCGGCCATCGGTTGGGGATCAAACCCCAGGATGTCGGCATCGCGGGCCTGAAGGATCGACGCGCCGTCACGCGGCAATGGGTCTCGGTGCCCGATACATGCGCCGACCGATTGAAGGACTTCGATGACGATTCGCTGCGCATACTGGCGACCTCGAGGCACGGGAACAAACTGAGAGCCGGCCATACCAGGGGCAACTCTTTCCAAATCCGCATCCGTGGGCTCGAGGCCGATTCCGCCTTGGAATTGCGGCGCAGAACCGATTCGTTGCGCGCCTTGGGAATGCCCAATGCCTTCGGCCCCCAGCGCTTCGGCCACGACGGGGAAACAGCGCGACTGGGCTGGGCATTGGTCAACGGAGAACGCCCGCGACTGAACCCGTGGCTGAAAAAGCTGGCATGCTCGGCCGTTCAGTCCGACTTGTTCAACGACTGGCTCGATCGCCGGATAGCGGACGGGTTGTTCCGCGTGGCCCTTGAGGGCGATATTTTGGCCCACAGCCCGAGGGGCGGGATGTTCGTTTGCGCGGACCCGACCGCTGAACAACCGAGGGTGGACCGTTTTGAAATCGTTCCCGCGGGCCCGATGTTCGGTCCCAAAATGCTCCCGGCCGATTCAAAAGCCCGGGAGCGTGAACGGGAACTGCTGGCTTCTCGAAATCTGCCGGGAAACTGGCAGCCGGAGGGAAGTTTGTTCGCAGGCACCCGCCGCCGCGCTTTGGTTTCAGTACCCGACCTTTCAATCACCGAAGACGGAGAGGGGTTGAACTTGGGCTTTAGTCTGCCCTCCGGCAGTTATGCCACCGTCCTGCTAGCTGAATTGCTTGGGCATGATAGCAAGACAACAAATGGAGAAATACTGGATGAAGACGGGGAGTGACGAATGGTCCGGTCGTGCCGGGTAAACCAGCTGGCAATCAGCTGCCTTTCTGTGGAAGTGGCAAAAAAAGGTTGAGCACCGAAGCAAGATTTTCCACAATCGTCCCTACCCAGCAGGCCCCTCGCTCCCGGACGGAACATGGCACCAAAGTCAGCGACCTCGACCGGACACGATCTCGACAATTTCACCGTTCCCGAGAAGATCCTTCTCGCGGGCGATGAGCTCGTCCGGACCACAGGGCAACCCTCTTTCACAGCCGAGGCGTTGATTGTGGCCTCGTGGCGGAAATACCCTCAGACATTCGGGCTGAAGGGGTTCGCGGATCAATACCCCGACTCCAACAAGATTCTCGCCAGCATCATGGGTGAGAAAGGGTTGGCCAAAAAAGGCTGGCTCAACAAGGTCGGACAGAAGCTCTACGAACTGACCAAGGAAGGTCGCGACGCCGTCAAGAGGCTCAAGGCGGGAG
>CAWUNZ010000003.1:0-39232 GCA_963923445.1 uncultured bacterium
GTCGGGAGGTTCCCGGGGTATGGGTACGCTGGAACAACGATGGGATTTTTGTTCGCGGCGGCGTACTCCCGCATGACTCTATCGAGAAATTTCTCGGCGAAAGCGGGGATGGAAGGCGACGACTGCTTGGCTACAAAGTCATCAACATCGGCATCGGGATCCTCCCATTCGAGCGTGGTGGCCAGCATTCTTTTGTAACGGGCCAATTCTTCCTGAGCCGGGTTCTTGGCTATTGCCTGTATGGTTTCGCGGTCCTGCCGCAAGGCTCCCAAGAGAACTGTTTGCTCCAATTCACCGCGCAGGCTCAGGTGGATCACATAGGCTGCCAATGATTCCAAGGAAGAATCGCCCAGAAGTGCAAATGACGGCATGGAGGTGCCCTCCAAACCGCCCTTGAGAGTCTTGACCAAATCCTCGGTCCGTGGTCGTGCCTTCAGGGGTTGAAAACCAGTTGGCAATTTGTGTTCCGCGGTGGAGATGAACTTGAAATCGCCGCTGCGGAGGTCGCGCGGCGCAGGACTCAGCCAAAAGCTGGCAGCGCCCACTCCATCGCCTGAGATACCGTGACATTGCACACAAAGTCGCCTGTAGAGGCGCGCGCCTTCAGCCAATTTTGTTTCCGACAAGCCGAGGTCATTGGCCAAGGAAGCCAATTGGGGTGTGTCAACGGAGCCGGTTCGTGGTTTTCCCGGGCTACCGAAATGCCGGGTTGTTTCCTCTTTAAGCGAGGAGAGCCACCTGGCCGACCATTCATGGTTGGCCAAGCTGGCAGGGTCTAAAACCGATACTCCGCGCGCGATCAGCCATTCGGGGACCACCGGAGCCTTGCCTGGCGGTGGAAACCCTGGGGGGCCTTGGTCGGGGTGCTTCTCCATTTGGACCAAGGGTGAGGTACGAGCGGGGTATTCGAGATCATCGTTCCATTCGACGCGCCCGCATCCTGAGGAAATGGTCACCACCAGCAAGGCGACTGCTATTTCGAAAGGCCGCGGAATGGAAAGCCTGGGCATGGTTTCGATCCATTGATCCCGGAACTTGAGCCGAGTTTGCAGGAGTCAAATAGCTAACCGGCAACCCACATGCCGAGGCCACAAGAATTGAATTATGGCAGGATTCCGCAGGCTTGCCAACGATGCGACCGATGGGATGAAATCGCTTGTTCCCGAAATTGGGAATCAGGTGCGTGGTGGTATCCAAGTGGGAGGAAAGGCAGGTTTTAAATCACCGTCGGCCAATATTCCATAAAGATCCGGACGGCGGTCCGCCATGCGATGGATTTCATGGGCCCCGGCAACTCTCACCAGGTGTTTTTTGCGGGAACGGTTGGGGTCAACCGTTCCCCTCAGAACAGCGGGGGAATCATCGCTCGAGCAGGCTACAAAGGAACCGTCGGGCGCCACGATCCGGCTTTCCCCGAGAAATCGGAATCCTGATTCGCTCCCAATTCGATTGCAGGCTGCGAAATACAAATGGTTTTCCACAGCCCGCGAAGTGACCAGATGGTCGATCACGGTCCGGGCGCCCTCTGGCCAGTTGGTGGGAAGAATGATCAAATCAGCCCCTAAAAGAGCCAACGCGCGCGGCGATTCGGGGAAACTGCCGTCGTAGCAGATGATCATTCCCACGCGCAGTCCCCCGATGTCGTGAACTTGCCAAGGACCGTTTCCGGGGGTGACCCACCTGTCCACTCCCAACCAAGGAAGATGGGTTTTGCGGTACCAACCCACATGTCCGGAAGGGCCGGTCAGAACGGCGGTATTGAAAAGCCTTCCGTTTTCGTCCGATTCCAAAAAACCCAGACAGGCATGAATGTTAAGGCTGGAACATGCCTGCTCAATCCGGCGCAAGGAATTCGATCCGCGGCTGAGCGCATGGCGTTTGGCTTCATCCGGCGTGGCAAACCCGTATCCGGTGAGCATGCATTCGGGAAATATCACAAGGCGCGTGCCAGCCTTGGCTTCAGCTTCCAAATGACTGATGACACAGTCTGTGTTGGAATCGACTTTTGCCAATGAAACATCAGTTTGCACACAGGCTATGGTCCAAGCAGCCATGGTGGTATTTACCTCGTCGACGATCAGTTGATGGAACTCCGCCCTGCCATGCGGACGGCGCAGGAAACGGATTCATTTCCCAGCCAGGCATCCCATGAGCCATGGTCGGAGACATCCACGCCATTCGATTGCGCCTGAACTTGCAAATAACGCTGCAAATCGGCCAGAAAACCGCTGTCGATCAACTCCGGATGGCGCGCCAGTTGACCATGAAGAACGCGGTAGACCAGTTTCCATTCCGAAATGGGGTGATTGTTCCAATTCATGTCCGCTTCCCTCTGAATCGTTGCAAGTCACTTTTCGCTACGATCTCAGCATAGGGCCGGGTGTTCAAGGTTCGGTTGGAGGGATCTCAAGCCATGCGCCTGCTCCTGACGAATGACGATGGTTTCGACGCACCAGGTCTGGAAGCCTTGTGGCGCGCCTCTGAGGGGCTTGGCCACAGGGTTGTGGTCGCACCTGACCGGTGTCATTCCTGCGCGGGGCATGGGATCACGGTTCATCGTCCCATCCGGCATGCCAAGCGGGGGGACAAGGGATTTGCCACGGATGGAACTCCCGCGGACTGTGTTCGTCTCGGTTTGCACGGGTTGGTGGAAACGCCCGATGTTGTGCTTTCGGGCATCAATTCCGGCGGCAACATGGGTGCCGATGTCTACCACTCGGGAACAGTGGCGGCTGCGCGAGAAGCGGTTTTAAGTGGCATCAAAGGGGTTGCTCTTTCCTACTATCGGGCGGCAGGGCACGATTTCGACTGGGATCTGGCGGCCAAAAGGGCGGCCAAGGCCTTGCGCGCCATCTGGAACGCGCCCAGCGAATCGGGCGTTGTTTGGAACATTAATTTGCCGAGTGTTCCCGCCGGTGCTCCCGAGCCTGAAATTGTTTTTTGCCAGCACAATACATCGCCATTGCCAGTGTCTTTTCAGCGGGATGAGACCGGGGCGTTTGTCTACAGCGGCCACTACCACACGAGATGCAGGCCTGCTGAAGGAGATGTTTCCGCCTGTTTTGGCGGAGCGATAGCGATCTCGAAAATTCCGCTTTGACGGAAGTTCTGAACTGTCTTTCAAGCGGCCATGCTGGACATGACCAATGCGGCGTTTTGACCGCCGAAACCGAAACTTGTGGATAGCGCGCGCCGGATGGGCAGATCCCTGGCGCTGTTGGGGACATAATCCAGGTCGCACTGAGGGTCGCGCTTGGTCTGGTTGATCGTGGGCGGGGCTATTCCCGTGTAGAGGCTCATGGCCATGGCAACGGCCTCGACTGCACCTGCGGCCCCGATGAGGTGACCGATCATCGACTTGATGGATGAGAGGGGCAACCCCTTGGCGTCATCTCCAAAGACTCGCTTGATCGCCATCGTTTCCATCAAGTCGTTCAATCGCGTGCTTGTTCCATGTGCGTTGACATAGTTGATGTCAGACGGATTCAGGCGCGCTTCGCGAAGGGCCCATTGAATGGCCCGCACGGCACCGCCTGCTTCGGGGTCGGGCTTGGTGATGGCATAAGCGTCGAAACTGCTTCCCAGACCAAGGACCTCGGCATAGATACGCGCACCACGCTGCTTGGCGTGCTCGAAGTCCTCCAACACCAAAACCCCGGCACCTTCACCCAACACAAAGCCGTCCCTTTCCGCGTCAAAAGGACGGGAAACCTCCAAGGGATCTCGGCGAGCCGGGCTTAGGGCCCCGAGTGAGCTATAAGCGAGCATCAGCAATGGATCGATTCGGCTGTCGGCACCACCTGCCAGAACATAGTCGGCGTCGCCACGCTGGATGAGGCGGAAAGCTTCGCCCACTGCTTGTGTGCCGGCAGCGCAAGCGGTTGTGATCGTGTTGTTGGGCCCCTTTGCCCCCTGCATGAGGGAAATGTGCGCCGCGATCATGTTGGGAAGGTATTTCAAAATCCACATGGGAACCATGGCCCTTGGTCCCATTTTTCCCAATTCCTGCGTCTTGAGTCCTTCGGTGGTGGAACAAGCGCCCGCCAAAAGTGGCGCGATCTCGGGCAGGTCGATGGGAACCATACCGGTTCCCATGACCACGCCAAGCCGTTCATGGTCGATACGGTTGGAGTCCAGCCCGCTGTCGAGCATTGCCAAGTCCGCGGCTGCGATTCCGAAACGGCTGGCGCGTCCCAGAATTCGAGCGCACTTGCGGTGCTCTGAGGGCAGATAATGCGAAATATCGAAATCGGGAACTTCCGCTGCCACCTTGGTGGGGTGTTCCGATGCGTCGAAGGAGCGAATGGGGCCAACCCCGCTCACACCATTGACGCAGGACTGCCAGAAGGCGTCCTTACCAAAGCCGTTGGGCGCGACGACTCCGAGCCCGGAAACCACGACGCGACGCATGGGCGTACCCATCAGGTGGTGGCCTTGCCTCCGGCATGGCGCGCGCACCTTGTCCCCCGAGGTACCAACCGTGGCTTCGGACGACTACTGCTTCGCCCCAAATTACCCATTTGATCCCGGCTTTTCAATCAGAAAACATCGGCCAAACTGGCTTTTGGCGCCATTTTGCGTGGCCTCCTGCCCGCAAAACTGGCAAGTCCGGTCTCTTCGACTCCTCGATCCTTCGAGTGCTTATTCCTAGCCTGAGAAAAAGTCATTTTCATCCCATCCCGCGGAGATTCATGACATGTCAGCAAATCGGGTTTCTTGGCTCTCCCGCGGCGATTTCAATGCTTTTTTCGGGCTAATCCTCGATAACATCGCCGTCCTGCTCGTCTTGCTCACCACCATCACCACCGCTTTGCCTTTTTCCGAGCAAATGGCCAAGGGCCAGTTCGGTTTCACTCAGGAGTTTGTGCTGGGGCACATGATTCCTGGCACCGCGCTGGGCGTGCTTGTGGGAGATCTGGTTTACACGGCGATGGCCATCAGGCTTGCCCGCCGAACCGGTCGCCAAGATGTCACGGCGATGCCTTTGGGACTGGATACACCGAGCACCTTTGGAATGGCATTCCTGGTTTTGCTTCCGGTTCTAAGGCGGGCTTGCCTGGAGGAACCGCTCACCCGGGGAGACCACGACAAGGCGATGCTGTTCACCTGGCATGTGGGGGTGGTGGTGCTCCTTCTGGTGGGGCTGATCAAACTTTTGCTGGCACCTTTGGGTAATCAGGTCAGGCGTCTGATTCCCCGGGCCGGCCTTCTTGGGTCGCTCGCCGCCATCGCACTGGCTCTCATCGCCTTTCTGCCGCTGGTGAATGATGGCATCGCTGGAGTTCCCATCATCGGGATGGTCAGCCTGACCGTGATTCTGGCGACCCTGATCGCGCACAAGCGGTTTTTCGCCGACATCCCCGGGGCACTTGCGGCTCTTCTGCTGGGGTTGGCCATGCATGGGATCGGCATGGGCGTCGAGACCATGACTGGAGTCGCCATTGTTCCTTCCTTGCAGATGCCAAAAATAGAATTCGTGGTCCCCGTGTTGTGGCCTTTTGGGGCTGGGGATCAGCTTTGGTGGGGAGCTGTTTGGACCGAGGCCCTGCGATTCCTGCCCGTTGCCCTTCCATTCGCCTTGGCCACGGTTGTCGGTGGCATCGATTGCGTTGAAAGCGCGGCGGCAGCGGGAGACGAGTATGACACCCGCGGGGTACTGTTCACCGAGGCTGTGGCGAGCGTGTTCGCGGGGTTGCTGGGTGGAGTGATCCAGACGACTCCTTACATCGGCCACCCCGCGTACAAGAAAATGGGTGCCCGGGCCGGTTACACATTGGCAACGGCCATTCTTGTTGGCCTTGGCGGGGTGACGGGCGCCTTTGTGATCCTTGAGGCGATACCTAAGGGGGCGCTATTCCCCATTTTGGTGTTTGTGGGTGTGGAAATTACTGCCGCATCCTTCCTGGTCACGCCCGCGCGCCACCACGCGGCGGTGGCCTTGGCGTCACTTCCAGCCTTGGCAGCCATGGCGCTGCTGACGATCAAGTCGATTTATGGCATTGCCGATCCAGCCAGTCCCATGGGGCTTGGCACGCTTCAAACCCTCAGGTGCATGGCGAACGGTTTCTTGTTGACTTCCCTGCTTTGGGCAGCGGCGATGGCGTTCATGATCGACGGGCGCCTGCGAATGGCCGGACTGATGCTACTGATCGCGGCGGTTTTCTCGCTCGTGGGTGTCATGCATTCTCCCCTTCCGGACGAGCGCGTGGCATGGCCATGGCATGCCATTTCCGAAGTGCCGCAGGCTTACAAGGAGGTTGTTAAGTATCAAACTCCGTGGCATTGGTCGGGTGCCTACCTTGTTTCCGCCATCATGCTGCTGGCTCTGGGCCGTGATGAACGGAATTGTCAGGATCCCGGCATGCCGTCGGGTTGAACCTTGATCGATCCCCTGCCGGTCAATGCTGTCAACTTCAGGGCCCATTGCCAATCTTTTTCAACTGAATCCACCAGCTTGATGTGGCGATTGCCCATGGCTGCTGCCATTCCAACCACTTGCGGCAGGTCGGCGAACCTCATGACATGAAGCATCGCCGGCCCATTCCGGTGGCTTGTCGGCGGTTT
Source organism: uncultured bacterium (assembly GCA_963923445.1). Taxonomy (GTDB): domain Bacteria; phylum Planctomycetota; class Planctomycetia; order Gemmatales; family Gemmataceae; genus REEB421. Next base: position 6,565 of record CAWUNZ010000003.1, read on the forward strand.
GACCAGCCAGGCCGACCTGATGGTTGGGGCGAATAACATGGCGTGAGCGGCGCACGCGGCGAGTTCCCCCGAGGCCACCACATGGGTTTCGAGTCCGGTGGTTGAGGGCAATTCCCCTAACGATCCCGCGACGCGCACGATGTCCCATACCCTGCCGCTGGCGGAGGTTTCACCCAGCAGCGCCAGGCGTCTTTCCATCATGAACGGGCCAGTGGCCTTGTTTCCCAAGGGTTGGATATCGTTCCAACGGGTAGGGCCGATTCCCCTGCAAGGAAGCATCACGACCACCGTACCTGATGGGGCTTGAAAACTTGCTGGAGGATTTCCCCGTTCAATTGCTTGGAAAAGACCCAGGGAATCCCATTCCGTTTGATCCAGCAAGCGCAACTCGCAACGCGAAGGGGCCTGGGGCCCCTTGATGATCAGGATCGGGAGCCAAAGGCCGGTTTCCGTTGCGAGGTCGAATCGCTCAAACGAGGTGCCGCCAAAGTGAGCCCTGGCGACCAGCCGTGGGGGATCAAATGGAGCGCGGGACGGCCAAGCGCCGAAAGTTTGTTCCCTCAATTTCCTCAGCACTTGAGGAGCCGAGTCATCAAGCCATTGGTTTGCCTGATCCTTGGAAATTGGCAAGGGATGCCGGGCTTCCGGCACGAACCACTCGTGAGCCGTGGTGTTCCGCTGATCCTTTGGGATTTCCTTGAAGACTTTGAGTTCCTTGGCATCCAGTTTAGGCCTAACAGGTTGAGTCACCGCGGTGAGGTCATCCTTGAGCCAGCGCTTAAACCAACGAAAAGCGCCATCCCGGAGTTCCTCCGTGTCCGTATGTCCTCCCTTGGTTTCCATGAGGGCCAATTTGTTTTCCGCGCCCAGCGATTTGTAAACCTGGCGAGCCGCTTCAGCGGGGCGCCTGTAGCCTCCCACGGGAAAAATCGGGTCGGCATCGCTATTGCCAAGAAGGACGGGCCGAGGCGCGCACAAGGCTATCACATGGGAATAATCCAGTCCTCCGACATTGTGGAAAAACATGCAATCGCAGTGCCCGGTCACGCAACCTCGAAGAAAGCGTTCCTGTTCTCCCGCGAAAACATGGGCTCGGAGGTCGCCTATTCCGGCGACAGGAACCGCGGCCTTGACTCGTTCGTCTGTGGAGGCGAGCCACCAGGAGGTGGCGCCGCCCCCAGAGCGGCCAGTGACACCCAGTCGATTTGGATCAACCTCCGGGCGGCCTTGGAGGTAATCCAAAGCCCGCATCGCGTTCCAAAGTTCGACCCCGGCCGGGGTGTATCCCCGCGACTGCCACCACCACATGCCCTCACGGTAGGTTCCATGGTGCAATCCCTCGATTTCCCCGAGTTGGAGCGTGTCGATGGTCAGGCAGGCAAAGCCATGCTCCGCCAACCATCGGCCGTGATGTTGATAAGGCACTTTCGACCCATAGGCGACGCGTCGGACAGAACCGTTGTCGTTTTCTGTCCTCACCTCGGTGGCATGTCCGCAGACATAAAGCACCGCTGGGATAGGGCCCATGCGCTTCAAAGGTGTGCAGAAATTTCCGGTGACATAAAGTCCGGGAGCCGATTCAAAGACAATGTTCTCCACCTTGATTTCGCCGGATGTGAACGACCGTGTCACCGTTGGCCGCAGTTCGGTGCGCTCCGGAAGGGGCCAAAGCCCCAGACTTTCCAGCACCTTTTGGCGCCAAACCGGCAACAAACGCCTGGCTTCCTCAGCGGAAGTCACCGTTGCCGGTGATCGCGACTCAATTCTTTCGAGGCCGCGTGCCAAAAGTTGATCGCGGAACCTGTCGCCTGGCTGCGCGGTGAAAAGTGGCGTTTGCGCCATCGGAGCGGATAAGATCAGCATCACCGGAAGGGACAGCACGGCATCATTCTCCTCAGGGTGGGATGCGAGCCATTGTGCATGGCACCGGGCCCGTGCCAAGCCCCTCCATAATCGAAGCCATAGGTGAAGTCCGATGTCTCATTTCGCCACGCATCCGCCCGCAGTTGTCAATCCTGAAGCCGAAAGCCGCATTTCATCGCCGGCGCTGCTGTATTTCATTGACCGGATCAAAGCGAACATGAACACCATGTTGAAGAAAGTAGGAGGGGACGCGAGTCGCTTGCGACCCCATGTCAAGACCCACAAGTGTGGCGCCATCATCCGCATTTGGGCAGGCTTGGGTGTTGGGAAGCACAAGTGCGCGACCACCAAGGAGGCTGAGATCCTCGCCCAATTCGGGGCCACTGACATCATGCTCGCGTTTCCCGCCGTGGGGCCCACGGCGTATGCCCTGGCCCGTTTGGCCAAGGAGTGGCCGGAAGTTCGATTTTCCACGGTGGTGGATTCTTCCCGGGTGTTGTCCGATATCGTCGCCGCGGCCCGATCAACGGCTGCCAAGCTAGGTATTTTCATTGAGATGGATGTGGGGCATGGCAGGACCGGGCTGACGGATGTTGAGCGGGGGTTGGATCTTGCTCGTCAGGTTGTTGGCGTTCCCGAATTGGAATTGCGGGGTTTGCATGGCTATGACGGGCACTTGGGTGCTGTTTCAGCCACGGAGAGGCCATCCATGGCCTCGGCTGTAAGGCAAAGGCTTTCTGATTGGCGAAAAGCCTTTGAAAAGCACGGGATACCAGTGGAGGCATTGGTGGTGGCCGGGTCTCCATCATTTCCTCACCACGCATTGGAAATGCTTCCGGGTATGGAGTTGTCTCCCGGCACCGTGGTGTTGCATGACACCGGGTATGGGAAGCACTCCGAATTGGCTGATTTTGTTCCTGCCGTGGCCGTCCTCACGCGGGTGGTAGGTCACCCGGGAACTCATCGACTGACATTCGATTGCGGAACCAAGGCTATTGCCTGCGACCAACCTGCAGGTGCGCGACTCACTCTTCAGGGGTTGGAAGGCGCCAAGGCCGTCATTCACAATGAGGAGCATCTGGTGGTGGAAACACCAGACACATCTCGTTGGCCCATAGGAATGGCTACTCTGGCGTGGCCTGTCCACGCCTGCCCCACAAGTGCCTGGCACGATGAGGCCTTGGTCATCGATTCCGCTGGAAATGTTGCGGCCGTTTGGCCGATCGAGGCCCGGGGCAGGGGGCCAAGGTACGGGGCGGCGTTGGCCTGATCCATGGTTTCTCCTAGACTATTGTGAATTCGGGAGAGCTGTATGGACACGGCAGACGGGGGCAAGCGCCCGGCCCTCCGCTTTAAGCGGGTGGTTCTAAAGTTAAGCGGGGAAGGATTCGCCCCCCCTGGCAAAAGCGGCATTCATATCGATGAAACGCTTGTCTTGGCCCGTCAATTGGCTCGGGTTGCCAAGGCGGGTGTTCAACTAGCCATTGTGATCGGTGGTGGAAACATACTTCGGGGCGCTCAGTTTTCTAGCGGTTCTTTGGTTATCAAGCCGGCAACGGCGCACTACATGGGCATGCTGGCAACCGTGATGAACGGATTGGCCCTGCAAGAGGCCTTGGAAAGCCTGAATTGTGAAACGCGGCTCCAATCGGCAATCCGGATGGAAACAGTGGCGGAACCTTACATCCGTCGCCGGGCCATCCGCCATTTGGAAAAGGGGCGGATTGTTATCCTGGCTGGTGGCACGGGGAACCCTTTTGTGACCACTGACACCGCCGCCGCCCTTAGATCTCTGGATCTCTCAGCCGAGGTCTTGCTGAAGGCGACCAAGGTGGATGGAGTTTACAGCGCCGATCCAGTGACAACCCCGTCGGCGGTCCGGTTTGACACGATCGGCTACGATCAGGTCCTCCGCGAGAACTTGCGGATCATGGACACCACGGCAATCAGCATGTGTCGGGAAGGAAAGCTTCCCATTGTTGTGTTTAATTACAAGATCGACGGCAACATCGAGAGAGCCATCGCCGGAGATGCGATAGGTACCGTGATTGGGGAACTCGGCTCGGCGGGATAGGTTTTGCGGAAAGGGCAATTTTTTGGAGGAAATGCCATGAGCGTGAAGCAGGTGATGAAGGATGCCGAGGAACGCATGGAGAAGGCTGTTGGCGTGTTTCTCAACGAATTGAAGGGATTAAGGACGGGACGGGCCACACCTGGATTGGTCGAAAACCTGCGGGTGGATGCCTATGGCGGTGGATCGGAGACGCCGCTTAAGCAGTTGGCCCAGATCTCTGTTCCAGAGCCTCAGCAAATCGTCATCAAGCCTTTCGATGTCGGGGTGCTCAAGGACATTGAAAAGGCGATCCGCTCGTCTGACCTTGGATTGGCTCCCAACAACGATGGCAAGCTGATTCGACTGCAGGTCCCACCCATGTCGGGCGACCAGCGCTCCAAATTGGCCGTCCGTGTCAAAAAGGCGGCGGAGGACGCGAAGGTTTCTTGCCGGAATGTTCGCCGCGACGCCAACAAGGACTTGGAAACGGCCCAGAAGGCCGGAACACTTACCGAGGACGAGCTGACCCGCGGCAAGGACGATTGCCAGAAGCTGCTCAAGAAATTCGAGGATCGAGTGACTGAATTGGCTGATAAAAAGACCAAGGAAATCCAGGAAGGTTGATGGTGTCGCATCCGCCCGGGATCGGGAACCAGGAGTCCTTCCCGTGCGCTCGATCGAGCAGGTCACCGGTTCTGTCGGTTTGTTCCCCGGCTTTGATGCCGCTCGAGGCCTCTCGGCTTCGGAGGTGGCAGAAAGCCGGTCTCGCTCAGGGGGCAACGCGCTGACACCCGTCGCGCGTGAGCCTCTTTGGCGAAAATTCCTTGCCAAGTTCGACGAACCGATTATCCACATTCTTCTGGCGGCCGCCCTTCTTTCCACCGTGGTGGATCTCTTCAAGGGTTCCCAGTTGATGGGAATCGTCGGATTGGCCATTTCCTTGGCCCTTGTTGGGCCAGGTTTCGCCATTTCGAGCCTGCGTTCCTGGGTACCAACCCTCATGCTGGGGGTTGCCACCTTGCTCTGCGGTTTCAGTTTCCCGGCAGGGCATCCCTCCTATGAGGGGTTGGCCGTGATGGTCGCTGTGGTGTTGGCGACCGGGGTTGCCTTTCTGAGCGAACTGCAAAGCGACCGCGAGTTTGAGGCGCTCAACGCAACGCGTGACCGAATTCGCCCCAAAGTCCGTCGAGATGGACGGTTCCAAACGGTTGGTATCGATGAAATTGTTGTCGGTGATCTGGTGATGCTGGAGGCAGGAGACGAGATTCCCGCCGATGGTCGCCTGCTGACTGCCGTGGAATTGTCCGTTGACCAGTCATTGATGACGGGCGAATCGGAGCCAGTCACCAAGGGATCCGGCAAGGCGGCAGACCAGTCGGATGGTCCGGAACACCCGGCTTGTGTTTACCGCGGAACCCAGGTTGTTGACGGGGTCGGCTCCCTACTTGTTTGCGAGGTGGGCGACTCCACCATGGTGGGACAGATTGCCCGGTCATTGGCCGTTGAAGATTTCAATGGCGATGAAAGTGATGAGAGTCGGGAATGCCGTGTCCGCCAGCGGCTGACTGTCTCCAAGCGGGCGACGCCCCTGCAGATAAAGCTCAAGCGCTTGGCGGACATGATCACTTGGGCGGGATATGCAGCGGCTGGTCTCATTTTTTTCGCGATGGTCTCCAAGGCTTGGATTGAAGGAGAATTTCGGGATTCCTTATCCATTGCCGGGGCATTTTTGTCTGCCATTGTCTACGCCGTGATCGTGGTTGTCGTGGCGGTTCCCGAAGGATTGCCAATGAGCGTCACAGTTTCATTGGCAATGGCCATGCGCAAAATGACTCGGGCCAACAGTTTGGTGAGGCAACTGGTGGCATGCGAAACCATCGGTTCGGCAACGGTGATTTGCTCCGACAAAACAGGCACGCTCACCCAGAATCGCATGACTGTGGTGCGGTTGTGCGCGGGTGGCCCTGTCGTTGATCGTGGCGGGCCGGGATGGCTTGAAATGGAGAGATCGGCCCGGCGGGTGCATGAAGGTGGTGCTGCCGGATGGATGGCCTTCATTGCCGCGGTGAACTCAACGGCTGAGATTGAGAACCAGGAGGGGCGGCGTGTTGTTGTTGGCAACGGAACTGAGGGCGCTTTGCTTCATTGGCTCGAGGAAACCAAGGTTGATTACGCGGAAGCGAGGACTCGGAGCCCAATCTTGTATCAGGCCCATTTTTCCTCGGATCGGAAACGGATGACCACGGTGACGAGGCAGGGTGCGGGCGCGGTGGTGCTGGTTAAAGGGGCCGCTGAAATTGTCCTTGGGTTATGTTCGCGGGTGATCAACGAGGCGGGTGAAACAAGGGGAATGACTTCGTCAGACCGCGAAGGTTTTATGGCCGAGATCAACAAGGCGGCAGGCGCTTCGATGCGCACCTTGGCATTTGCTTTCCGGGTACTGGCCCCTGAGGAACCCACGGACATGGACGGCCTCCATGCCCGACGCGAGGATTTGGAAAAGGGTCTTGTGTTCGCCGGATTTGTCGCCATCCAGGATCCACTTCGTGACGATGTGAGTGATGCCCTGAGGGCCTGCAAGGAGGCCGGAATCGCTGTCAAGATGGTGACCGGGGACAATGTCGAGACCGCCAGCGCGATCGGACGGGAAATCGGTCTGCTGAAGGCTGCGGGAGGGAGGGTGATCACGAGCGCTGAGTTCCAGGCAATGCCTGACTCCCAGGCTCGGGAAGCAGTTGGGGACATGGTTATCCTGGCCCGGGCCCGGCCCTTGGACAAACTGAGGCTCGTCCGCCTGCTTCAGGAAAGGGGCGAGGTGGTGGCGGTGACCGGAGATGGCACGAATGATGCCCCCGCACTGAAAAGGGCCGATGTCGGTTTGGCCATGGGGCTTTCCGGTACCGAGGTGGCCAAGGAAGCCAGCAAAATCGTTCTGTTGGATGATGCTTTTTCAACAATTGTCAAGGCGGTCCATTGGGGGCGGGCGCTTTATGAAAATATTCAACGGTTCATCCAGTTCCAATTGACGATCAATGTGAGCGCCTTGGTGATCGCATTTGCGGCCCCATTCATGGGAATCCGGCCACCCTTCACGGTGCTTCAGTTGTTGTGGATCAATGTGATCATGGACACCTTCGCTTCGATCGCCCTGTGCTCGGAACCGCCCCGCCCCGGGTTGATGCGCGAAAAACCCAAGTCAAGGGACGAGGGAATCCTGACATCGGCCATGTGGGTAAGCGTTCTCGGCACCGCGTCATTTTATGTCGTCGTGCTGCTCGCGCTTTTGTGGGTGATGCGGGGCACACCATCCGCCCCTGGTTTCCTGGGCGAGACCGGCCCTGATATCGCATGGATGGTCGAGGTGCCTGGGGGACATGTTGAACGGTTACCCGCAGGCGAGATTCCGCCAGAAGGAAAGGCGTTGTTCACGATGCGTCAAGCGACCGTGTTTTTCACCGTTTATGTGATGTTTCAGGTGTGGAACATGTTCAATTGCCGGTCGGTCACGGGAGGCTTGAGCGGGCTTTCAAACCTCGGCGCTAATCCAAACCTTCTTTTGATTGCGGGCATCATCGTGTTTTTTCAGGTGATTCTCGTCACTTTTCTGAGCCCGGTATTTCATACGGAACCTTTAAGCCTTTGGGATTGGGGCATCATCGCCACCGCCACATCAAGTGTCCTTCTGCTTGGCGAGGTGGCAAGTTGGACACGAAAAGCCAAAACGGCCTGAACCAGATCATTCAATCGATCGAGCGTGGGGAATTGCCCGGTTCGATTTGGGGACAAATCGGCTGGATTCTTTTAAGGACTGGGGCACTCTTCCCGTTTCGGAAGCCGATACAAGAAAGTATTGGCGCAGATTAATGGAGCCGAAGGGGATCGAACCCTCAACCTCCGCATTGCGAACGCGGCGCTCTCCCAATTGAGCTACGGCCCCAGATGGAACAAAGCTTACAAGGCCCAAGCTGGAATCACCAGAGGAACTGCCGTTGGTTTCAGGCAGCCGGTGTTTTCAGTTGGGCCGCCTTTTTCTGGAAGGGGCTGTTGGCAAATTCACGACCCTTGAGTTTTTCCAAGCACTCGGAGGCCCGGCGCGGATCCTTCCCCACCGTGTCGTAGAGAGTCCCCAAATGATACAAAGCCCGGGCCAACTCAGCTTGGTCACCTGGGTACTGGGCATCCACCCGAACAAATTCCCAGAAGGCATCTTCAGGCTTCTTGTCCGCCAAAAGGGCTTCACCCAATTGGTTGCAGGCAAAGGCAATCAGTTGGGGATCCGTGGCGTTGGCCATCGCCAATCTCAATTCCGAAACTCCCTTTCCGCCAGTTCCCAAGTTGGCGCAGGCTTGGAGGACGGCGGTATCAGGATTGGCGGGAAGTCCCTTGAGCTTTGCCGATGCCTCAGCGGTTTTGCCGGTTTGCAAAAGGCGGGCCGCCAGCAAATAAGCGACTCGCTGCGCCAGGTCGGCAGGAAGTCCCTGGATTTTGCTCATGGATTCGTAAGTTGCGAGGACTTCTGGCGATCCTTGGGATTCTTGCGCCTCGGCCAAGGCCTTGAGCGCGGGCAATTCCTCCCAGCCACCTTTCACCTCCAGTGCTGTCTGCTTCCATAAGGGAAGAACACTGGCTTCCTTGCCATCCATGCGCGCGATTTCGGTTCGAATCTCCGCCAGCTTGAAGCGGGCGTAGCGAACCACTTGCGGCCTTCCAGCCTGGTCGAGAACCTTGGTGGCAGCGATTTCGGCCTGCTTCAGCCTGTCGGCCTGATCCTTGGGAGCGGTGGCATTCCTAGCCATGTTCTGCCGGTCGTAAATCAGTTGGAAATCCAAGGGCGCCAACGATTCGTGCTTGTACTGCACCATCACGATATCCAGAGGCGAGATGGTCGCGTTTTTGCCGTCTCGTCCCTTGATAACCAAGCCTCCGGGCGATTCGCTCTGGATTGTTCCGGAGAGAACCTCGGAGGTGTTCTTCGCGCGGTCGGTGATGACCCGCACGGATTCCTGGGCTGTTGCCTGGAGTGACGCGGCCAGAACAAGCCCGATGCCGATGAGCGATCGCATGGTTGGTGTCTCCCAGGTTCAGGCCTTAGCCTTCACCTTGTCGTACTGAGCCTTCAGGTCGGGTTCGGATTGAAGCAGTTTGGCAAACCGGTCCTTGATGGCCGGCGGAACCGAGGCGTAGAAGTTGCGTTTTTCGAGTTCCGTTATCAGCGCGGCGGCACGGCTGACCTGGGTCGGTTCCATCTTTTCCTTGCCGTAACGATAAAAGCCATAAACCATGTGGTAATAGGCCTCGACATATTTGTCGCGGAAATAGTTGTCGGATTCGGCGCGCTTTTCCAAGAGATCGACCAACTTCTTGGCTTCGCTGGCCACTACCCCGAATTTGCCTTCCTCGCCGTAAAGTTCAAGGCTTTCGATGCGGACATCCACATTCTTGGCCGCCCACCCGGTTTTACCGAGGGCCTCGTCCACGATCTTGCGCGCAGGGACAAGTTCCGCGGATGATCCAGCTTTCTGCCTCAGAAGCTTCATGTAGGCAAGTGCCGTGACCTGTCCGTCGCGATCTTGAGCCAAGGCGGCGGTATCGGCCAGAAGTTTTTCAGCCCTTGGCTTGAGAAGAGCCTCAGCCTGCAGGAAATACTTCTTGTCCGTCTTCTCATCAACAACGAGATTCGCCCAAGAGCTTGCGAGAAGCCGGGCGGAACGGTTTTCCTTCAATTGCTCCGGTTTGATCGACGACAAAACGGGTTCAAGAAGCTTTCGGGCATTTTCCACCCCGGGTTCCTTCATGGCCTTGGCCTGGGCCATCTGGTCGATGGTTGTTTCCAAAACCTCGCGCGTTGGATCCCCTCCCAAGGATTGAATCGCGGCGATCACGGCCTGCGCTTCCTTCGTGTCGGCGACCTGAATGGAGGCCCGGAGGGCGGTCTTGAGAAGGGCCTGTGCCAATGGCTGGTCTTTCTTCATGGTCTCATCCTTGTCGGCCCCGGCGACAATAGGTGACAAAACCTTCACGGCTTCAGCGGGTTTCTTGGCTCCCATCGCCTCGTTGGCCAACCCGAATGCCGTGTAAAGACGCATGGAGTCCAGCCTGTCCTTGGTACCTCCAGCTTGCAGGTTCTCAGGGGGAACCTTCTTGGCCTGCTCGTCGATGCTTACGAACAATTTTCCCAAGTCCTGGTATTTCTTTTGGGAGTAAAGCTCACTGGCCAGGCGCAATTTCGCCTTCACAAAATTTTCAATCACCGGAGTGTCGGAAGGGTCGGATGGATCGGGAATCGAATTCAGAATGGCAACAGCCTTGGCGCGCTGGGCCGGATCGTTTTCCTTTTGTTCCAGTTGGTAGTGAATAAGGGCTGATTGGTACTGGGCCATGGGTTTCAGCCTGGCCTCCGGAGAGACCGACTGAAGCAAATCAAGGGCCTTTGGCAGGTCTGCTTCCTGAAGACTCAACATGGCCAGTTGGTAGCGGGAAATCTGTCCCACATCCTCGGAGGGCCAACGATCAGAGACATAGCTGGCAAAGGCCGAGTATTTCGCGCGGGTCTCTCCAGGCAATTTTTTCGCTTCAGCCAGTTTGTCATCCGGAACATCGCCACCCATGGCTTTTTTGTTTTGCAACTCCTGGGCGGAGCGCATCTGGCCGATGAGTTGCTGGCCATAGGCCTGAAGCGCCATTTGCGCCACCACGGGCGCCTGCGGAGTGTTTGGCTGGTTGCGCGCAAAATCCTCACCCACCTTGATGGCTTCCTCGTTCCTAAGAGCTTCCAAAAGGAAGTAGGTCAGGGTCTGCTTGGCCCGGTTGAGTTCATCGGGCAGGGCTTTGGCGGCGCCCTTCGCGGCGGAGTCGATTTTCAAAGCTTGGTTGAGCGCAACAATGGCCACCTCGCGACGCTTATCTGTGGCAGCCTTGGAAGCCTTCGGGTCGGTGAGCTTGGAAGCCTCGTCCTCGCCCTGTTGGACCTCATACTGGGCCCGGACAAAACAGTCATCGAAAGTCTTGAGGTCCTCAACCTTACGGCTGAAGGCCCCTTGCTCCATCAGGATCTTGATTTTCATCCGACGGGCGTCGTCGGCGAATTCGTTGTCATTGCGTTCCACATCTCGGAGCAATTGGCGAATTTGAGTGAATCTGTCCTGCTTGGTTTTCTCCGCCAAAGCCGTTTTCGGCAGTTTGGAGACCTGGCCGATGATGCTATCGACCATCAGCATGCGCACGCCGCTGGCTTCAGGAGTGGAACCGAAGCGGGCCCCATAATCTCGCAACCAAGCGGAACCGAGTTCCTCGACGGTTTGATCAGGAGTTTTTGTGTTTTTCTCGGTCGGATCGAAGCCGTCGTACTTGATCACCTGCATGTTGAAATACCGAGCCATTCTTTTGGCTTGCGCGGTGACGGGGCGGACATCCAAGAGCAGGGGGCGCAATGAAAGCCTGGCCTTCTGGGGTTCGCCATTTTCCCTGTAAAGAAGTCCAAGCCAGGCCCTTGCGATCCAAGTAGAGGAGCGGGTGTCCTCCTCGCCTGAGAGCTTTTCAAACGCGGCACTGGCCTTCTTGACCAATTTCGCCCGATCATCGGCTTCTCGCTGTGCGCTGTAGGTCCGCGCCATGTTGTATTCGTTTTCCGCCAGATCCAATCTCACGCGGTCAATCGAGGCTTGCCGCGCCAAGGCGGCAGCGGATTTGCCGGAAAGTTCCCCGACACTTTTCTGGTAGTCCTCGACTGCCGAGGCGAGCTTTTTGCCTGCTTCCATAAGGCTCTTGCGAGCCTTGTCCTTTTCCGCGGTCGATTGTGGTGTTGGAGGCTGTTTCACCAGCGGAAGAACTTGGGACAACTGGGACTGGGCCAACTGCATGTCGACTTGGGCCAGTAGCAATTTGGCCTCAGGAGCGATGTCCGAGCGAACCTCGCCTGAAAGCATCTTGAGCAGGTCGGCCTTCGCAAGCTTGCGTTGTTTGTCGCGTTGGTTCATGTCGGGTTCGGAACGGGATTGCTCCACCCGGATTTGCGCGGAGGCAAAATTAACATCCGGACCACGATCGGGCGCCTGCTTTTCCAAACGCTTAAGCAGCGCCAAGGCCAAGTCGAAATCCCGGTTTTCCCTAAGGCGATCCACCAACGCCAAGTCGAATCTGAAGACTGTCTCGGGAATGGGTGAGGGAGGTTGCGCCACCGCGGCGAACCCGACAAAAAGTGAAACGACAGGCATCAGCGCCGCGAACCTTTTCATGATCAAACCCTTTCCCAACTCAAGAGCATTACGATTTGGCTCAACGGGCAGCAACCGGAGGCATCAGACGGCCCATTCGGGCGAAAAGTTCCGTCCCTTGTCCGTCTCCCACGGGTCCACCCTGCGCGCGGCCAAGCAACAACAAACGGGCCTTTCCCGACCAGGCCGACCATTGCTTGATATCAATCGTACCCCCGTCCCAAGGCTGTTTCTCCTCAATGGACCGGGCTTGTCCCGCCAACAGGATGGCGCCGCGGACCTCTGCATCGTAAGGATCATTTCCAGAAACCGAAGCGGCAAGTGACTTGAACAATTCGGCTGGAACTCCCGCTCGTTCCGCGACTCGCGCCAGACGAAGAATGGACATGGCGAACATAGGGCGGCCGCGGGCGATTTTCGCGGCCTCGTCGGCGATTTTCCTGATTGATTCCACATCGGGCTTTCCCGAGGCAAGCATTCCCTCAGCCAACGAAACGCGCGCCCTGACGGATTCCGGGACTTCGGCGGGCAGGGAGGCGATGACCCGCAATGCGGCGTCTGTGTTTCCCTGAGCGGCCCGGGCCAGGACGATCCCAGAGATTTCCGGATCGGACTTGGCGTTGTTCCAGGCAGGAGGAAGTTCCTTGCCTCGCCATCCGTAAAGACCCACCGCCAGCGAGGGGAAGCCGGCGGGATCACCCTTTCCCTTTAGGCTTTCAGCGACCTTCGTCGCCAAATCCTTGAGGTCTTCACGGTTTTTTCGATTGCCTTCTTCCAGCAGGGCCAGGCCGGTGATCGCCGTGGCTTCGAGCTCGGGCTGAACAGTCTCGTTATTGCGGTTAGTCGATTTGGGCATTCCCCGGAAAATCTGACCTTCCAGCACCACCATTCTGTCGGCTTGAGAGTTTGCCAGCATTGCCCGGCAAACCCGGCTCCAGGCGTCAAGACGCCATTCTGCGTCATCGATTTTGCCCAGGCAGTTGCCGATGGTTCGCTGGAGGAAGTTCGCTTGGGGTTTCTTCTCGTCCTTCTCGTCCTCACTGGTGCCCATCATGGCGGCAAGATTTTCAGCCATGTTCGCCGCGACTTGAAAGCGGGCGGGGCCGGCAGGAAGGTCGTTAAGCGCCGCCATCGCGTTGCCGATGTGCTTTTCAACGGACTTGATCTTGGCCTTGCCTGGTTGGTCCTGCCCGACAAGGCAAAGGGCAGCCATCATTTCGAGGGCCGCCTTGTCGAGCTTGTTCTTGGCGGGATCAGGGATGTCCGCAAGAACAGCCTCCACTTTCCCTGATTCCACGACCCGCGCCCGTCGTCCCATCACGGCCCAAGCCACCAGACCTACGACCGCAACCAAGGCGGCGACCATCGCAACTTGCCGCAGGCGCGCGGCCAAAGTGACAGGGGCGGCAACCTTGGCCGGGAGAGCGTCAGCCTCTTCAAGCGACTCGCGACTGACAAAGCTCGAGCTTGCCTGCCAAGCTCCCTCGGGCGTCTCTTCCGTTTTGACCTTCATGGCCGAGGCATACTGGGGCTTTGTTTTCCAGTCGGAAGTCTCTTTGCGGGTCGGGGTCGGAACTTTCACGATGCGGGCGCATGAAGGGCATGGGGTGCGCTTGCCCGCCATCTCAAGTTCGAGGGTGATGGGTTCGCCGCAGTATTCGCATTCAAAATCGATCGATTTCGCCTGTGATTCTTCCTCGGCCCTTCGATCGTCATCCAGCATGGACTGGATGGCCTCGGCCTCACGCCGGGCGGTGTCCACAGGGTCTGGTGGGGCCGATGGCCTTGGTGCCGGAGGATGCTTTCCAGATCCGTTCACCTGGGTTTTTGGGGTTGCGGATTCGGTTTGGGCCTTGGGTGCGGCAGGTGCCGCGGTCATGGATGGCGAGGAACCTGGTGCCGCCGGGGGGACCAAACCGACATGCTTGCAGGAAGGGCACGACACTTTCTTTCCGGCCAAATGGTCGGGCGCCTTGAAGGCTTTCTTGCAACCCGCGCAGGTGAAGGGAATTGGCATCGTGGCTCCTCATTGCCACCCATGGAGGTGGTTATCGTGCGCGGATCATCCCAGAACAGGAAGCTTTACGCGTGAGTTGGCGCGTTCGACACTCTTTTCACCACCAAGCCTTCCTGCCGCCGCCTCTTCCGCCTCCCATAGGTTCACTTCCTCCAGGAGAGCGTCAACCATCTCGCTTTCCTTGACATGCCTGACGATTTCACCACGCTTGAATATCACGCCCTTTCCTTTGCCAGCGGCGATTCCGATGTCGGCTTCCCTGGCTTCGCCGGGACCGTTCACCACGCAACCGAGGATTGAGATTTTCACGGCCGTGCGCTTACCTGCCAGGCGCTTTTCAACCTCGGCAACAATCCCCTCCAAGTCGATCTCGAGCCTGCCACAGGTCGGGCAGGCGATCAGTTCAGGGCGGCGGACCCTTCTCTTGGTGGCTTGGAGAATGTCGAAAGCGGCCTGAATTTCCGGGACAGGGTCGCCCAGAAGGCTGATTCGCATGGTGTCGCCAATACCGTCCACCAGCAGGGGCGCCAAGCCGCAGGCGGACTTGATCACCGCGTAAGGGGGTTTTCCTGCCTCAGTGATGCCGATGTGGGTGGGGTAATTTGCCTGTCTGGAATAAAGGCGATAGGCCTCGATGGCAGTGAGGACATCGCTGGATTTGAGAGAAACGATGATGTCGTGATAGTGCTCCTCCTCGGCGATTTCCAAATAACGGAGGCAGCTTTCAACCATGGCTGGTGGGCATGGAAACCCATATTTTTCAATCAGATCTTTCTCGAGGCTGCCCGCGTTCACGCCAATGCGCATGGGAAGGCCGCGATCCTTGGCCTTTCGCACAACTTGGCGGAATTTGTCGAATCCCCCAAGGTTCCCAGGATTGATCCTGATTTTGTCAACCGGATGGTCCATGGCAGCCAAGGCCATCTTCATGTCAAAATGGATATCACATATCAGTGGTATGTGGATTCTTGACTTGATGGCGGTGAGGGCAGAGGCATCCTCGGCCTTTGGAACAGTCACCCTGACCAGTTCGCATCCCGCCTCCTCGAGGCGATGAATCTGCGCGACCACCTCGTCCACCATGTGCGTGTCCGGTGTGGTCATCGATTGCACGCGAATCGGATTGTCGCCACCGATTGCCACTCCCCCGACGACAACCTCGCGTGTCTTGTGGCGTTTGAAAGTCGGTTCGTACGACATTTGTGTTTCCATGCAAAGGGAGTCGCGGCTTCGTGCCACGAATTGTTACTTTCTAACATTATAAGTTTAAAATTGTGTTTCCGTGACCGTCAAGGATTGGGGCGGCAGTCCTGTTGATTCAAAACTTCAACGGAATTGGCTCTGGATGGCCTGAATGCGACTACATCCATAAAGGCAAAAAACATGCCTGAGGCGGCGGCACCCCCACCCATACCCAAGGGGTGGGACATCCAGCCTGCCAAAGGGGCAATTCCATTGGCAATTCCCAAACCAAATAGCGCTCCCAGGCAACCATCCACCGCGGCTTGGAAAGCAATTGCTCGAGATCCAGACTCGCGCCAGGCCAACCAGGCTAACAGCACCGCCGCGGCCAATGGGGTCAGCCCTGCAGGCAATCCGGCCAAAACCGCCAGACCTAACGCCGTTCCACGCTGGATGGAACGGAGTCCCGCCCATGGAATGTCAATCCACGCTGGCGGCGGCGATTCAGATGAAGCAGGATCCATGGTCACCCTGTATTTGTGAATCAGCACCACCTAAGATAATGAATTACCAGGTGTTTATCGTGTCACCCGGTATTCAAATGACGCTGGATCCTGCCTTGCCATGAGCAACCCAAGGCCCGGAGAGGGCATACGCGTACTCATCGTCGATGATGAGAAGGCCCATGCCCAAGTGGTGGCTGAAACCCTTGAGCGCCAAGGCTACGAATGCTCCATAGCCACCAGCGGAGTTGCGGGCGCCCGCCTCCTTGATCAGGACGAGTTCGATGTGGTGCTCACCGACCTCCGCATGGCGGAGGTTGATGGCATGGAGATTCTTCGAAAGGCCCGACATTGCCAGCCTGACGCTGAAGTATTGG
Organism: uncultured bacterium; assembly: GCA_963923445.1. Lineage (GTDB taxonomy): Bacteria > Planctomycetota > Planctomycetia > Gemmatales > Gemmataceae > REEB421. The sequence goes on from CAWUNZ010000003.1 coordinate 22,773, forward strand.
TTGTGACTGGACATGGGGATGTGAAGACTGCAGTCGAGGCGATCAAGCAGGGGGCATCGAATTACCTGACCAAGCCGCTTGATATGGCCGAATTGCGTGTGCTTGTTGAAAAGGCGGCCCAAAAAAGAAGGCTGACCAAGACGAACCGAGACCTTCAGCGGCAGATCAATGAGAAATTCGGTTTCGAAGGGGTGGTGGGATCGAGTCCTCGAATGCATGAGGTGATCGCCCGGCTTCAGAGTATCTCGCCCACCAGCGCCACCGTGCTGATTCACGGAGAGACGGGAACCGGCAAGGAACTGGTTGCGAAGGCCATCCACACCAACAGTCCTCGCAAGAACAAGCCATTCGTGGCGATGAATTGCACGGCGCTCAACGAAAATCTTCTGGATGACGAACTTTTCGGCCACGAGGCGGGTGCCTTCACAGGCGCGGAAAGGGTGCGCAAGGGCCGGTTCGAGCATGCCAACGGGGGAACGCTGTTCCTCGACGAAGTTGGTGACATGCCGATGAACCTTCAGGCCAAGTTGCTTCGCGTTCTCGAGAACAATGAGGTCTTCCGGATAGGAAGCAATGAACCTCTCAAGGTGAATGTGCGTGTTGTTTCCGCGACCCACCGGGATTTGGAAGCTGCTGTGGCCGAGGGAACCTTCAGGCAGGATCTTTATTTTCGGCTCAACAGGCTCAAGGTTAAGTTGCCTCCCTTGCGGCAACGGCGTGAAGACATCCCCTTGTTGGCCGCGCACTTCATCAAGGAATTCAATGCCCTTCATGGGAAATCCGTCACGGGTATTTCCGAACCCGTCCGCCGCGCCATGGCATTGCATGAATGGCCCGGCAATGTTCGGGAATTGAGGAATTTCATCGAGAGCATGGTGGTGCTGGACCTCGATGGGGTGCTGGATGTCGATGACGTGCAGGAAGGCGACATTCTTCCACGCATTGGCTCTTCAAGCCCCGGAACCGGTTCGGAAAACACCTTGATTGGCAGGCCACTGGCCGAAGTGGAGCGGTTCTACATGGAGCGCGCCCTGGACCTGACGGGAGGCAACCGGGAGGAGGCCGCGCGCCTTTTGGGCGTGGGCGAACGAACTCTTTACAGGATGATCCAGGATTGGAAGGTTCAGGACAAAATCAGGGACGCCATGGGCCGCGCGGGCGGTGACCTGGCGCAGGCATCGGTTGACTTGGGCATGACCGAGAAGGCCCTGGCCCGAAAGCTCAAAAAACTGGCGATGGTTGGCGGCGATGAAGCCGACGGTTTGGCAGATGAAGAGGAGTCGTGATGGTGGCGCAGGGAGTGCTGCCCCGGATTCGGCCGCTTGACCCCGTGGTGGTGAGCCAGATCGCTGCCGGGGAGGTCGTGGAGCGGCCCGCCAGCGTGTTGCGGGAATTGCTTGACAATGCGCTCGACGCGGGATCCTCCCGGATCGAAGTGGAGGTCGAGCAGGGGGGAATCGATCGGATTTGCGTGGCCGACGACGGCTGCGGCATCGCGGGCGAGGATTTGCCCCTCGCATTGGCAAGCCATGCCACCAGCAAACTTTCGAGCGCCGAGGATCTTGAGCATATCGCCACGATGGGCTTTCGCGGGGAAGCCTTGGCCAGCATCGCCAGCATTTCACAATTGGAGCTTCGCTCGGTCCCCCGTGGAACGGGAGCAGGTGCCATCATCCGCAGCCATGGGGGGCGGGTTGAAGGGGTGGAACCCTGGCTGGGAACGCCGGGAACGCGCGTTGAGGTGAAGCACCTGTTTTACAACGCTCCCGTTCGCCGCCGGTTCCTGAAGACCCCCGCTGCGGAAATGGCTCATTTCAACGAGGTGGTGACCCGGTTCGCCCTTTCGATTTCAGCCTTGCCTGGCGATAAGCGCCCTCACTTGGTGCTTCGTCAGGGAAAGCGGACCCTCATGGACCTTCCCGCTTCCTTGGGCATGCTGGACCGTGTCGAAAAGCTGTTTGGCCCGGAGGTGTCGAACCAACTGCACTCCATCGGCCAAACCCGTGGCGGCTTGCGGTTAAGCGGCCTCGTCGCTGATCCCGCCTGTGACCGCGGCACCGCGCGCATGCAATACATCTTCGTGAATGGCCGGCATGTGAAGGACCGGTCACTCCAGCATGCCATCAACGAGGCTTACCGGGGCCTGATCATGGTGGGCAGGCATCCGGTGGCCTTCCTCTTCCTGGAGGTTCCGCCCTCTGAAGTTGACGTGAATGTGCATCCGGCGAAATCGGAGGTGAGGTTCAACGACCCCCACGCGATCCATTCGCTTATTTTTGGTTCCATCAAAGATCGATTGAGTCGTGAGCAGCTTGTGCCGGCGCTCAAACCCGCTCCTGATTTCAGCTTTCTCCCGCCTCCTCCGACACAGACGGTTCTTGACTTGCCCGCATTGCCCGAGCGTTCCGAAGGTAAAACCTTGGCGAGGCAAAGCGATGCTTTTGAAGCGCTTCCCGCGCGGGATTCTTCCGGAAAATTCCCACCCGCCGCGGCCATTTCAGGGACTGGGGTTCCCGCCGTTTCCGCAGTCTCAGGCCGATCCCAGGAAGTGTCGGAAATTCGTGATAAAACGGGAATCGCACCGGCCTCGGCGGGGCCGAGAATGTTGCAGGTTTATGATTCCTACCTCGTGGTTGAGGGTGCCGACGGCTTGATGGTGATCGACCAGCACGCCCTTCATGAGCGCATCCTGTTCGAGCAAATCAAGAAGCGCCTGGCCGTGGGACCCATTCCAGCCCAACGGTTGCTGCTTCCGGAAGTTGTGGAGTTGACCGGCGAGCAACGGGCCTTGTTGGAGGAATGGCGGAGCGCCTTGTCCGAATTAGGGATGGAAGTGGAATCCATGGGTGCCACCTCCATGGCGATCACGGCCTATCCCGGAATTTTGGGTCAAAGGTCGCCCGGGCAGCTGCTTTTGCAGGTGGTGGATCATCTGGTCAAGAAGCAGCGGCCTCCCTCGAGGGACGCCTTGTTGCACGACATCATGAGCCTCATGGCCTGTCATTCGGCGGTGCGAGCGCGCGAACCTCTGACCCAGGAACAAATGGCGGCCCTCCTTGAGCAAAGGCATCTGGCCCAAGACACTCATCATTGCCCGCATGGTCGGCCGACGGCCCTTGTTTTTTCCCGTCAGGAGCTTGAGCGGCAATTCGGCCGGATTTGACCTTTATTTTCCCGGAACCTTTCGTCATCTAGCGGCTTGATGAACTGTCTGGGCCGGGAGCGGACACATGTCCTTGGCGGCGGGTGATTTGTTGGCGGAGGCGAGCGTTCGGTTGACCGACCGGACCGGCCGTGCCAAACAGTTCCGCCTTAATGCCAAGGGGCTCATTCTCGGCAGCGCGCCTGGTTGCGATCTTCGGCTGGAGCAGTCGGCGCCTCCTGTTTGGGTTCTACTGGCGGCTTGTCCCGGTGGTGTGCTGATCAGAAGCCTGGCTCCCTTGGCCCGAATCGAGGTCAACGGCCAGCGATGGCAGGCCGGGATCGCTTCGTTTCCCGCATTGGTCACGCTGGGAGACATCAAGCTCGAGATCAATGGCCAAGGCATTGAAGCGGCACCCATGCCGCCAACCAAGCTGGACCATGTTGAAGCCGAACCGGAGCATGCTGCCGACCGCTGGTACCGCAAGGCTCGCCACCTGCTCAAGTTGATGCGGGGTTTGGTCACTGGAGGTTCGGGCGCGGAGCCAAGTGGCCAGGCCCAGGCAGAGCAGGCGTCGCCTTCCGTTTCTCCGGCATTGGAAACGGCTTGGCAAATGCTGCGGGTGGCCCAAGAGCAACACCGGGACGATCTTGTCCGACTTGAGCGTGAAAGGGCCTTGGTGGCCAGCCGATGGGCTGAAATCGAGCGGGAACGGGCGGAGCGGGAGTCCGAGATCCTCAGGCAGCGCCAAACTCGCGCCGAACTGGAATCGCTTGAGCAAGCGCTTGTTGCCAGGGAGGCCTCAGTTGCCCAGTCCGAGCAGGAATTGCTTCAACGGCAATTGGAATTGCAGATTGAAATTCAAAAGTCACGCGAGGAAAAGGAAAGCCTCAGTCGTGCCATTTCTGATCTTGAAGAGCGTAAAAGTATTTTAGCGAGTCGGGAATTGGAGGTCGAAGGAAAGCTGCTGGTCGGCAAAACCGCTGTTGCCGAGCCGGGGGTTGTCGGGCAGCCCGGCCCAGCGCCATTGTCGCCTACCGAGCGAGGTCCTGCCCGCCAACCCGTTTTGGAAAACAAGGCCCAGGCGATCACCCCTATGGTTCCGGTGATTCCCGAGGCATGGTTCGGTCCGTCCGTGGCTGAGCCCCAAACACAAGCGACCATCAATTCGACAACCATTGGTGTCCCAGCATCCAATTCCGATCCCTCCCACGCCGGGGAAAGACTGTCCTCCCAGGTGATCTTGCAGGACGCCGCTCAAGGCAGTGATTCGCCCGAATGGATTTCCAGTTGGTTTCGCAAACGATTCGCACATGCTGCCCAGACCAGGGGGAGCCAAGCAGCCGGGCCGGCTATTTGGGACGCGACCGGTCAAATCGCTGATGTTGATTCCAAGTTGGCGAGGACTCTCCAAGATTGGGGTTTTGCGGCGCCGGCAAACCTTGAGACATTGCTGGCCGTGGCTCGGCAGGAACGCCGGCCATTGCGCTCATTATTGCTGGGCGACGGTGTCGTCACCATGCACCAATTGGCCCAGATTGAGTCTGGGAACCTTGCTGGCCTTTATGCGGGGCCTTTGGTGATTTTGGAGAGATTGCCCAGCGGCCCTCGCGAAGTGACCCACGCGGTGCACGATCCGCAACGGGGCGCCGAAGGCATTCTTCAGCAATTGGCTGAAACGGAGATGGCTGACGCCGCCAGGCCGGACGAGTTCGTGCAAAGGGCTCAGGCGGTCGCGTCGATCGAGTCGGAAAATCTCCAGGGCATTTGGAATGTTTTTGAAATTGATGGCCGCCCGGCAGTTCTCCGGGAAGGGGTTGTCGGTTCTGGTTCGGACGGTTGGTCCACCCTCGCCGCAGTTCCCGGCGTTTGGTACAGGCTGTTGCTACAGGCAGCGCTGGGGCTTCGGGACTTGCATTTGGCGGGATTGTGCCATGGTCGTGTCGAGGCAAGCCATGTGGTTGCCACTCCGACGGGACTTATCAAGTTGATGAATCCGGCGGTTCCCCAGTGGCTTTCAGGGTTGGACCTGGAGGAGTCCCCGCAGGCGGACCTGAAATCTCTGGCCCGTCTGGCCCGTCATTGGCTTTCAGATGAGAACCGACCCGGTCCCAAGCCCAAACCATTGCCGGAGATATTGTCAAACATTCTCGACCGGCTTGAGGGTATCGCCACCCCTCCAATCACCACTGCCGTGGAACTGGCTGACGAACTGGACCGTGCAGGAAGTCAGGTCCCCGGCAACTCGGCGGCTTTGCAGAGGTTTCTGGCCGAAATCCGCGCCGACATCGGCATGGAGCAATCCGCCATTCCGGCTTAAAACCCCATCCTTGCGCTTGGATCCAGTCTGGGAGATTATTTCTCCTACGGTTGATTCGACTGGAGGTGCGGCGTGGGATGGCGTTCAGTGTTACTATTGGCTGCTTTCGTGGTTCCGTCCCAATCCATCGCCCAGGCTCCTTCCGTCCCGCCATTGACCGATGCAGCCCGTCAATTGCGTGATCATGCGCGGGCCAACTACACGAAATACGAACATTTGATTCCGATGCGGGACGGCGCCCGCTTGTTCACCGCCGTATATGTTCCCAAGGACGATTCCCGGCAATATCCGATCCTGCTCAACAGGACGCCATACAGCGTGGCCCCTTATGGGATCGACAATTACAAGGAAAAACTGGGGCCATCGGAATTGTTTCAGAAATCCGGATACATTTTCGTGTATCAGGATGTCCGTGGTCGCTGGATGTCGGAGGGAACCTTCGCCAATGTCCGTCCACATCGGCCCTCCAAAAAAGCGTTGGACATCGACGAGAGCAGCGACACATTCGACACCATCGCGTGGCTGCTGAGGAATGTTCAGGGCCACAACGGAAAGGTTGGCCAGTCTGGAATCTCATATCCCGGTTTCTACACGGCCGCTGGAATGATTGACGCCCATCCCGCACTCAAGGCTTGCAGCCCCCAAGCTCCGGTCATCGACTGGTTTGTGGGAGATGACTTTCATCACAACGGCTGCCTGTTTTTGGCCCATGCATTCAATTTCATGTCGGGTTTCGGTAAGGAAAGACCAGGACCAGACCGGAAATTCGGCCGTACACCCCACGACCATGATACGCCGGACGGCTATCAGTTTTTTCTGGACATGGGCCCTTTGGCCAACGCCGACAAGAAATTCCTCAAGGGAAAGATTTCCTTTTGGAATGAGATGATGCGCCACGGCACCTACGACGACCTTTGGCAACCCATGAACCTGCGCCCTCACCTTCGGGATATCAAGCCTGCGGTGATGACGGTGGGAGGTTGGTTCGACGCGGAGAACCTTTTTGGAGCCTTGGAATGCTATAAGGCTGTTGAAAAGCAAAGTCCTGGCGCTAGCAATATTCTGGTGATGGGGCCCTGGGATCATGGCGGTTGGTCCAGGGGAACGGGTGAATCGCTGGGTAATGTCCGCTTTTCGTCAAAAACAGCCGAATATTATCGAGAAAAAATCGAGTTTCCGTTTTTTGAGCACCATTTGAAGGGAGGCCCCTCAGCGGGTCTTTCCGAGGCCCATGTGTTCGAGTCTGGCACTAATGTTTGGCGCCGCTTCGACGCCTGGCCTCCCAAGGACGCCAAGTCCTTGACCCTTCATCTCGACCAAAACGGGAAGCTTTCCGATGCCAAGCCGGTTGGCTCAGGAGAAGATTCCTTTAATTCAGATCCCTCCAAGCCGGTGCCTTTCATGGAGCGGATCACCACCAAGATGGATTATGAGTACATGACCGCGGACCAGCGGCATGCCTCAAGACGCCCTGATGTGCTTGTTTACCAGACTCCTGTTTTGACCTCTGACTTGGCGCTGGCTGGGCCGATCGAGGTGGACCTTTGGGTTAGCACCACTGGCACCGACGCGGATTGGGTGGTGAAGGTGGTCGATGTGTTTCCCAATGATTATCCAGACTCCGATACCGGTCCTTCAGGCGCGCGGATGGGGAACTACCAGATGCTTATTCGCGGGGAGCCGTTCAGGGGGAAATTTCGGGAAAGTTTCTCGCGACCGGTGCCCTTTGAGCCGGGCGTCGCGACCAGGGTTCGGTTCACCATGCCGGATGTGTGTCATACATTCCGGCCCGGACACAGGCTGATGGTTCAGATCCAGTCGAGCTGGTTTCCCCTTGTTGACCGAAACCCACAGAAATTCTGCGATATTTATTCGGCGACCGAGGCTGATTTTTCATCGCAGAAGCACACAATCCATCGGGGGGGAGAAAAGGCCAGCGTCATCACGGTTCGCGCGCGCTGAAGGGAGTGATGGCGGTTGCGAGACCCGTCGCCTGATCCAGTTCGACGATTGCACCATGCAAGCGCAGGTCTCCAATCGCAAGCGGCCAAGGCTCAGTGAGCCCTGTTCGCGCCGAGCGCATGACAGCCTCGGTTTGGCGACCCAGCACGCCGCTGTGCGGCCCGCACATGCCGACATCAGTTTGAAATGCTGTTCCCCCTGGAAGAATCTGAGCGTCCGCTGTTGGCACATGGGTGTGGGTGCCTAATGCCGCTGCCACCTTCCCATCAAGGTGGCGGGCCAGAAGCTGCTTTTCCGCCGTGGCCTCGGCATGAAGATCCACTATCAGGATGTCCGCCTTGGTGCGCAACTGGTCCAGCAGGCGGTCAATGGTATCCAGCGGGCATTCGGCTGGTTTCATGAAAGTTCTGCCCAGAACGCAAAAAGTGGCCAGCCGGACACCATTAGCCAAGGTTGTCAAGGCATGGTCATTTCCGGGGCAACGCGGCCCCATGTTTGCGGGGCGACAGACCCGAGGGTCGCTTTCCAAGGTGGAAAGGATTTCGCGCTTGCGCAGGGCATGGTCGCCCAAGGTGATCAAATCGACGCCGGCGGAGGAGAGGGCTCGAAATTGGGAAGGTGAGAGGCCGGATCCGGCCGCCGCGTTTTCCGCATTGGCCATAACAGCATCGAGGCGTTGGTTTGCCCGAAGAAGCGGAACCTGACGGACCACCAAATCCACCGAGGCGCCGCCAACGATATCTCCCAAGAACAGGATTCTCACCGCTGACGCCTCCTTGCTTGATCCAAGCGGCGATTCCCTTTAGTCTTAATGGTATGGGAAGAGTCCCACCCCGCCTGCCCGCCTCCCAATGCCCTGTGTCGCCAGAGGCCGATTCCATGACTTCCGGGACTTGCCATTTTTTTCAGCGCGCCTTTTTGGTGGTCCTGTGGCTGGTTCCCTGTTCGGCAATCGCCCAGATCCCCGACGCAGCCACACCTGCGCCATTTTTGTCTTCCATAACTCCTTGTGGTGGCAAGCGAGGGACCTCGGTGGAGGTTTCCTTCGCCGGAACGGACCTCGATGATCCGAAGTTGCTCATATTTGATCACCCGGGAATCACCGCCACTCCCGTGATACCCTCGGCCCCGGCGCCCATGCCTGGCAAGCCTGTGCCGCCTGCTCCGCCGGTGGCGAAGTTCCTTGTCAAAATCGCGGCCGACGCCCCCTTGGGCTTGCATGATGTCCGGATTGCCGGGCGTTGGGGCGTGAGCCAGCCCCGGGTTTTTGTCGTGGGCGACATTGCCGAGGTTGTGGAAAAAGAGCCTAATAACGATCTTCAAGAGGCGCAAAGGGTCGAGCTTGACACCACCATCAACGGCGTCATTGGCGCGGGCACCGATGTGGATTACCTCGTGTTCAAAGGGTCCAAGGGAAAAAAGGTTTACGCCGGTTGCCTCGCCGGAGGCATTGACAGTCGGCTGAACCCCGTCCTGGAACTGTATGATTCCCGGGGACGGATCCTTGCCTCGGCCCGGCCCATGCCCGATTCCGAAACAGCCGTCCATGCAACCTTGCCGGCGGACGGGGATTACTTTCTTCGGCTTGCCTCATTCACTTACCAGCGTGGCGGCCCGAATCATTTTTACCGTTTGAATCTCACGACCACTCCCTGGATGGAGGCCTTTGTTCCCCCCGTTGTTTCCACTTCCGGTGGTCAGGTCACACCGATGGGGCCTGATGGTCCGTTGCCGCCAACCAGCATTCAGGTTCCTGCCGAGATTGTTTCCCATGAGACACCCCGGGGATTCACCACATTTTCAGGTGCCCGACTCCGTCTTCCCCTGATGGTTCCCCCGGGGCTGAACGCCGGTCCCCTTCCGGCGCCTTTCGTGGGTGTAACCTCCTTGGCGATCGTCGCAGAAAAGGAACCGAACGACACGACGGTTCAAGCGCAGGAAGTGGTTGTGGGGAGCGACATTCACGGAACAATCGGCAAGCGATCTGACACGGACTGGTTCCGGGTCAAACTCAAAAAGGACCAGCAGGTGGTTTTGGCAGCATTAGGGGACTCGATTGGTTCGATGGCTGACTTGACCCTGTCAGTGCGATTGGGGCCCGATGGCGCCGACCTCGCGGATCTGGATGACCCTCCAGCCGGCGGACCAGTACCCCGTTTGCTGACCCGGGGGGATGATCCTCCCTCCCATAGCATCACGGCCCCGGCTGACGGTGAATATTTCATCAGGATCGGTAGCCGCCTGTCCGAAACAGCTTGGGGCACGAGGCATTTTTACCGGTTGCAGGTGGCTGCGCCTCGTGAGCGTTTCGAGGCCGTCGCATTGGTTGGCGATCTCTACAGGCCGACGGGTTTTCTGGTTCCAAAGGGTGGAATGGGCGCGATTGTCATCGGCATTTTCAGGGAAGATGGGTTCGCGGGTGATGTGAGTATCACCGCGGAAGGTCTGCCCCCGCATGTGACCGCTTCTCCATTGGTCATACCCGCCGGCGCGACCAGCGGTCGCATGGTGTTCCAGGCCCAAGCCCAGTCCCCATCGGATCCATCGGTTTTCAAGCTTGTCGCCAAGGGAATGGCCAATGGCCGGCAGTTGGCGAGGCCAGTGGTGCCGGTGGGTTATGTCTGGCCCGTGAACGCGAACAACAACAACATCGTTCCTCCCGCCCGCGCCCATCAGGCATTTGTTCTTTCTTGTGCCGATCCCGTGCCGTTTGGCCTCGTCGCGGCTTTGGACAAGCCCGCGCTCGTTCAGGGAGACAAGGGTCAGGTCAAAGTCACGGTAAAAAGAGGCACACCGGAACCCAAATACCCTGTCAATATCCAGACCCTCGATCTGCCTGCGAATTTTGTCAACAACAATCAGGTTGTTGCCGTGCCACCCGATAAATCCGAGGGCATTCTGAACATCACAGTGCCGCCGACCATGGCCCCCGGTCCACAAGTGATTTTGGTTCGGGGGCAAGCCGCCGTTCCTTTCGCCAAGGACCCAATGGCCAAGCAGAAGCCGAATACCTCCACGGTCTGCTGGGCCGCGCCAGTGGTTCTTCAGGTTCTGCCTAAGTCCTTGGCCACATTGGCATTGTCGGCTCCCCAGGTCCCTGTGAAGGTCGGACAATCGGCTGACCTGGTGGTGAAGATTTCACGGCAAAACGGGTTCGGAGGCCCCTTTCAAGTTGATTTGATAGTGCCCCCCGCCGCTGCCCAGGGGTTGCAAATCGGACCAGCAGCATGTCCTGCGGGCACCTCCGAGGTGCGGATACCCATACGCGCCGTGGCCGGTGCGAAACCAGGCGCTCGCAATGATATTACTGTCAAGCTGACCGGGACTTGGCCGGGTGGCCAACCGATCCCCGTTGAGGCCAAGTTTGCCGTGTTGGTCAATCCCTGACCTATGCGGTTATTGAATCATCGTGTGGGAGGTTGCTCGCATGTTCAATTTGGGAATGACAGTGGCGGTTGGGCTTTTGGCAATATCCGTAGATCCTCCTGCTGCCAACCCTGCAGGGGTACCTCCGATCAAGGTTGTGAAGATTGATCGGAAAGACCCTGTTCTTTATGACAAGGACATTGAGCCGATCTTTGTCAACAAATGCGCCTTCTGTCACTCCGGGAATATCAAAGAAGGCAAACTTGACATGGCCACTCACGATACCCTCATGAAGGGGGGTAAGAAAGGCCCCTCCATCATCCCCGGCAAGGCTGATGAAAGCTTGCTTTACAAGCTTTCCGCCAAGGTCATGCGTCCGGCGATGCCTCCCAAGAGCGAGGAACCGCTCACTCCTGAGGAACTGGCACTGATCAAGCTTTGGATTGATCAGGGTGCCAAGGCTCCAACGGCTGCCCGCGTGAGGCCCAAAATCGTCCTGACTCCGCCTCCAGCCTCGGTACATCCCGTGCGCGCATTGGCATTCAGTCCCGATAAATCGGTGCTGGCCATCGCTCGTGGCAACACCGTGCTGCTCAACAGCCAGATTTATCCAATTTTGTCGAGTCTTTCCCAGAGTCATCCATTGAACAGGCTTCAGGTCCTGTTGAATGAACCCCTTTCTGTCGCCGCCCAGCGGTCGCTTGTGGACCCCGGCCTCAAGGGGCCTGACGGCAAAACTGTTGCCGCCGCGCATCTAGGACTTGTCGAGTCGATCGCCATGAGCCCTGATGGAAAGCTGATCGCCACAGGTAGCTTTCAGGAGGTGGTTATTTGGGACTTGAAGCAGGGCGCGCCAGTGCGTCGTGTGGGTGGATTCGCCGATCGAGTCGTGGCCTTGGCTTTCAGTCCGGATGGCAAACTCCTAGCCACGGGCGGCGGAGCTCCGACGGAAGACGGGGAGGTGAAGCTGTTGGATGTGGCCTCAGGAAAAGTCGTCCTTGAAATCAAGAGCCCGCACAGCGACACCGTGTTTGGCCTGGCATTCTCCGCGGATGGCAAGATGCTGGCCTCCTGCGGGGCCGACAAGTTTGTGAAGACCTGGGAAATTCCATCGGGCAAGGCGCTTAAATCGTTTGAGGGGCACACCCATCATGTACTGGATGTGAGTTGGAAGGCGGATGGCAAAACCCTTGCGAGCGCCGGTGCCGACAATGTCGTCAAGGTCTGGAATTTTGAAGCGGGTGAACAGGCGCGCACGCTGACGGGACATACCAAACAAGTCAGCCGGGTCATGTTTGTGGGTGCGACCCCAACCTTGGCCACATGTTCTGGCGACCAGAGTGTCCGTGTTTGGAATTCGGAAAACGGCGGAGTCCAGCGGACCTTGACTGGCTTTCCCGATTACCTTCACGCTCTCGCCATCACCCCGGATGGATTGCTTATCGCCGCTGCAGGCGAGGATGGTTCCGTCCGGATATTCGCCGGGGCCAACAACAATCAGCCTGCCCGTGTCATTCCCGCGCCCAACTGATCGAATCTCCTCAACGGTTCTGATCAGGGACTGCCTGCAGTCCATTGTCAAACCTAGGTGCCCCGAGACGGATTGAAGGTGACCCTAAATTGGTGGCCGGTGCCATGTCGGGAGAGGCGGCCCTGAAAATGGGTTGAGGCCTTCCCAAGGCCACTGTTCCAGTGGTTTGGTTGGCGGCAATCGGGCTGTAGGCTGGTTGACGCGGGGCTGCCATGAGCGCCGTGCTGGAACCCCGTGGGGAATTTCCTCTTTCCATGCTTGCCAGAGACCCGTCTGGCCGGTTGCGCAACAGGGATTGCAGCCAAGCGGTTTCCAATGCCTCAATGCTGGCGATCCCGTAGTGCTGTCTGAGGGCGTTGTCCCAGCCAGCCTGCATGCTGCTGGCTAAAAACGACAGAAACGCGGGTTTACTCGAACGCGCGACAAGGAAATCGACCACGGAAAAGCCTTGGGCATACAAAACCAGCACATCGTTCGGGTATTGAGTAAGGGAAAAAAGGCGTCTGAGCGGCATCCGCCGATTGGGCGTGTTCAGAATCTCTCGAACCAGTTGGTCATGCTTGCGCCTTTCAATGTCGTCCTCGCTGAGGACGCATGCTCCCTCATCCGCCCAGCGGGGGAGTGGTCCCCTGAAATGATGGGCGAAAACCGTATGGGTGATTTCATGTGGCAGCACACTGGCCACGATCCGGTCGAGGGTGCCCTCGATACTCATGTCCATGCCTAGAACTTGGCCCTGGTCAAATACAAACGAGGTGGCGCCCCCCGAACCTCCCAAGGTGATCTTCACATGAACCGGGCATGGTTGGTTCCATGCGGGCATCTCATATCCAAGCCATTCCTGAGCCTTCACGACTCGCCAGTACTCGGCGTATTGGCCGATTCGTTGGGCCATGGCGGAGTCGGGTGCTTGAATGACGAAGTTGGGGGTACGATACTCAGCGCCTGTCAGGGTAATCAATCCTGACAAAATCATGAGCCAAGACCAGACAATTCGCGGCATGGGTTTTGGCCCCGGCTTCAATCGCAGAAGTGACGGTCTAGGCCATCCGTGACGGAGACCCCACTCCATGGATTCTTCCATGCAAAGATCGGGCCAGAGAGCGATTGGTATCGATTGGAACCTGAGGCAAGCGTTGAACAGGAAAGATGTTAGGAAAGATTCGACAGGGGAGGTGGTAAAGGTAAAAGCAAGCGGGTTGGTTGTAACGATTACAAGCCGCGGAAAATTTGTTTCACCTTGGGTCGGCCAGTGGATCCACCATACCGGTTGAGGCCCGCTCCATCATAAGAACGAGCCTAACCAGAAGTGGCGAGGCCCGACCCTCATCTTTCTTTTGGGGATCGGGCCTGCGGATGGCCATATGCATGAGAACCCCCTGACCTTCTGTCAGTTGGCTTTTCTGGCTTTGGTAACCCGGCCAGTGGAGTGGTTCCCGGAGTTTTCGGAGCGATCCGGGAGTGATGGGAATGAGGTTGCCCTTGTCATCGAAGGAGTCGATGGGCGGTTTTTCCTGACGGTACCTGGTCCATGGTTCGAGTTTGACGGTCACTTGGGAATTAGCCGGAATGGTCTTGAAAGAATCATTTCGCAGGTTTGCGATCGCCTCCATTCCATCAACGAAAGCCTGTGTCACCTGCTCTCGTTCTGGACTCCCCTTGGGAAGCCTGAGTCCTTTTTCACGCAACAAGGCGACCTGCTTTTTGCGCTCCTCGATTTCGGCGGCAACAGTGAAATCAGGGTGAACGAATGGGTGGTTCCATTCCACCAGCAAGGTGCCATTTTTCTCTGGAGCTGAAACAACCACACCTTGAGCCCACCCCAAAAGGTAAAGCTCCTTGGTCGGTTCGGGTGCGGGCTGAGCCAGCAGGGAAACTGCCAGCAAAAAGGCCATCATTTCCCTTGGCCCGGTTTTTTCAGCGGTTCCTGAAGGATGAGGACCATGTTGGTCATGATGTCTTCTGGTGGCGGTGGAGGCTGCCCAGGGACAAGACGAACCCTTGCGGCCTTTTGAGCCGCCAAGGCTCGCTCCTTGGTTGTTACCGCTTGGACTTGAACAACCTGCCCTTGGGCCAGGTTTGAAAACTCCGCCTCAAAGCCCGGAAGGAGTTGATCTTTCCTGTCCTTGCCCTTGGCTCGAAGGTACTCGTCCCGTGATGGCCTTTTGAGGTTTCCGCGGTCATCGAACACCATGGGCATGGACATGGTCCGGATTTTGGCGTCGTCGGTGACCACGAAACTAAGGCGGACATTTTTTCCCTTGCCCGCTGCCATGTCGATGGAGAAGTTTTTGTCCGACTCGCGCACGTCATTGATTTTGCCGGCGAAAAGACCTTGCTTGATGTAGTTCACCGTCGCGGCGGGCTTTTCCATCTTCTCGGTTTTTTCAGGCTCGTCCTTTTTCGCGTCTTTTTTTTCGTCTTTCTTGGTGTCCTTTTTCGCGTCCTTGGGATCGTCCTTTTTTGCGCCTTTATCAGATTCCTTGTTTGAATCCTTGGAGTCTTTGCCATCGGCGGACTTGGCCGCGCCGGGTTCCTGTGCCGAAAGCAGGGGAACCCCAGCCAAAACGCACAACAACAAGGCAGGTCGCCACCAGTGTGCCACCCGGTTCATGGACTCATCCTCCTGCGAATAACATATTCAGCATATTATCGCGCATTCGCCAAATCCAGACCTTGGCAGGTCATCGGCCGCAGGTTGAAGGATTTCGGGAATTGACTAAACAATGGGTAATAAGGCCGGACCGCGGCGGGGGGATGTTCCCTTCCGATGTGAAGGTTCGGCTGGCTGTTCGGCGATCGACCATCATGAGCTTTATCGAACACATTGCCGCCCGTGAAATCATGGATAGTCGTGGCAACCCGACCCTCGAGGCCGAGGTGATTCTCGAAGACGGTTCCCATGGAAGGGCAGCGGTTCCTTCAGGAGCGAGCACAGGTGCCCATGAGGCTTGTGAACTGCGGGATGGTGACAAAAAGCGTTATCTGGGCAAGGGAGTCCTTCAAGCCGTTCAAAATGTGGACGAGCACATTGCGCCTGAAATCGAGGGGATGGACGCCTACGATCAGGTTGGCATCGACAAGCGCCTTATCGAACTCGATGGAACCCCCAACAAAAGCAAGCTGGGTGCCAATGCGTTGCTGGGGGTGTCACTCGCCGTTGCCCGCGCCGCCGCCGAGAGTGTCAAGATCCCCCTTTACCGTTACATAGGCGGTGTCAACGCCCGCGTCTTGCCGGTGCCGATGATGAACATCATCAACGGTGGCAAGCATGCCGACAACACCGTTGATTTTCAAGAATTCATGATCATGCCTCTCGGCGCTCCTTGCTTCAAGGAAGCCCTGCGCATGGGGGCCGAGGTGTTCCACCATCTCAAGAAAGTGCTCCACGACAAGCACCTCAGCACCTCGGTGGGTGATGAGGGCGGGTTCGCACCCAACCTCGCCTCCGCCGATGAGGCACTGGCAACCATTGCCAAGGCCGTTGAGAACGCGGGTTACAAGCTGGGTGAAGACATTGTTTTCGCTCTCGATGCCGCCGCAACCGAGTTGCATGACGAGGCACACAAGAAAGGCAAGAAAGGCTACTGCTTCTTCAAAAGTGCTCCCGACAAGATCGTCGACAGCGATGCGATGATTGAACTTTGGAGCGGCCTGTGCAAGAAGTGGCCCATCAAGAGTATCGAGGACGGTCTTTCTGAAGATGATTGGGAAGGTTGGGCCAAATTGACCAAGGCATTGGGTGACAAAGTCCAACTGGTGGGTGATGACTTGTTTGTAACCAACACCAAGCGTCTGGTTGAAGGCTTCAAGCACAAGGCCGGCAACAGCATCCTGATCAAGGTGAACCAAATCGGCACCTTGACCGAAACGCTGGAGTCGATCGAATTGGCCAGGCTGAACGGATACAACAGCATCATCAGTCACCGAAGTGGCGAGACCGAAGACACCACCATCGCCGATATCGCCGTTGCGACCAATGCAGGCCAGATCAAGACGGGATCCGCCAGCCGTACCGACAGGATCGCCAAATACAACCAATTGCTCCGCATCGAGGAGTCGTTGGGAGACACCGCTGTTTACGGTTCCACCGTTTGGCCGGCCAGTCGCAGGTAAAGTTTCTGCTGTACGCGAAAAAA
>CAWUNZ010000004.1:0-35580 GCA_963923445.1 uncultured bacterium
CTATTTGGATATAATCCAGATGAAGTTTATACTGGGCGTGCGCCGCTCGAAGCCCGTGCGATGGGGATCAAGCTTGGGCCCGAGGATTGGGCTGTCCGCTGCAACCTGGTGCATGTGCCCGATGGAGCCATGCGTGATTTCACGGCCGGGCACATAGACAACGACACTGGCGGATCCTTGATCGGGTTGCTGCAGCAGCGCCTTGGAGGAACCCGTCGGGTGAATGGGGAGACCGTGTCGCTGGAGTTTCATCCCGGAGTGAGCTATCGAAACCTGTTGGTTGTGCGCGGCGGTGCGAGGCTTTTCTCCGCGTTGACCAAGGGACAGCCTCCCCATGACATTCCAGACCAGCAGGTGGCTCCTTATTTGCCCACCGGGCCCGGTTCGGAAATGCTCCGTGAGATCATGGATGCCAGCGTCGCCCTCTTCCGCGATGCCCCGGTCAATTTGTCCCGTGTTTCAGGTGGTCACAAGACCGCCACGCAGTGCTGGCTGTGGGGAATGGGAAGGGCACCCGTTTTGAAAAGCTTCGAGGAGCGATTCGGGCATAAGGGTGTGATCCTGAGCGCGGTCGACCTCGTTCGCGGCGTGGGCCAATTGATTGGATGGAATCGAATCGATGTGCCGGGTGCCACTGGATACCTTGACACCGATTACGCCGCCAAGGGGCGTTTCGGAATCGACGCCTTGGCTACCCATGATGTTGTTTGCGTCCATGTGGAAGCTCCGGACGAAGCTTCACATGAGGGGCGTGTTGATGCCAAGGTGAAGGCCATAGAGGAAATTGACCGGCATATTGTCGGGCCCCTGCTGGAAGCCTTGAAACGGTATCCGGAGAGTCGAATCCTTATCGAACCCGATCACCGTACGCCGCTTCGTACGCGCGCCCACAGCCACGGGGCGGTTCCTTTCGCCTTGGCTGGGTTTGGTTTAAAGCCTGATGGGGCCAGTGCTTATAATGAACTGGTGGCTGAATCGACAGGGTTGGTCGTGGATCCGGGTCATGATTTGATGGGTCGGGCCTTGAAACCCGGTGGGTTTTAGCCGGCAGCGCTGGTGCGCTTGACCGAGGTGCGATTATCGCAGAAACTATTAAAGCATCAGCCTACCTGCCGCCCGGTCTTGCGAGGCGTCTCCGCAGCCAACGCTTGTCCTTTTGAGGGCCCGACAATGACTTCGATCTCACGGATATTTGGCGTTGCCATGGTGCTGTTGGCTTCATCTCAAGTTCGGGCCGGTTGGCCGGTCGAACCTGAAAAGCGCGCTGCCGCCTTGGGCCAACCCGACGCGCTGAAAATTGAGCCGGGAACAGTTGACCTTTCCGGACCTAGGGCCCGCCGCCAAGTCCTTGTTTCAGGTTCATATGGCCCCCAATCCATTCGGGATGTGACCGGATTGGTCACCTTCAGCGTCGAGCCTCCCAGCTTGGCCCAAGTTGATGAAACGGGGTTTGTGGTGCCCAAGGCTAACGGCCAAGGGAAGTTGGTGGCGGTTGCCGGGAAAACCCGGGCCGAGGCGCCGATTATTGTAAAGGAAATTGACAAAGCCATTCCTGTAAGCTTCCGACATGAAGTGATCGCCGCTTTGAATGTGGGCGGGTGCAACATGGGGGCATGCCACGGTACTCCGTCAGGCAAAAACGGGTTCAAACTCAGCCTTAGGGGATTTGATCCGGCGCAGGATTTTCAACAATTGACACGCGATGTGCTGGGTCGACGCACCGTGAGCCACGATCCTCAGGCAAGCCTAATGCTGCAAAAAGGCTTGGGGCGTGTGGCCCACGAGGGCGGCCAGCGTTTCGGAGCCGGAAGCGTCGCCACCACCGCGGTTGAAGGGTGGCTTGCGGAAGGAATGAAGGACGATGCCCCGACTTTGCCAACGGTGAAGTCCCTCAAGGTTCTGCCCGGTTCAAGGCTTCAAGTGAAACCGGCCCGTTGGCAGCAGATCGCAATCGAGGCGACTTTTTCCGACGGTGCCGTTCGTGATGTCACCCGCCTGAGCGCCATGAGCAGTTCCGATCCGGGTGTGGCGGAGATCACGGCCAACGGATTGGTCGAATTCAGGCAGGCAGGCGAGGTCGCCATCCTTGCTCGCTACCTGGAGGAAATGGTCACCATTCGGCTAACCTACCTGGAACCCAGACCGGGTTTCGTGTGGCCTAACATTCCTGAAATTAATGAAGTCGACCGGCATGTGTTCGCGAAACTCAAGCTGCTTAACATCCCGCCATCGGACCTCTGCACGGATGCAGATTTCGTTCGCCGGGTCTACCTCGACCTGTGCGGATTGATTCCAACAGCGGATGAAGTCAGGTCCTTCCTCGCGGACAAGTCTCCGGATCGTCGGGCGCGGCTTGTTGATTCACTGCTGGAGCGTCCCGAATATGCTGATTTTTGGACACTCAAATGGTCTGATGTGCTGCGTTCGAGCCGGAAAACCATCCAAGTTAAGGGCACCCAGGTTTTTCAGCAGTGGATTCATGACCAGGTTGTTCAGAACACGCCTTTTGACCAGGTCGTCCGCGATCTGATAACCGCCAAGGGCAGCACATTCAGCGTGGCGCCGGCCAACTACTACCGGGTTGCCAAGGATCCGCAAAACCTGGCGGAAACGACCGCCCAGTTGTTCTTTGGCGTTCGCATGCAGTGCGCCAAGTGCCACAACCACCCGTTCGAGCGCTGGACACAGGACGACTACTACAGCTTTGCCGCGTTTTTTGCCCGGGTGAAGCAAAAGGCAGATCCTTCCCAGCCGGGACCCAACCCGCAGACCCCAGGCGCCGAAATTGTGTACACCGATCGTGGCGGCGAGGTCACTCAACCCCGCACTGGCAAGGTCATGGCCCCCAAATATATGGGAGGCGACATCGCGCAAGTGGCGCCTGGGCAGGATCGGCGCGAAGCCTTGGCTGCTTGGATGACTGCGGGTGAAAACCCGTTCTTCGCCCGCGCCTTGGCCAACCGCATCTGGTTCCATGTGATGGGTCGCGGTGTGGTTGAACCGGTCGATGATTTCCGCGATTCCAATCCCTCCGCCAACGATGATCTCTTGTCGTTCCTGGCCAAGGATTTGGCATCTCACCGCTTTGATGTCAAGCACCTGATCCGCACTATCATGAACTCGCGAACATACCAACTGTCCGCAACTACCAACGACGGTAACAAGGATGACAGCCGTTACTTCAGCCACGCCGTTTCCCGATTGCTAACTGCCGAGCAACTTCTGGATGCCATCTGCCAATCCACGGAAATGCCCGAGAAGTTCGCCGGTCTTCCGGCCGGTACCCGGGCCTCCCAATTGCCTGATGGCGAGGTCAACAACCTCTTTCTCAAGACATTCGGTCAGCCGGCACGCGAACTGGCCTGCGAATGTGAACGGGAAAGCGACAGCAACCTTGCCCAGGCTTTGCAACTGATCAACGGCCCGACCATCAACGACAAGCTCCGGTCTCCCACCAACCGGGTGGGGCGTTTGATGCAGGCCGGAAAGTCGGACAAGGAAATTCTTGAAGACCTGTACTACAACACCCTTTCCCGTCCTCCTTCCGTTGAGGACGAGAAAATCGCGATGGCCCATATCGCCAAGGTCAAGGATCGGCGCAGAGGGTTTGAGGATCTTCATTGGGCCCTGATCAACGCCAAGGAATTCCTGTTCCGCCACTAAAGCCCCGGATGGGTCTGATGGTCCGACTGTTCGGAACCCTGCTGTTGCCCGAAGGGGCGCGCAGCGGGGTTCTTTCATTTGAAGACGGTGTCATTGCCCAGGTGGATATCCTCCAGCCGGGTGAGGCTTGCCCCGCGGGCGCTCGCGCCTGGTCGGGTTTTGTGTCGCCTGGCTTCGTCGATATTCATGTCCACGGTGGTGCGGGGCATGATTTCATGGATGGCACTGTCGAGGCCTTTCAAGCGGTTTGTCGCGCCCATGCCCGCCATGGTACGACCAGCCTGCTGGCAACCTCCACAGTGGCCCCGGAACCGATGATTCGGCGATTCATGGATGTCGCCGAAACCTTGGTCAACAAACCAACCGGGGGCGCCCGCGTTGCCGGGGTTCATTTTTATGGTCCTTTTTTTGCTCCCGCAGCCAAAGGTTGCCATCCCGGTGCGGGCTTGGTCGCCCCGGCTGATTGCGAATTCAAAGCTATGTTGAACCCTGCGGTTGTCCGAACGGCCAGTGTCGCCCCGGAGCTTGAGGGCGCCCGCGAGTTTGCCCGAGCATGTCAAGACCTAGGAGTGCGGTTGAACCTTGGGCATTCCCATGCGACCTTCGACCTGGTCGAAAAGGCGGTGGAATGGGGCGCCCGGCATGTGGACCATCTTTTTTGCGCGATGTCCGACCGTGCCAGGCTGAGACAAGAACAGACATATCCCATGCGTGGTGGCCTGATGGAAGCCACCTTGTGCCTGGATGAACTGTCAACCGAGGTCATTGCCGACGGCCGTCATTTGGCCGACGAGTTGTTGCGTCTGGCGTTCAAGGTCAAGGGACCCCACCGCCTGGCTTTGGTTACCGACGCCATGCGCGGATTGGATTGCCCTGATGGCCCCTATGAGTTTGGTCCCAAGGAGTTGGGCGAGACAGTTCTCAAGCGTGATGGAGTCGGCCTCACTCTTGACGGCAAGGCATTGGCTTCCGCCGTGGCTGGAATGGATGAAGGGTTCCGGACCATGTTGCGAGCAACCGGGGCCGCTCCCTATGTGGTGGCTACCATGGCCAGCCTGACACCGGCCAGGATCGCGGGCCTTGAAGGTTCCGTTGGGTCGCTTCAGGTGGGTAAAAAAGCTGATTTTGTTTTGCTGGACGAGGCGCTGAATGTCCGCGAGACATGGGTGGGAGGGCAACCGGTTTTCATCGCTTGAAAACCGTCATAGTGCCCGTCGAAACATGTCTAAGGCTAGTCCCACGGCTGCGCGAGTGCATTCCGCGTCGAAACGCTCTCCCTCGTCGCGCATGAAAGCGTGGACCGCGTTGAATTCATGCCACGAAAAAAACACGGCTGAGCGTTCCAAGGCATCGTGGATCATCCGCCTGCCCTCAACGGGTACATGAGGGTCTTGCCGACCAAAAACCATCAGGAGTTCACCTTGGATTTCTTTTGCCCGGCCAAGTGAGTCGGCTTTGCCTCCCAACCCCAAGGTACCGGAATGTAAATCGGTAGGATAAAAGCAAGCCGATGCCAATATTTCTGGAAGCAATGCGGCACGAAAAGCCAAGTGACCTCCTAGGCAGATTCCCATGGCACCTAGCTTGCCATTGCAATTGGGATGTTGCTTGAGTGCCCGCACCAACGCCATGGCATCATCGTCGAAAGCCCGCATGGGGATCATCCCCTTCAGGGCATTACCCCGCTCTTTGCCGATATCGTCGTAGCCCAGCACGGTTCCGGGGGGTTCGTGCGAATGGTAGACCTCGGGCACGGCAACCAGATAACCAAAAGAGGCCAGGGAAATGGCCAGCCGCTTTACCGGGGCGGTCTGCTGGAAGATTTCAGAATACAGGAGCAATCCCGGACGAGCCTTTTCAGGCCGTCCGGGTTGCCTTGGTGAATAGAGGTAGGCGCGCATGGGCCCAGTGGGCGTGGGAATATCGGTTGTTGATTCATTGACAATCATCTACCGGTTCCGGGGGCCAGAAACGCGCTTTATTTCACCGTGATAAGCTTGTCTTCCTTGGGGAAGGTTTCGAGTTTCAACCCCTTGAAATGGATTTCCTGAGGGACATTGTTGGAGTGCAATTGCAGACCGATGGGCCCGGATTTAATCCGTTCCGGTTCAGGATCGCGCCAATCAACGACAGCGGTGCCGTTGATCGCCACGCGGACGCGGTTGCCTTGCGCCAACACCTCGATCTCGTTCCAGTCGTGCTGCTTGCCCACTTTTCTGGCCGGGGCGCCGTCGACGGGAAGGCCATTACGACCGAACAGATCGTACATGCCGTAACCCGAGGGGAACATCACAAGATGACCCGCATAGGTATGCTCTGACCGTTCCTTGGCGGGTTCCTTGCTGACTCCCGGTCGCACCTCGCCCCAGAAGCTGATTCCCGAGTGCATTTCCGATTCGACCAACTTGGCGGCGAATGTCACCCGGAAGTCGCTGTAGTTTTCCTTAGTCAGCAGATAGGTGCTGAATTTGAGGGGTTTGGTGTTCTTGGCAACAATGATTCCGTCCTTTACAGACCAAAGGTCGCTGTAACCGATCCATCCATCGAGTGATTTGCCGTCAAAAAGTTGAACAGTCTTGGATTCACCTTTGAGCGGAGGAACCACGGGAGCGACCTTGGGGGCCGGTTTTTTCGGAGCTTCCTTGACTTGCCCCGGTTTTTTTTCCTGCGCGTTGGCGATTCCAACGGCTAAAAGGGCCATGAAGATGGAGAGATTGCGCATGGTGCTGTTTACTCATGTTTGCCATGGGGGTGGGTGAAGAAAAGAAGATACCATACCCGCTAGAGCGATCCCACTATCCCAATACTGGCTGAGGAAAGCCCCTATGCTCCGCCTGCCTGTCATCGGTGAAAGGGTGGGGCCCTACCTCATCGCGGGTTTGCTGGGCCGCGGTGCCTGCGGAATTGTTTATAAAGCCATCGAGAACGACCGGTCTTTCGCTCTCAAGCTCATGAACCCAGCCATGGCGGGAAGCGCATCCGCCATGGCTCGCCTCAAGGCCGAAGCCCGAGCCCTCATGGGGGCGCCGTCGCATCTTTGCCTGTCGAAGTTCAAGGATTTTTTTGAACATCCCGGTATCGGTTCATGGTGCTTGATCACGGATTTGGTCGATGGGATGACTCTTGATCAGTTTGTTGAAAAAAAAGGCCCGATGACGGTGACATCGGCTGTTGAATTGTTTTCCGAGTTGGCGGGAGGGATTGCCGCACTGCATCGCGCGGGCTTTTTGCACCGGGATATTCGCCCCGAAAACATCATGGTTTCGAATCCTTCCCGGCGGTTGGTTTTGCTGGATTTTGGATTGGCGACGGCCGTGGCCGACAGGGGGGCGGTTTGTTTGGAAGGGGAAATATGGCATTTCCCGGCACCTTGCCAAGCGCAAGGCTTTCCGGGTGATTACAGGGATGATGCAAGGCTGCTGGCTGAAACCGCTCGTTTCGCCACCGCGGGATTGCTCCCAGAAGGTTTCCAAAGGCATATTCGGGAAATCGTGGAGGAGGAATTCGAGAAGGGTCCGTGGGGGCGGTGGATTTTGGAACTGGAGGAAGTCGATCTTTCTATGGCCTCCTCCGCGACTCTGGTGCGCGGTTCGGTTCCAACCGTTGACCTGGGGAATGGTATTCGAATGGAAATGGCCATCATTCCCGCCGGTGAATTTTTGATGGGAGCGCCTATCGGGGAAAAAGCTCGTGATGATGACGAGATTCAGCACGCGGTCCGTTTGACCCGACCTTTCCTGTTGGGGCGGGCGCAAGTGAATCAAGCTCAATGGCGACGAGTGATGGGAAACAATCCGAGCTGGTTTCGTGGCGACAACCTGCCCGTTGAACAGGTTTCCTGGGAGGATGCCCAGGCGTTTTGCAAAAAGCTATCAGGTATTTCGGGCTTGGCCTGCCGGTTGCCGACCGAGGCGGAGTGGGAATACGCCTGTCGTGCTGGAACCTCCACGGTATTTCACTTCGGAAACATGTGCGATGGAACGCAAGCCAATTGCCGGGGAGACCTACCTTATGGAAGCCTTGCCGCCGGGCCCAACCTCAGCACAACCACCCCAGCAGGACGCTTCCCCAGCAACGCATGGGGATTGTTCGACATGCATGGGAATGTTGGGGAATGGTGCGCGGACTGGTACGGGCCTTATTCCATGGCGCGTGCCGAAGATCCATCCGGGCCGTTGTCGGGAAAACACCGCATTATCCGTGGCGGTTCATGGCATTTCGACCCAGCCAGATGCAGGTCTGCCTATCGGAACGCCAATTTTCCCGCCATTCGGGGAAATTTCAATTATGGTTTTCGTGTCGCCATTGAGGCATGAGACCGGACTCACCGCATTTGCAGGGCGATGAGGTCCTTCTCGTCCCGAATGTAAAGGATTCCATCGGAGAGGGCCGGATGAGCCCAGGTGGCGCCGCACACTCGCGCACGGGAAAGTTCCTTGAATTCCTGAGGATTCGCTTCAAAAAGGCTGATATTTCCAAAATCATCATGCATCAGGAAGCGCCCGTCCGCCAAGCGCATCAAGGCCGCGTGGTATTTGCCCACACCGGGCTTGTTCCAAAGCTCCTTGCCAGTGGTGGCTTCAACGCAACGGAGAACCGAGGAGGGCGGTGGAAGCAGACGCCCGGTGACCGTGAGGACTTCTCCTCCTGATTTCGTTAAAACAGGAGTGGAGAAATAGCATGTCAGGGCCCCGTTTTTCCATGCCACTGATGCTTGGCCCGCGGCAGGATTCAAGCCGACAGCACCATAGGTCACGCTCGCGGCCATGATGGAATTCCCCAGCATGACCGGAGTGGTTGAGCTTTCATTCAGCTTGTCGACCAGCGGGTATTTCCAATCCTGTTTTCCAGTAAGGGGATCCAGAGACACCACGCCAGCCTGGGTCAGCACGATCAGTCGGCGGTTCGCGCCCTCACCGGTCAGGATCGGTGAGCTGTAGCTGGCGCGGTCATCGAGGGATTTCCAAAGTGTTTTGCCATCAGCCAGCGAAAGGCAGACGATTCCCGACTGCTTGCCTCCGACCATGACAAACAATCGTTCCCCATCAACCAATGGTGAAGATGAAACTCCAAAATAGAGATTTTTCCCGTCGAATTCCCGCAGCGTGTCGATTTTCCATAACTCCTTGCCCGTCTTGAGTTCACGGCAGGCAAGGATTCCGGTGACTCCATGGCTGACCACTTTTCCGCTTCCTGTGGCGGGAGTGGCCCTGGGACCGGTGCCAAAGGCATTCTCAAAGGGATCTCTCACCGTTTCGGCCGACCAGACGGTGGTTCCCGTTTTGGCGTCGCGCGCCGTCAGCACCTCGGCATTTTTTCCGCTGACCCTGGTATGCAGAAGGACAAGGCCTCCCGCCACGATGGGTGAACTGTGTCCCTCGGACACAGGCGCCTTCCAAAGAATCTTGGGAGAGTCCCGCCAAGGCGTGATGGTTTCCGTCGATGTGCCGTCCCGCCGGGGGCCAAGCCATCCCGGCCATTCCTCTGCCGAACCATGAAGGGAGCAGGTTAAACCAAGGGCAACGGTGAACGCGTAGGCGATGAAGGTTCGCATGATGGCAGATTCCTTGGTGGAGGGATTCGTTCCTTGGCAGCATATCGTCCATCGAGGAAGTGGTGGAGGGGCGCGTAGCACCAGTTCAGGCCATGCCTGTCCGCGATTGATTTCAAGCGGGATAACCCCTCCTCCAGAATGGTCGGCATGGCTTGCTGAAAAGACGGATCGCAAAAATACACACGGCAGGCCAAGGGGCGGGCTTCCCTGGCCTGGCACATTCCGTTGACTTGGTACGGGCATCCGGTGTCGTCAAACTCCTTGCCCTCGGGAAGCGTCAATGGTGCTCCGTCGAGCAGGATACGGGCTTCAAGATGGCTTAAAAACAGACTGTGGCCGAATTCCCGGAACCGGCAGCATCGGCCCGATATCCGACAGACGGGTGAGTGGGAGGAAACCTGTGAATCGGCCCAGTCGTAGACCTCACGGATTTCATCGGTCCAATCGGTCGGAAAGGACATCAAAGGTTGCCGAGTCGACCAGTGCTGTCACCATGGCTGTCGACGCCAGTCACACCCATGCGATCGATCAGGCTCAAATGAAGGTTTGCCAATGGTGTTTCCGCCGCATAGCGCACATGCCTGCCGGATTTGAGCGACCCGCCACCCTTTCCTAAGAGCAGGATGGGGAGTTCGTCATGGTTATGCCGGTTTCCGTCTCCTATTCCGCTGCCGTAAACCAGCATCAGGTTGTCCAAGACACAACCCTGGCCTTCTTTGGCTTCTCGCAGGCGGCCAAGCATGTGAGCCAAAATGCCGGTGTGGAAGGTGTTGATTTTCTGGATCTTGGCCTGTTTTTCCACATTTTGGCCGTGATGCGATAGGTCATGGTGCCCTTCGGGCACCTCGATGAATTTGTAGCTTCGGTTGGATCCCTCATTGGCCAGGGCGAAAGTCGCCACCCGCGTGGCATCAACCCGAAGTGCCAAGGCGAGCATGTCCGAAAGAAGCCGAAGGTTGTCTGTCGGGTCGGCGGGATTGGGTTGGGGGGCTTTTGTTCCTTCAGGCACGGAAGGCTGCCCGGCACCTTGTTGTGAGCCCTTGGCGATGCGTTTTTCAACATCCCGGAGACTTTCGAGATATTCGTCCACCTTGCGGCCATCATCCGTCGCCAAGCGTGAGCGGAGGGATTTCGCATCCTGGGTGACAAGGTCGACGATTCGCGCGCGATTCGCCAGCCGTGAAGGATCGTTGCTGGCTGAAGTTCCGAAAACCCTGCCAAAAATGGCGACAGGATCGGTTTCCTTGGAAACAGGCGTCGATTCACCGCGCCATGAAAGGTTGGCTGAATAGGCGCAGGAGTATCCCGAGTCGCATCCTCCGGCGTTCAGGCCTTTGTCCGCCCCGATTTCCAGCGAGGGAAGGTGTGTCTGAGAACCGATCCGGGCGGCTACTACCTGATCCGCCGAAACGCCAATCCGAATGTCGGCACCGGCGGTTTTGCGGGCTTGGCGACCCGTGAGGAAGGTGGCCATGGCCCGCGCGTGATCGCCCGGGCCGTCACCGTTGGCGCGCGCCTTGTCTGCCGTCAAACCCGAAAGGACGGAGAGGTATTCACGGAACGGCGCCAGTGGACGCAGGGTTTCCGGTAATTCGGCCGGCAAGGCGCCCGTTTCCGCGGGAGTCCATGCTGGCATATGGGCCCCGTTGGGCACATACAGGTAAACCAAGCGGCGCGGTGGAGTCTTGGAATTGGCGGAGGCGAGCGATTCAAGCCATGGAAGAGCCAATGAGGCGCCCGTTCCACGCAGAAATAATCGTCGGTTGAAAAGATTCATCATCTTCCTCCGGATGCAGACAGCTTTTCCCGTCGAGTGAACGGTTCACTCAGCGTCACAGCCTTAACCAGTTCGGCGAGGCCCCAATTCCTGGACTTCAATTCGGCGACTATTTTTTCCACCACGCAACGATCTTTGGCAGAAAGGGATCTGCCAAGTGCGTAGGTCATCATCTTGCGGGTGAGGCAGTCGGCGAAAACTCCGGGTTGCTCAAGCAAAATCTTGCGCAAATCGGCTGGATTGCTGAATTTTTTTCCGCCCGGGAGTTCGCCGGCCGAGTCGATGGGCTTTCCTTCGTCTTCCGTTCGCCATTGTCCCACGGCGTTGAAATTTTCGAGTCCGAAACCAAGGGAGTCCATCTTGGCGTGGCAGACCGCGCAGTTGGGGTTGCGTCTGTGCTCCTCCATCCGCTGCCGAAGGGAGGCTGATTGGCGGGCGCCCGGATCATCCTTGAGTTCCTCGACGCCGGGGGGTGCCGGTGGAGGAGGTGTGCCGAGAATGTTTTCGAGGATAAATTTACCCCGTTTTACTGGCGATGTCCTCGTTGGATTGGATGTCGTGAGAAGAACCCCGGCCATCGTGGTCACCCCGCCACGCTTGCCGTCCGTGAACTCGTGCTTTCGAAAACCAGGGGATTTCAGCTTGGCAGAATTGATCCCATAGAACTTGGCCAATCGATCGTTCACAAAGGTGTGGCGGGAATCAACGAGTTCGGTGATCGGGCGATTTTCCTCAAGCAAATTGGCGAAAAACATTTCGCATTCAGTCGCCATGTCTTCCTTGAGGGTTTCCGTGATGCCGGGAAACCTGACCGGGTCCGGCTGGATTGTTTTCAGATTGCGGAGTTGCAGCCATTGCCCAGTAAAGTTGCGAGATAGCGCCTTGGCTTTCGGATCCTTGAGCATTCGCTCAGTTTGGGCGCGGATACCCTCTGGCTTGCTCAGTTCACCGTTGGTTGCGGCGTCCAACAACGGGTCGTCGGGAACGCTGCTCCACAGAAAAAGGGAAAGCCGAGTGGCCAGCTCATATCCATCCAGTGATCGGTCTGTCTGGCCCTGTTGGGGATCCGCTTCAACGACAAAAAGGAACCGCGGTGAAACCAACGCGGCGGTCATGGCAGCGGCAAATCCGTCTTCGGGCTTGGAACCTGTGGCGAGGGCCAATTGAACAAACCGCTTAGTGTCGGCCTCGTCGGGCGGCCTGCGCCACGCCTTTCGGAGAAATCGTTCAATCGCTGGTTTGAGTTGTTCGTTTTTAGTTGGGAGATCCACCCGGTTCGCCTGCCCTCGCCTGGCGGGGCCCTTGAGGGCCTGATTGACCGCAGCCTCAGCGCTTGCAAGGTATTTTTCCAAATGAAGGGGGCTTAGGGTGAGCACATCAGCCTGATTATCGAAGCCGTCGCCGACATCATCCGCAGGCAAATCTTCTCCAGCGCGGTAGCCTATCCCTAGCAAATCCCTCAACGCGTTGCCGTATTCCTCCCGATTAAGCCGACGCAAAACGACCCTGCCAGCGGGTGGTTTGCCGTCGCAAACCACGCCCAACGATTTTTGGTCAATCCACTCGTTGATTTTGTTGGATTGATCCTTAGCCGGGCGGGGTTTATTGGCAGGAGGCATATCGCCCGAACGAATGGCTTTGGCGACCGTCTCCCACTGGTTTTTCAATGCTGCTGCGGCTGATTCGGTTTTTGGCAATTCAATTCGGAAATCGCCCTTGGGCTTGGCCTCGCCATGACAGCCAAGACAGTGCTGCCGAACAAAAGGGACAACATCCCGTTCATATGAAGGGTTGCCACATGCCAAGATCGCAAGGGCTAGAAGCATGGGTGGGGTGAGTCCGGCGGGTTTATCAACCATATTCTGACTTGCCAGCCTTGCCGAAGCAAGCTGATGGCAAAGGCCTGAGTGAACTTTCATTTATCGGTAAGAGATATCGACAAATCCAGCGCGGGAATCATCCAGCATGGGGACTAACGGGGACACAATTTACTATGCCGGATGATTCCCGCACCAAGACGGGGACAAGCACCGGAATCAGATTCCAGTACTCGTCCGAGGGGCCCCGGACGGGGGGGCACCACCCGGTCCTACCGGGTTTGGCTCATTGTGAAATTCAACTGGAAATGGCGTGCCAATAAGATGTTTTTCTGAAAGTATTTCTTAGCTGCCAATTTTAAGTGATATTTGTGGCACGGGAACACAAAGATAAACAACACGGCCGTCGGAAAACCCGACGGCCGTCGGAAAACCCGACAAGAGGGTTATCGGCCAGAGGTACCAAAATCCCCAGCAACGCGCCGAAAAGCGCTGTGAATGTGATTGGCTGGATTTCCTTCCCCATCCGATTGGACATTCAAATACTGAATGAGGAACCCAGGTGCTTCTATTCGGTAAGTCGTCGGAATTCCTTTGGCTTGGGTGTTTCGGAAGTATTGGAACTTGACCATCGATGGAGGGAAGCTTTTCACGAGGGCCCATTCCCGAGCTTCTAATTCCGCAGGAAGGCGGCCTGTGTACTCGCGCAGCAATTGAGTCAATGTGGTGGTTTGATCGGCATTGAAGTCAGCAGCGGAGATCCCCTCGCCTGTAAGGGCTTGGGCCGGCGGTTTGGTTTGCGCTTGGTCGATCTCAATTCCAGCCTTTGCCGCTGAGCCTTTAGAAACTTGTTCCGCCGACAAGGATGAGATTAATTTAAGCGCTAAGGATGAGCAGCCCTCAATGCTGAGCTTCCCTTTTTCAGGGCCAGAGCGAACCTCGGCCGGGTTGGCTCCGAAAAATGCTGGCGTTGTCCCGGTCACCTGTGAACCAACAAGCGTGAAATTCAGCGCCAAGTGATGGCCTTCCCATCGCCAACCCCAGCCAGACTCCGATCCCGGTTCGCCAAAAATGCTCACGAAATACCAGGAAGGGTTCCGAACATTCCCACCGGGCTTCTCTTGACGGTTGAGAACCGATTCGAGCGACATGATGTCTAACGCTGATTGATAGCCGCGGTCACTGGTTCCCGTGCGCAGAAGTGCAAGGGCCTTTTCCTTTTGCTGGTTTGAAAGCAATTCGAGGCGGATTCCCTTGCGAGTGGGCTTTCGCTCCTTGTCCTGCAATGGCACGAAGTTCCAATTGGTTCGTTCCTTGTCTCCGAATTCAAACGAGGCGCTTTTTTTCTGGTCCGGCTCCAATGTTGCTAAAAAATCCTTCGCTGCTCGAACCATTCGGGTACCGGCGGTTTCCTGAGCCAGCGAACTAGTTGCTGTGGCGGCGAGACCCATGGCCATTAACGCCAATGTCATCAAGCCAACAGCAAAGAGCTGTTTTCCTCGGATTTCGGCGGATGTTCGGGTACAAGCGCAATTCATAAGGCACCTCGCCCTGATTAGATGAGTTGATTGTCAGATACCGGGGGCGATGTCGACAATACGATATTTGAGTGTTCCCTTGGGAACCACAATTTCAGCTATGTCGCCCTTCTTTTTTCCAAGAAGGCCTTTTCCGCGAGGACTGGTGATCAGAATCCGCTTATTGGCGGGGTCCTCATCCCCTGGCCCCACAAGCGTGAAAGCGATGCGTTCATTTGCGTGATCCAAGTCTTCCACGGTTACTTTGCAACCGAAAACCACGGTGTCTGTGGACAAGCTTGAAGGGTCCACGATCTCAGCACAGGCTAAATCTTCCTTGAGGCTGTCAATGCGCGCCTGAAGCATGCCCTGATCCTCGCGCGCGGCGTGATATTCTGCATTTTCACTCAGATCGCCCAAGTCGCGAGCAACGGCAATACGCTTGGCGATTTCAATCATCTCGACATTTTGCAGACGATCGAGTTCCGCCTTTTTCTTGTCGTAACCCTCACGGGTCATCGGGATGCGTCCACCCGCCATGATTCCTGTCCTTTCCTAACCAATCCGATTCCGTCAAAAAATGAACCGGCGCAAGGGCACCGGTCTGAGAATCATTACGCTTGTGAAGATATTGTGGAGTCTCACGCATAGCCGTGCAAGAGATTCTGGAATAGATCGGGCCTCAGAGCTTGATCGAGCGCATTCGCGCTATGATCTCGTTTTCCGAAATCAATTCGCCCGAGCCTGCTCCGGGACAAATGGCGACAGTTCTTTCCCATGCTTGCGAAGATTCCAAGTTGCTTTCCCAAAATGGCCAAGATCGGCATTGCCTTGGCCGGACTTCATACACCGTGCAGCCTTTTCCGCTCTCATAGTAGATGCAATCGCCGTTAACCCTTTCTCGAACGCTTCTTCCCCGGGGCGTTTGGAAGGTGTGCATGGCTCGCACTTCCTCCAAGGGGAGATTCAAGTGGCGGGCCAATGCGTTGATTTCCTCATCGTTCACCCAGACAAAACCGGGTTTGCCCGAGCAGCAGTCCCCGCACTGCGTGCATGTGAACCTGAGGCCTTGAGAAAACCAACGATCGGACATGGAACGCCGCCCTCCGACCCCCTTGGCCGATTTGCCGGCACAATTGACCAGCCCATCAAGCCTTCATTATGATCATCTTATTCCTTCATTGCTGGCGGATAAACACACCATGCCTGCCCGAAGACCCAAATCAAAATCCAGCAACGATTCGATCATTGGATTCCTCGGGGTCGGACTGGATCGTAAAGACGAAACCAAGCGGGTTACCGAGAGCGAGCATTTCCTACTTGTGGGGGGATCCGCGGAAACCCATGAGCGGATGCAGGATGTTGCCATCCGATTCGATGAGAGGCTGAAAGACCGCGGCAAGCGGCTTCAAGATACCTCCCCTCAGGAAGCCATGGACCTGCTCCGGGATTCAATTCGCTGAGCACGATCAATCCTGAGGGCAGGGCATGGAGTTGCCTGACCGATATTCAGACGAGCGATTAATCCGCGCCTGCCAGTCCGGGGATCTGTCTGCCCGTGATGAGTTGGTGGATCGATTTCTTCCCGATATTCACCGATTATGTCGGTTTCTTTTGCGTGAACCTTCCATTGTCGACGATGCCGTTCAAGAATCTTTTCTGCGTATTTTCAGGTATTTGCATCGCTGGGATGGTCGCCCACCCAAGCCCTGGATGTTGGCGATCGCCTATAACCGGTGCGTGACCTTCAGGCAAAATCAGGGCAAGCACCGCGAGCAGACAATACAAGAAGAGCCGGTTCAGGCTGACAGCCAGCATGAATTGCTGATGGAAGCTGAATTATCTTGCGCCGTGAATGGCGCCCTTGGGATGCTGCGTCCACAGTTTCGAGATGTGCTGGTCTTGCACCATGTCGCAGGTCTGCCTGTCGAGGATATCGCCCGCCAATTGAAGATTCCCGCGGGTACGGTCAAGACTTGGCTCTCCAGGGGGCGGCAGGCGTTGTGGGACCAACTCAAAACAACCGGGCATGTGGAGGGCGAAATGCCACGGCGTCCTCGGGAGGATCGCTGATATGGGTTGTTCCCTTTTCGAGCAGAGCTTGGCGGAGCAATGGCCAGAGTGGCCTTCCAACGCCGGGCTTGCAGATCATGTCAGGAATTGTCCCGAATGTTCGGCCAGTGTTCGAATCCAAGCACGAGTGGCCAATATTCTGGAGGGAATCGGAGGCGAATCTTTGGCCAAGCCGGAATTGGTTGAAAGGATCAAGCGAATTGGGAAAACGGTGAGGCGAAGTCCCAAGTCCAAGGCTTCCGGCTGGTGGATGGCGGTTTCCTTGGTGGTGGTCGCGTTGTTGGCCCAATGGCATGTGCCGCCATCAAGGTCTCCCGAAATCGGGGCGCCCGCCGCGCGAGAGGTTTCGGCCATCGGGATGGTGAATGCAAGACAAGTGACCGAGGAGGGTGCCAGGGTCCTCGACAAGGCGTTGGCGGTCATGGAACCGTTGGCGTTGGCGACAACATCCGCGATCACCCGGGTGCTGTACGAGGTGACTGAGCCCATTCTAACCATCAACAAGTCTTGATTTTTTATGTTGGCAAGGGGATCCGCCATGGTGATTTTATCGCTGGGTTTGGCATTGATTGGCGGAGCCTTGCATGCCGAGGCGAAACCGACCCTCGAATCGGTTGAAAAAAGGTTCGCGGTGGTCAAGTCAAAGGCGGCGGCCGCGGAAAGGCCCCGATTGGATGACATCGAGATTTACATCACGGCCCATGCCCGACTCAAGGATGACAAGGCCAAGAACGCCCCCGCGCTGAGGCAGGCCATGCTGGACGAGGCTGCCGCCAGGCTTGATCACATGGAGGGAGGGCGTTCTCCTTGGGTGGACGCGGAGGGTGGATGGGCTTGCCTGTCCTATCGTTCCAGAGTGGACGGATCACTCCAGCCGTGCGCGATATTTCTTCCAAAGGGATATCATGTTTCTGGTAAAAAGTGGCCTGTTGATGTCGTGCTTCATGGCCGATCGGACGGTATGACCCACGCCTCATTTCTGGCCGCCCATTCAGGAACCAGGAAGCCATCGCAGCAGGACCGCGTGGTGGTTGAGGTTTTCGGACGCGGTAATGTCGCTTACCGATGGGCTGGCGAGACGGATGTCTTCGAGGCGGTCGACGCCCTTTGGGCGCGGGAGACCGTCCGAGGCAGAAAAACCCTGCTCGATCCGGACCGCGTGGTGCTGAAGGGATTCTCAATGGGTGGCGCTGGTTCCTGGCACCTGGGGCTGCATCATCCCGACCGATGGGTGGCGGTTCAGCCGGGCGCCGGTTTCACCAACACGATTGGCTACGCCAAGACTCTTCCAGAGAAACTGCCTGAATGGCAATCCCGCGCCTTGAACCTCTACGACGCGCAAGCGTCCGCCGAGAACGCGTGCATGGTTCCGATCGTCGCCTATTCCGGCTCGGAGGATGCGCAAATCGACGCGGCACGCAGGATTGAGTTGGCCTTGAAGGCCTGGAAGGGCCCACCGGCGCTTCGATTCGCGCATATCGTCGCCCCAGGGTTGGGTCACAAGATGCCACCCGAATGGGAAAAGAAAGTCGCCGAGGCCTTGGCTCCCCACATCGCCACCGGACGCATAACGCCCGATCATGTCCGCTTCGTGACGCACTCGGTTCGGCATGGCAGGTGTTACTGGGTCGAGGTGCTGGGTTTGGAGCGACACTATGATCCGGCCTTGGTGGAGGCCAGGCGGACCAATGCCGCCGGGGCCGGGATGGAGATTCAAACCAAGGGAATAACCGCGTTCCGAGTCGCCGTGCCCGAAGCCGTGATTGGTTCGGAATTGCCTGTGCGGGTTGACGGCTTGAACCTCAGGGCCAGGGTTCGCAACGATTCCAAGGGAAAGGGATGCATCGAATTGGCGCGTCTTGACGGGGCATGGTCCGACGGAGCCGAGGCCCGCAAGTTTCTGGATTCGCGCCGTAAAAAGCCCGGATTGCAAGGCCCGATCGATGACGCGTTCATGGAAAAGTTCATTTGTGTCATAGGCACGGGGAAACCCAGAAACCCCATCGCCCATGAACTTGCCATGGCAAGACTTGAGGCGTTTCGAGAGGCATGGCGCAACCACATGCACGGCGAGGTCGTTGTGCGCAAGGACACGGAATTATCACCTCGTGAAAGGGGGGAAGCCAACCTCATCCTCTTCGGCGATCCCTCGGCCAACCGCGTGTTGGCTGACATGCTTCCCAGACTTCCGGTTCGCTATGTGGGTGACGACTTCATCATGGGCCCCGATCGATACAACGCGGCGGCGCACCTGCCCGTTCTGATTCAACCCAATCCCTACAACCCCGGCCGCTATGTGGTTCTCAATTCAGGCCACACATTTGGTCAGGCCGAATTCAAGGGCACCAACGCGCTGCTGTTTCCGCGCCTCGGGGATTGGGCGATCCTCCGGGCGGGAACCGATGGAGGGGAGGTCTTGAAGGCAGGTCACTTCGCGGAAGATTGGTCATGGGCCAACAAAACAAGCCCCTGACAAAATTTCCTGCGCCGGAGAATGCAACGATCGGCCAAGGAGGAACCATGCCGCGCCAAGTGGATGTCTATCTCCAGCCCGGTTTGGTTGATCCTGCTGCCCTTGATGGGGCCACTGCGGTGGTGGTCGATGTGCTAAGAGCCACGACCACCATGTGCCAGGCCTTGGCCAACGGCGCCTCCGCCATAGTTCCATGCGGCAGTGTGGAGGAAGCTGGCTTGCTCGGCCGCGCGATGGCTGGCGAACGCGTGTTGGTTTGCGGTGAGCGGGACGGACTGAAGCCGGCCGGTTACGATTTGGGCAACGGACCAGGGGAATTCAGTGCGGCCCGGGTGCGCGGTTCCGTGCTGGTTATGGCAACCACCAACGGTACCCCGGCCATTCTTCGCGCGAGGCCGGCATTGCGGACCTTGGTTGCCTCGTTCCTGAATCTGGGGGCCACCATTGAAGCCTTGGACAACTCGGGAACCGACATTCGAATCATTTGTGCCGGGGAAAAAGGCGGCCCATCCTGGGAGGACACCCTTTTAGGCGGGCACATAGTGGAAGGGTTGCGTTCCCGCGGACTGGCGGTGGGTGGAGATGGCGCCCGGCTGGCCTTGGGCATGGCCCTTTCCACCAAGGAACAACCGCTTGCTGAGGTGCTCAGACAGGGGGCAGGTGGCCAGCGTCTCTTGCGGCAGGGGTTTGCCCACGATATTGAGCATGCTTCGCAAGTGGATTCATTGCGAATGGTGGCCGTGTTGCGCTCTGATCCGGCGCGCGTGGAAATAGATCCGGTCGCCGGCATCGGCTGGGCTTGAGGTAAGGTCAGAAATGAGCAGCGAGAACATGGACAAGCTGGTGTCGTTATGCAAGCGCCGGGGATTCCTATTCCCATCAAGTGAGATTTACGGCGGACTCAACGGTTTTTGGGATTACGGTCCCTTGGGCGTGGAGTTGAAGCGGAACATCAAGGAGGCATGGTGGAAGGACATGGTCTCAGCCCATGACGACCTCGACGCTCCCGCCGGGGCTCCTTCCGCCTACCAGATGGTGGGCCTTGATTGTTCCATCATCATGCATCCCCAGGTTTGGAAATGCTCGGGTCATTACGACCTGTTCCACGACTTCATGGTGGATTGCAGGGAATCCAAGAAACGGTATCGGCACGATCAGGTCCGGGGACGGTGGGTCGAGGGGCGCGGCAAGAAATTCTTCGTGGCCACTCAATCTGGTGGCGACGAAGGGTTGAAGGAAACAGAAACCCGGGCGCTCAAGCACCTGGGCCTCAGGTCGAAACAGGCAGAGGAGCTTTCGTGGACAAGCCCGCTGGTTTCCCTGACATCGTTGGCGTCATTCGAAGAGGTTCTGGGGCCCGATGCCGGCGAATTGGGGACACTCACCCCGCCGCGCGAGTTCAACTTGATGTTCAAGACATTCGTGGGCGCCCTTTCAGGCGAGGAAGGGGCCGCGTTCCTCAGGCCGGAGACCGCCCAGGGGATCTTTGTCAACTTCAAGAATGTCGTCGACAGCAGCCGCGTGAAATTGCCATTCGGGATCGCTCAAGTTGGCAAAAGTTTCCGTAACGAGATCACGCCGCGGAACTTCACCTTCCGGTCCCGCGAATTCGAACAGATGGAGATCGAGTTTTTCTGCCATCCGTCCCAGTCCCCGGAATGGTACCGGTACTGGAGGGACAGGCGCTACCGCTGGTACACCGACCTGGGATTGGCCTCAAGCAGGCTTCGCCTGCGGGACCACGAGGCCGACGAGTTGAGCCACTACTCGTGCGGGACCGCGGACATCGAATACGCTTTCCCGTTCCTGCCTCCCGGCGAGTTCGGGGAATTGGAGGGGATCGCCCATCGAGGCGATTTCGACCTTCGCAGCCACCGGGAAGGCAAGCTTGCTCGCAGCGGTGGAGAACTCGCGGTGGAACTTGATGCGGACGGGAAACCCCGCCACCGCGGTTCCGGAAAGGATATCCGGTATTTTGATGATCAGCTCAAGGAGCGCTTTTATCCGCATGTGATCGAACCTTCCGCCGGCGCCGACCGTGGCACTCTCGCCTTTTTGTGCGAGGCGTTCCACGAGGAGCAGGTGGAAGGCGAGGTTCGCACGGTGTTGCGCCTCCACCCGCGGTTGGCACCGGTGAAAGCCGCTGTTCTGCCCCTGGTGAACAAGGACGGCATGCCCGAAATGGCGGCCAAGATCTATAAGGAACTCAAGCAGGAATACCCGGTGTACTTCGACGATGGCGGGGCCATTGGCCGACGCTACCGCCGTCAGGACGAGGTGGGGACACCATTTTGCATCACTGTGGATGGCCAAAGCCTGAGCGATGGTACTGTCACATGGCGTGATCGGGACTCGCTCGAGCAGGTCAGGATTCGGGCTGAAAATGTTCGGCAGGAATTGGCGAATCGGCTTCGTTCCCAATCCTGAACCTGTCGGACCTCTCGATCGGTCAGACAGTCTGGGCCGACCGCGAGTGCTTTTTGCGGTCGTTCTCCCTCAGATAAATCTTTCGTAGCCGAATCGCGGCCGGAGTCACCTCGACATATTCGTCTTCTTCGATGTATTCAAGGGCGAGTTCCAAAGAGAGCTGGCGGGGGGGCTTGATCACCACGGTCTTGTCCGATCCGGCGGCGCGCATGTTGGTTAGCTTCTTTTCCCGGCAGACATTCACTGGCAGGTCGTTGTCGCGGCAATGCTCGCCGACGACTTGGCCTTCGTAAACCTCGTCTCCCGGCTGGACAAAAAGGATTCCCCTGTCCTGAAGTCCTTCGAGGGCGTGGCCTGTCACCCTTCCGGTCTCGGTTGAAATCATCACGCCGTTTTGACGGCCGGGAATGGTGCCGCGGATCGGGGAGTACTCCAGGAAATTGTGGTGGACGATCGCCTCGCCACTAGTCGCGGTCATGAGGCGGTTTCTCAGTCCAATGAGCCCGCGCGCGGGGATAGTGAACTCCAGGTGACTGATCACCCCCTTGGTTTCCATCTTGGTGCATTCAGCGCGACGATTGCCCACAAGTTCCATCACGGCGCCCACCGCATGCTGGGGCGCCTCAATCACCATGAGCTCAAGAGGCTCGAGAGTTTCGCCATCGGTTTCCTTCATCAGAACCCGTGGTTTGCTGACGGACAATTCGAACCCTTCCCGTCGCATGTTTTCCAGCAGAATTGACAAATGGAGAAGGCCGCGCCCGGCGACATGGAATTCGTCGCGTTTCTCCTCGTCGGGCCGAATCTTCATGGCCACATTGCTTTCCAGTTCCTTCATCAGCCTGTCTCGGAGCTGACGGCTGGTGACAAATGTGCCTTCGCGACCAACGAAGGGGGAATCGTTGATGCGGAACACCATGCTCAGGGTGGGTTCATCCACCGCGATGGGGGGCAGGGCAACAGGATTATCGATATCCGCGATGGTGTCACCGATGTCTAGGTCCTCGAGACCGACAACGGCGCAGATGTCGCCGGCGAGAACAACATCGGTTTCCACCCTGCCGAGGCGATCGAACACGAAAAGCTGCTTCACGATTGCGTTGGCCTTGGTGCCATTGCGGCGAAGGTGGGCGATTCGCTGGTTTTTCTTGATGGAACCTGCAACAACTCGTCCGATCGCAAGGCGACCGAGGTAATCGTTGTAATCGAGGGTCACGACAAGCATTTGAAGGGGATCGGATTCCCGGGCCTCGGGCGGAGGAACATGGTCAAGGATCGCCTTGAACAGCGGTTGAAAATCCTTGGCAGGAACGGACAGGTCGGTGGTGGCGATACCATCCCGACCGGAGGCGTAAAGCACAGGAAAATCGAGTTGCTCCTCGCTGGCGTCCAACTCCACGAATAAGTCGAAGACAGAATTGAGAACCTCGGCCGGACGGGCATCGGGACGGTCGATTTTGTTGACCACCACGATCGGCTTGAGACCGCGGGCAAATGCCTTGCGAAGCACGAATCTTGTCTGGGGCATGACCCCTTCGGCCGCGTCCACCAGGAGAAGACAGCCGTCCGCCAAGGTCAGGGTGCGCTCAACCTCGCCACCAAAGTCGGCGTGGCCGGGAGTGTCGACCAAGTTGATTTTGGTGTCTCCCAGCTGCAAGGCGATGTTCTTGGCAAGGATGGTGATGCCGCGTTCTTTTTCGATGTCGTTGCTGTCGAGAATGCGTTCCCCACGAAGCTCGCTCTCGCGGAACTGACCGGATTGTTTCAGCATCTGGTCAACAAGAGTAGTCTTCCCATGGTCGACATGGGCGATAATGGCAATGTTCCGGAGATCGTTGCGTTTCATGAAACGGGGTCCCACAATGAGAAACCTCCCCGGAAAGGGCGCGGGGAGGTTTGCAATTGGATATTAACAGATTTTGTTTCTGACTGGCGAGGATCAGGGGATGGAGCTCGGTTTACTCAGGCACGCGGACGCCCTTTCGGCGAATGGGGGATCCATACCCACGGATGATTCCAGACCCCTGAGCGAAAAGGGACATGTGCAGGCAAGGGATGTCGGAGCCTTCCTGAAAATTTCCGGCCGAATCCCTGATTTGATCCTGTGCAGCCCTTTCGTCCGTGCCCGTGAAACGGCAGGGGGAGTGGTAAGGGGCCTTGGGCTGAGTGTCCCGATCATTCAGGTGGCGGCATTGGCTTGCGAGGTGAAAACCACCATTCAAGCGGATTCCATCCTCAAAGCCGTGGAGGGGGCTCGCCTTGGCAAGCGAACACGCGTGTTGGCCGTGGCCCACATGCCTGATTTGTCAATGCTGGCCGCCCACTATCTTTCTGGCGACGAGAATTCCCTGGGCTTTGAGAAGGCCGGTCTGGCCTTGATGGAGTTTCCGGGTTATCCGGAGGAATCGGCAGGGCAACTGATCCAGTGGACCAACCCCGACCTGCATGCACTTGTCGCGGGAACTACTGATTGACGCGGGTTGATACGGCGCTTTGAAAGATCTCCGGATCAATGTGAAGCGCCACCTCGGCGTTGGGCCTGGGAGCAGGGTGCCGGCGAGTGTCGAAAACCGACATTCCCCGCGATATTTCCCCCCTTGTCTCGATATCCACAGCCATCGGGCGCAGCGTGCATGCCTCGGGAGACTCAAACGCCAAAAGTGCCGCCACATCCTCGACAGGCACCCCCTCGATTCCGTGTTCCGATTTGGCCAACCTCAGACCGTGGGGCAGCAATTCCCCAAGGAAACCGGCCAACGGGTTGGCGGAATTCCAAGAGGCCATCATGGCTGGAGAAATCACGACAGCCCGGCTTGCATCCAGTGGCACCAGCCTCAGGCGAAATCCAGCCCGAACCACGCGCCTGGCTGATTCCGGGTCGCATTGGAAATGAAACTCAACACCAGGATGCGAGTTTCCAGAATCCCGCCAAGCTCCGCCCGAGACGACCACTTGATTCAGCAACTCGGGCAAGGCCGGTTCCCTGTCCAATGCTTGGGCAAGCACTGTGCAAGGCCCCAAATTGAGGAGGCTGATTTCCCCTGGGTGCTTTCGAGCCAGTTCCACCAGGAGACGATCGGAAGGTTGCGCGTTGAGTGGAGGGGCGCTGGGCCAATCGAGACCCAGAAGACCATTCGATCCATGCCAAGCCCTGCCGTCCATGTCGTAACTGACAGAAGGCGCGACTCCGAGGCGGGGCCATCGGGCTGGATCAAGCCGGGCCAGGATTGCCTGCATGTTTTTGGTTGCCTGATCGGCTCCAACATTTCCCGCGCTTGCAAGAAGGGCGGTCACCTCAAGATGAGGGGACGCCAGTGCCAATCCGACAGCAACCGCCCCATCCAGGCCG
The DNA here is from genome assembly GCA_963923445.1 of uncultured bacterium. GTDB lineage: Bacteria > Planctomycetota > Planctomycetia > Gemmatales > Gemmataceae > REEB421. The sequence continues at coordinate 24,651 of CAWUNZ010000004.1, forward strand.
GGGTCGCCCAATATGATAACCTTCCTTGGCTTTTTCATGTTGATTACCGTTACAGGCTAGCCTTGCGACACTGTCGCCCATCGGTTCAGCGTTTCAAGCGCCTTGCCGGATTTCAATACGGCCATGACCTTCGTGATGGCCTCGGTCCAGTCGGTGGCCATTCCCGCAGTCCAAAGAGCCACCGCGGTGTTGGCCGCGACGATTCCCGCGCCTGGGTCTTCCTTGCCGGCAAGGATTTCCCGAATTCTCAACGCGCTGGCTTCCGGACCATCCACGGCCATCGCGCTCGTGGGGATGATCGGAAGTCCGAATGTTTGCGGAGTCACGGTCACCTCGTGAATCCCCCCGTTTTCCGCAATCACCAAGGTCGAGGGGCCAGAGAGCGTGACCTCATCCAAACCATCCGATCCGTGCACGCAGACGGTTCTTTCATTCCCCAGTTTCATCGCAGCCTCGGCGATGGGGCGCATCCAAGAGGCCCTGCCCACGCCCAAAAGCTGGCGACGCGCCCTTGCCGGGTTTAATAGCGGTCCGAGGGCGTTGAATATGGTTCTGGTTCCCAAGGCTTTCCGAAGGGGCAGCAGCGCGGCCAGAAGTGGGTAATGCCTCGGGGCAAGGCAGAAAGTCACACCCGCCTTATCAAGACACTCCCTTTGGTGCACCGGGCCGGCATCAAGGTTGACCCCAAGTTTTAACAGCACATCCGCGCTGCCGGAGGTACTCGAAACACCACGGTTTCCGTGTTTGACCACCCGGACACCGCACGCGGCAGCCAAAATGGCCGTGGCGGTCGAGATGTTGAAAGTTTTCCAGCCGTCCCCACCAGTCCCGCAGGTGTCTAGGACATTTCCGTCGCAATCCAGCGGAAGGCCTTTTGCCAGAATCACCCTTGCCGCGCCGACAAGTTCCTCGGCTGTCTCGCCCTTGCATGCCCAGGATCCCAATATCGCTCCCTTCCAAGCGGCTTCATTGGCGGGGTTCAACAGTTCCTGAATCAGGTTGCCGGATGATTCGGCATCCAAATCTTTTCGATCTACCAGTTTCAAAAGATCCTGAGGCATCAAAACCTCCTTCACGGGAAGAGGTTAGTTATTCTACACCTGCTTGCGTGCCAAGGTAAAACGGTGCCATTCAGTCAGCCTGGGCCGGCTGATTTGGAGTTGTAATCGGAAAAAAGCCATTGAATAAAACTGTCGGGGCAACGCCTCAGCAATCCTACCAGCATCGACATCCTCCAAGGAAAACATGCCACGGCTTGGTTTCTTTCCAATCCCTTGACAATTCGGCGTGCGGCATCGGGCGCGTCGATGAGGAACGGCATTGAAAAGTCATTGATTTCGGTCATGGGCGTCTTGACGAAACCGGGGCAAAGAGTGGTTACTCGGATCCCAGTTCCTCGCAACCGGATCCTCATACCTTCCATGAAGGTGTTCACGGCTGCCTTGGAAGCGCAATAGGCGCTTTCCCCTGGAAAACCCTTGAAGGCTCCCAAGCTGCTGACTGCGGCTAAGTGGCCTTCTTTTCTTTCAAGCATCCCGGGGAGAACCGATCTAAACGAATGAATGACTCCCATGACATTGGTTTGGAAGGTTTCGGCTGTCTGCCGAAGGTTGCCGAGATCGATGTCGGTAGGGTACCCGACGCCAGCGCTCGCAATCATTGTCCGAACCGGTCCATTGTTGCTCTCAGCCTGGCGAACGGCCTGATCCATCTCCTCCGGATTACCGCAATCAGCGAAGCAAGCCGCAACCTTGGCCCCCGATAATGAAATATCAGCGGCCAGTTCATTCAGAATGTTTTTGCGTCTTGAAATCAAACCAAGGATGGCGCCCCGACCGGCCAGTTCCCATGCCAAGGCTTTCCCAATACCGCTGGAAGCACCGGTGATGACAACATGGTTGCCGCGCCAATCCAAGTGAAAACTCCTTGTGTGGCACATATGCCGATTGTGCCGAGAGAAGGTGCGGCCTGAACGATGGCAATCGCCGCCTCCAATAGCTGTTAGGGGTATGGTACTTTGTTGGCCTCCGCTAGGAGTGGCTTGGGGTGAGTCATGGCGGCATCCGAGTTGATGGTGATTATTTCTTGCCTTGTTTCCGGGCAACCGCAAACTGCTTGGGACTTTGAAATATACGCCCCACTTAATCCTAATCCTCAAATCAGGCGTGCGCAGTTTCAAGAATTGCATTCGGCAATCAGGGTTGAAAAAGGGCGCCTGACACTGGAAAGCGGACCCGAACAAGTCCTCGACGATGTGCAAGCCAACTGGATTCCCGGATCGATTCCCAAGGGAGCGGAAGGGGGACTGCACAAGGTCCCGCTTGTTCGGGGAGTGATCTTCTATGATCCCGCAATCAAGGGCAACCTGAAAGATAAAGATCATTATCAGGTGGAATTCCGGATGTTTGTCTCCGGCAAGAGAGACGATCGGTCGGGCGTTTGGCGAATAACAAGAAAATATTTGTCTGACATGGGGTTTGTTGATGGGTATGGCTATGAGACGGATGATTTTCAAAGTCTGATGGGCTCCATTCCCGGAGGAAAACTACATGCCTTGGTGGAGGAGCAGGCCCGCAAACGATTGTTGAATGTCGCTGCCGACCCGGTCATCAAGGACCCGGCTCCCATCATTTCCGTTTATGTTCGCGGCGAAGGAGCCACGCCTGTCGTTCCGGTCCCAGAAACACCAAGCGGCGAGGCCGCCAGGATGCCGCCTGATACCAGAGCCATCCTGCTGCGAGCGGCACCAGCGGCTGAAATGGAGCAGCCCTCGCCGGATTCTGAACCAAATGCGAAAGCCTCCAAGTTTGAACGATTTGAAGTTGTGCTTCACGCGGTCAGTGACATCAATCACCCTCAATCAACAGCCGACCTGACTTGGTGGGGATCCTTGGGCGAGGGCGCCCTGATGGAAGCCAGGATGGGTTCGCTGCTGACAGTTCGATGCACGGCCGCGCAAGCAAAAAAAATCGCCGGGCAACCGGAAGTGGCGCAGGTGAGGTTGCCACGCGGCCCGGTGATTGCCGTCGCCAGCACGGCCGACGCTGCCAAGGCACCAGCCCGATCTGGAGGGCAGGTGGCCGGCAGTCCGATTGTTGTGCTTCATCATGATTTTCAAGGGTGGCGGGAAGCGGTGGGAAAAACGCTGCCTCTTGGTACTGTGCTGGTTGATTTGACCAAGGAGCGCAATTCTGGCCTTCTGGCTGATCCATTCCCGACACCAGCCGGTGGCACTGGTCCCGGGACTAAATTGGCCGTGGCTTGCTGTGGCAAAGGTGGTGTGGCGCCGGTCCTGGTGAGAATTGATCCCAAATCACCGGCGATGATCAGGCGTTTGGCTTCGGCCTTGGCTGGAGACCAATATCCCAATCAGCTCCTTTTGGTCAGGCAGGGGGAGGCCAGGGAGGAAATCAACAGGCTGGTCGGGCAAATAGCCCGCGCCGAGGAAGCGCGAGAGGCCGCTGAAGCCAGTACGGAGGGTGATGCCACCGAGCAGTTAGCGCTTAGGAAGAAAGCTCGAGAAGTAATTGAGGATCTCAACAAGCGAATCAATCTTTTAACCAGGCTGGATCAGGAGGTTGTTTTCTTTCAGGCTGATTTGTTGGGGCTGGCCAAGGCCGGTGTTGTTGTTTGTGGAATTTCATGGCTTGAAGGTCATCCTCAGGGATCCATCGGGGGAGTGAGTCGGCTGATCGAGGATTCGCTCCAAGGCCGTCTGGTTTGGATTCAAATCGTCCCTGAAACCCGCCCCCAGGTTTGGGCGGGAAATCTCACCGACCGGGACGGTAACGGGTTCGCGGAACTAAGGACTGGTGTAAGTCCGCATGAGTCTGAATTTTTACCACTTATTTGGAAAAATCCTGGCGAAAAGGAATCCAAGGGAGGTAAGTTCCGGCTAACCGTGCAGCACCATGAAGCGCACAATGGGGAGTTGGTTCGTTCCCGGCCCGACTTGTATCGGAATTCATTGAATAAGTTGCGGCCCGTGGTGGTTTATCAGGCTGAAGGTGCCCGCCCCGGTGACCCATGGGTGGTTGTTGGTCAGGGGGATGGGCTTTCCTTGAAACTTCAACAAGACGCATCGGGCGCATCATGGGAACAACAGGTTGATGTCGTGATGGAGAAGGCGGGTCGGTATGCGGTCAGGTTGGAAGCGGATCCCGCGAAGGATGTGGTTCCCCGTGAACTGGCTAGCATTCCCGCAAGCAGGCGTCGTCATGTGGCATCGGTTCGAATGCTGTTGACGGCGGTCGAGGGGGTGGGTGCCCCCCAATGGGCCTTTTCGTCGGGTTGGCTTCCGGAACGGCCGGAATGGGTTGGGGCCCCCGGGTTGGCCGGGGGAACACTCACGGTGGGACCAGCACCATCGATTCCTTTTTCGGATTTGACGATGGGTTTGCTTTGTAAACCGGAAGTAGGACTCGAAGGGAATCTTCCAATCCGCTCAGACAGTGAAAGACTGTTTGAAAAAGCAGGTGTCACCGCGACTGAAGCCCTTCGGTTATGGAACCGGGGCCAAGGTGTTGATCAGACCCGAGCAAGATTTCAGCGCGGTGGGCTGGCGCCCGGGGATTGACGGAACTGATTCCTAGAGAATAGTTTATATGTTGGTGCCGGCACCGATGCAATCGTCCGGAAGCATCAGCGGGTCGTTCCTTGAATCCCGCGTTGAGGAGGTTTGCTGAAGGTGCGGGCCATCATCAGCGATGTTCATAGCAATCTGGAGGCGCTCACAGCGGTTCTGGAAGATGCCAAGTCCCTTGGTGCCGTTGAGTTCTATTGCCTCGGAGATACTGTTGGATACGGCCCCAATCCTCGAGAATGTCTTGGCAAGGTGATGTCTTTTGATGTTGTCCTTCGTGGAAATCACGACCACGGTGCTTTGCTGGAACCTGAAGGATTCAATCCTTCCGCCGAGCGCGCTATTTTTTGGACTCGAAATCAGATTCAACCTTGTCCGCTGACGGCGGAAGAGCGCCTCAAGCCGTGGACATTTCTATCATCTTGTCAGCCGTATTTTATTGCTGAGGAAGGGTTTAGATATGTTCACGGGTCGGCCCGGAACCCCCTGAACGAATATGTTTTTCCCGAGGATATTTACAACAATCGCAAAATGGAGCAGATCTTTGCCCGAGTTGATCGGGTCTGTTTTCAAGGCCACACCCATGTCCCTGGGGTTTTTGTGGAACTGGCACCCGGCGGTCCCTACGATTTCAGGTCTCCTGATGAGATCGACCACACTTTCACCTTTGGTGAGAACAAGGTTTTGGTCAATGTCGGCTCCGTGGGGCAGCCCAGAGACAGCAACCCTCAATCCTGCTATGTTCTGCTTGAGGGAAACACGATCACCTACCGTCGGGTGGCTTACGATGCCGAGGCGGTGAGGCAAAAAATCTACCGCATCCCCGAGCTTGAGAATTATCTCGGCGACAGGTTGCTGAAAGGGCGATGACCATGGGTCCGCCCACAACATGGGCTGATTCATGAGCGAAAGCGAAAAGAAACCGGCGGGCTCAAGTCTTTTCCTGCCACTGATCATCATGACCTTTGCCTGGATGTACTTGGGCACGGTTCTCTGGCCTCAAAAACAACCCCTGCCCGAGCCAGCGCCAGAGGCCGCAAGCCCGACCCAATCCGTTTCTGTTAAACCATTCCAGTTACCCAAGGATTCCCCCGAATTTCCGGTTATTGGTTCGGATTCGAGTACAAGCCCGTATTTCATCGAGGCCAAATTCGACCCTCGGGGTGCAGTTGTCCGCCGGTTGGTCCTCAATCGTTTTGGTGGTTCCGATCCTGACGGCAGGGCCACCGGTCGCCCTCTTGAGCTGATTCAGGAAACTCCTGTTGCCGCGGCCGAAAGTTTTCATCCCGGTGCCTTTGAACTGACCCATTTTCCCGGTGATTCAGCCCGCCAGCCCATCGATGAGCTGGCTAGAAGGTCTTGGAAATGCTCAACCGAAAAGGTGAAGCGTGAAGATGGGCGCGAGGAGTCAAGGGTGGTCTTTGTCACGGATGTGCGCGGCGTCCGAATCACCAAGGCATTCCGACTTGTGGAGGGGGAATACCACCTGGGGCTTGACATATCGCTGGAGAAGACTGACCCGGCCGCGAAGAATTTCCGCTACCAATTGGCCGGTCCGCGCGGGCTTCCACTGGAAGGGGATTGGTACACCCAGACCTTCCGTAACGCGGTTTTTGGGGTTCAGGATGCCCGGGCTGTTTTCGACAGACAGGTTCTGGATATGCGATCCTCCCTGATGGTTTCCCAGGGAGCGCCCCCGACAATCCAAAAGGGATCCACGCCTGCCAACCTCCTTCGCTACGCCGGCATTCAGACCCAATATTTCGCTTCCATTGTCGCGCTTCGCGACCCTTTGTCGGTTCCTTTCAAACAGTGCCAGGCGACTGTGGAGGCGGCCCAACTCCGAGGGAGGGTGGAATCGTGCGACATGACCGCAGGAACCATGACCCTGCGCCCCGACGGCCGGCAACCCGTTGCCTTCCGACTTTCAGAGGATTTGGTCGGCCGGTTGGGCTCGACTCCCGAGCGGGGAACCGACCTGGCCGTGACCTATATCTGGTCGCCGGAATCGGCGGAGGACTCCTTTGAATGGGTGGCCATCGATGCTGTTTCAGGCGATAAAACCCATCCACTTTTTGTCACTGACGCCACTGTCCGCCTCAGCACCGATGAAATCACCCTAGGCGACATCCCCGTCACCCACAGTTTTGTCCTTTACAACGGGCCCGCCAAACCGGGTTTGCTCTCCCAGTTTCACGGTGCCTCGGCGGTCGACCCGAAGGTGATTTCCGGATATACCGGAGACCTGCGGTTGGACACGATCGTTGACTATCCATCCGCCTTTGGCGCCTGGTTTTTGTGCGGTGGATTTTCCAAGGTTGTCATCCTGTGCACCAATTTCCTGCACGGCGTTCTTGGAACCATTCACTACATCGTGCCCAGCTACGGCTTGGACATCATCCTATTGACCGTGCTTGTGCGGTTGCTGATGTTTCCATTCACCCGAGGGCAAGCCATTTCCAGCATGCGCATGCAGGCTTTGGCGCCAGAGTTGAAGGACTTGCAGGCCAAGTATGGGAATGATCGGCAGAAAATGGCCCAGGCGCAGATGGAGCTTTACCGCAAAAACGGCATCAATCCCCTTTCCGGTTGCCTGCCGATGCTTCTTCAAATGCCGGTGATGATGGGTTTGTATTTCGCCCTTCAGGAAAGTGTTTTCTTTCGATTGGCCCCGGTGGAGTTCACCTGGATCAGGAACCTCGCGGCCCCCGACATGCTGCTCGAGTGGGGGGATCGTGTTCCCTGGGTCAGCAGGCCATCTGATTACGGGGGATTCATTTACCTGGGGCCTTGCCTCAATCTCCTGCCATTATTTGCGATGTCTCTGATGGTTATCCAGCAGAAGCTTTTCATGCCTCCCCCCACTTCGGATGAGATGAAGCAGCAGCAGGACATGATGATGGTGATGAGCGTCGTCATGTCGGTGATGTTTTACCGAGTACCGTCCGGGTTGTGCCTTTATTTCATCGTTTCGAGCGTGTGGGGCTTGGCAGAGCGCCAATTTCTTCCCAAACCGCAGCCATTGGCTTCCGTGGTGAACAAATCCTCCGCGGTCAAGCCCGGCAAACCAGACAAAAAAACGCGCGGCGAGGAATCATTCCTTGAGCGCTTTCAGAGGTTTGTTCGCGAAGCGGGTGAAAAACCAAAAAATTGACCCTGGGGCGCGCCCATCATGCTGCAGCAAGGTGGATTGGCTTCGCTCGATGAACTGATTGTCGCTCCGGGGAGTGCGCCCGGGGCCTCCCCAAGAGCCGTGGTTCGATTGTCGGGGCAGGGATCCCTCGGGCTGACCTTGGAATGGTTTGAAGGCGCCACGCCTCCGAAACCCGGACATTGGGAATCCGGGGCGATCAGATTTCCCGGATTGCTTAATGCGATTCCGGTTTTAGCCGCGGTTTGGCAAACCGGAAAAAGCTACACGGGCCAAGAGATGGCTGAGTGGCATTTGCCTGGTTCGCCAGCCGTGGTGGACATCGCCTTGGAAGCTGTCGTGCGGCGCGGCGGGCGGTTGGCTCACCCCGGCGAGTTCACGCAAAGGGCGTTCTTATCCGGGCGAATCGACCTTCCTCGTGCCGAGGCGCTTTTGGGACTGGCGGGTGCCACAACTTCCGATGACTTAAGGCAAGCATTGGACCAGCATGCGGGAGGATTGTCAGAACCTTTGGCCAAATTGCACGAAGGGCTGCTTGACTTGCTTGCCGACTTGGAGGCGGGGCTGGATTTCGCGGATGAGGATATCGAGATCCTCCCAACGGACCGGTTGCTGACTCGTCTGGCGGAATTATTGGCGCACGCCACTCTGGCATGTCGGAAATTGGAGTCGAGGGGGGATTCTTCACGCCGTCCCAGGGTGGCGTTGGTTGGTCCACCGAACGCCGGCAAAAGCCGGTTGTTCAATGTTTTGACGGGGTCTAACGCGTTGGTCTCCCCCATGGCGGGAACCACACGTGACTGGCTAGTGGCGCCACTGAAGCTAGGTGGATCGTTTGAAATCGACCTGATCGACACAGCCGGGTTGGGGTTCTCTCCCGACCCTTTGGCTGATGCGGTCCGGTCCATGACCTTTTCGCTGCTGCGCCAGGTGGACTTACTAGTCCTATGCCATTCGGCCGACAGTCATGAGCGCGTGTCGTTGGATTTATTGCCTGATGTGCCGGTCGTGAGGATCATCACCCGGTCTGATTCAACTACCACCAAGGAATGGAAAGAACAAGCTTGCAGTAGCGTGACAGGGGAGGGGATTGGAGAGGTCCTGGCGCTTCTAGCAAGTAGCGTGGGGGAATTGCCCAATCGCAGGGGTGCCCCTCATTTGGCCAGAAGCAAGGAACAATTGGAAAAGCTATTGGCCCGTTTGCGAGTCGCCCATGCGATCGCCCTCAATGACGATGGCGCTGAGTTGGTGGCATTGGAACTGAGGCATGCTCTTGATGCGTTAGGGGAAATTGCCGGAACAATTTCCAGTGACGATCTCCTGGGCAGGATTTTTTCAAGATTTTGCATCGGAAAGTAATTGAGACAGGATTTTCACCGCAGCCTAAGTGGTATCCGATTCTCAGGATTCGTATTTTTTTCGGGCGCTTGCCGATGATTCAGATGAAAATCCGTCAAGGAGGATAAGGCTTGTGCGCCGGCCTCAATTATTGTCGCAACGCATCTCCAGTCTGGCCAACAGTTTGGAGGAACATCGATCCTTGGTTTTTAGGGGTAGGGGAGGGGTTCAGGGTTGCCCTGTTCAATTGCGTCAAACCTTTGCCGTTGGCTGGAGTCGGGCGAATACCGGAGTGATCGATAATCCGCTTTTATCGGCCATTTTCGCAGCCAAGGGATTGAACCCGCGGGCAGCAGCGTGATGTGGCCATTATCCAGACGGCGCCCGGTGTGGTTTCTGCCAGGGCGGACCCCGGTTGAGCTCGTCGACTATTACCGGGATACCCGTCACCCAGTCTCGTCCATCATCGTGGTTTTGCCATTGTTGGTCATTTATGAGGTTGCGGTGTTGGGGTTGGCCGGTGGGGAGCGGCCCGCGTCCCGCAACGGGGCCGACGCATGGTTGCGTAACCTGTTTCCCGAATTGGGTTTCTGGGCAGCCCACCTTCCCCCGGCTCTGGTGCTTGCGGTTTTGTTCATCCGACTGATTAATCGTTTGCGGGATCTGCCTCGCAACTGGGCCATGCTGGTTTTCGGAATCATGGTTGAGTGTCTCAGTTGGGGCTTGGCCTTATGGGCGCTCAGCTTGGGGTGGCCCGGAATCGTCAAAAACAGTGGTGTTGAACTTTCGTGGCTTGATAGCGCGGGGCCGGCGATTCGGGAGATCATTCCCTTGGTCGGGGCGGGAGTTTACGAGGAATTCTTGTTTCGGTTGGTTTTCCTGGGCTTGTTGAGCCGGGGGATTGCTTTCATTGGTGTGGGGGGCATTGCGGGCTGGCTGGTGGCTGCGGTTGTCTCGTCCTGGTTTTTTGGGGCCGTTCATCACTGGGGGCCTCAAGGCCAACCGTTCACGCCGATTTTGTTCAGCTTCAGACTGGCTGCTGGGTTGCTTTTATGCTTTTTGGCAAGGTTTCGCGGCTTTTCGATCGCGGTGGGAACCCACTTCATTTACAACCTGATCGTGGGTTTAAGGCCAAGGCTGGGGCCACCTTGACCATCCATCGGCTGTCCCTAGGTTTAAAATATGGCGAGCGTTGACTGGCCGCCCCGCCAGCGCCCGCATCCCGTCGAAACGGGGGCGTGCTTTGCCGCGATTTTGGGATATCAGGCATGCCCCCTGAACCTTTCGACTTTAACTTGGCGACTTACTTCCCGATTCTTCTGTTTCTGGTGGTGGTTGTCGGTTTCTCTGTCGTCAGTTTGCTTCTTTCCCACCTGATCAACCCCGGCCGAATAACTCCCGTCAAGCAAATGCCCTATGAGTCTGGAATGGATCCCATAGGTGACGCTCACCAGCAATTTGATGTGCGGTTTTACTTAATCGCCATTCTGTTTTTGGTTTTCGATGTCGAATTGCTTTTCCTGTATCCGTGGGCGGTAGCTGCTTACGGCGAATTTCCGGTGGTTTCCGCCCAGTTGCAAACGGTTTTGTTCTGGGAAGGCATGCTGTTCCTCGGGACTTTGCTGCTGGCATGGATTGTGGCGTGGCGGAAAGGGGTTTTCCGATGGCGGTAGCACAAGAGCCGCGCGACGGGTTCATCGTTGCCAAACTTGATGAATTGGCCAGTTGGTGCAGGAAAAATAGCCTGTGGCCTATGCCGTTTGCCACCGCATGCTGCGGCATCGAATTGATGGCGACCGGGGCATCCAAGCACGATATCGCCCGATTCGGCGCTGAGGCATTCCGGTTTTCACCGCGTC
>CAWUNZ010000005.1:0-35271 GCA_963923445.1 uncultured bacterium
AAAACGCGGACTCGAAACTCCTTCGGAGGAATTTTGGATTTCAACTCGGTCGCTTGCGCCGCTGGAACAGAAGCAACTGAATCAGCTCCGGATTTGCCAGCCGCTCCCGGACGGGTTTCACCGTCACCGTATCCTCTGCCCTTGGCCCCTCCCGGCCCAACCTCTCCCACCAAAAAAAACACCAAAAGGGCGAATGCCGCGAATGTCCCAAACCGGAGTATTTGGGCGCGAGGGAAAGAAAGCCTTGGGCGCATAAGCGCTGTCATCACCATCGGTTCCAGGATGTCCATGACAAAATACGCTGTCAGGCCTCCCGCCAAGGCGCAAAAAAGCTGAATCGCGTAGGTAAAGAAGATGGCTGCGGAAAAGTAGTTCATGGGCTGCGCCCCTCGGCTGAATCCAAGGTGGGAAGACTGATATCGGCCGCTGCGCCGGCATCCTGAAACCAGCCCAGATATTTTTGGCGCATCTCACGGGTGGGGTAAGGCGAAAGGGGGTCAACTGGTAGTTGCAAGGCGTAATAAGGTTCCGCCGACTGATTTCCCGGAAACTCCCGAAGGCGCGCCCTGTCTCCGTCCACCATGGCACGAACTTGCCCCGGGCGCGAATCTCCCTCAATAACGACCACGCGGTCGCCATGGCCACGCAATAGCTTGCCGGTGGCTCCGTCAATTTTCAGAACTATCGGCGCCAATCGCCCGGACAATCCCGCGGCCGTGGCCTGCCTGGCTTCCCGAAGCAGGCGGATTTCCTCGTCAACCTGCTTGCGATCCTCTTCCCGCCGCCGGGTCGCCTCCTCCAAAAGTCTCTTCCGGCGACCATCTCCTTCACCATTGGTGTCGGATCGAGTTGAGAGGGGCATCAACAAAAAAGCGCAAAAAAGGAGGATGAGAACATCAATAAGTGGAATGAAAAACCGTGTGACGCTTCGGCGAGGCAGCGTGATCATGGACCACCACCTTCCTGCACCGGTTAAGCCCGGCCACCATCATCGGGCTTCAATCCCGCGACCATGCGGATGAAGTCCCTTCCCACCAGCACCATCCAGGTGGGCAGGATATTCACAAGAGCCATGAACAAGCCAGCGCCCGTGGCCGTGATGGCCGGAGCATAGAGTTGAATGATTCGCTCGGGAGGTGTCGGGCCAGAAATGGAACCAAATGTTTGGAGGATTCCGGCAACAGTACCCAGCAGCCCCAATAACGGAAACCATTCGGCGGCTTGGGCCAAATGTGACAGCCAAGGGTCTGCTGTCTCGTCGAATCCCGTTCCGACCCATTGAAGGGCACGCCAGGAAAGAAGGGTCTGAGCGATAAAAAGCACAATTCCCAGCCAGCAAATGAGTTGGTCCAAAAGGGACAGGTGATCCAGGAAATAATCGCGCGCCTGGCCGGGAATGGCACCGGCAACCAAGCCGGCCGCCATGGCCGGAATCAGGCATAGGAGCAGAGGGAAAAGACTCCCCAAAATCCAACGCCTCATGCGACTTCACCTCCGCGATCGCGAAGAAAACCGGGCAATGAACGCGGCCGCCCCTCCTTGTCGATGCAGGCCAATGTGGTGGTGGCCTCGGACAGCAATTCGCTTCCCCGCCGAACCTCATACGCGTGATCGATTCGGGCACCAGTCACCCTGTCCACCCTGACCCGAATGGTTAACAGGTCGTCAAATCCCGCCGGTCGCCGGTATCGGATTTCAACGCGCGTCAGGACGAGATAATAACCCTGATCCTCTAGGTCCTTGTAGGAAAAACCCGCTGATCGGAGCAGGTCGATTCGGGCTTGCTCCAAGTACACAAGGTAATTGGCATGGTGGAGCAAACCCATCCGGTCCACCTCGGCGTATCGGACACGAACCTGGATTTCGCCGGAAACCGCCCCGCTCATCGGATAAGCCCTATGCGGTTGAGTGGCCAATAAACACCGACTGCCCTTCCCAACATCAATCGGGAGGGGACGGTTCCCCAACTCCGGCTGTCGGAACTGTGGGTGCTGTTGTCGCCCAGACAGAGGTAATGGCCGGGAGGAACACGCAGGACCCGCATGGGCGCCCATGCCAAGGCCTTCAGATGGTCGGGGGTTGGCTTGCCAGGACTCCAATCCAGCGGGGCGGCAAAATCATCCAGATGAACATCGACATCAGAAGGGCTGTCCTTGGCTGTGTAATAAGTGTCGCGAAAAAGCTTGATATGACCGAAATCCGCGACGGCGCCGTCCTCCAATCCCAAGGCGGCAGGTTCGAGGTCGAAAGTCCGCGCGGAAGAATCAGCCGGCGCGGGAACCGGGACGCCCTGCCCGGTGACAACCTGTCCGTCCACCCATAGGTGCAAAGTCCGATCCACATGCCCGAAGCGAACGCGGTGGGCCCCGGAACCACCCTTCAAACTAGTTCCGGACCTTGCCAACTCGGTTTCAGCCAGATCAGCCCCCACAACCGAAAATGCCACCTCACCCGTTGGCAGGTCAAACCTCGCCCTGAATTTCCTGCTTCCACGAGCCACTTCCGCCACCATTCGGCCCTTGGCAGCGGTCGCTCGCATGGTGAACTCGACCATCAGATCGCCAACCCAATTGCCGGCGACGCTGCGAGTCCCTTCACCAGGCATTAAGGCGCCAAAAAGAATCTCAGACGCACGGCCGGTATTGTAACCCATGACATCGGTAATGATCTGCGGACGGCAAACGGCGGCAGGTCCAACCCCCTGGACATTCGAGCGAAGGAGATGCCGGTATCGAAGCCAGGCGGGGGCATGGGACGAATCACCGCTGTAAAAGCCATCGGATCCCCTGGCGTAAGATGCTGGGGTTTCACCCGCCCAACGCGGAAAAGCCCTCATGTCGCGGGCGGTCTTGTCGTCGTCGTAAACGAGCCTCGCCTCGGCCAGGACAACCGAGGGAGGCTTGCGAATGATTTCAAACCTCGCGCCCGCGGCGATCGAACTGGCCGGATCTCCCTCCACCCGCTCAATGGCGGTGTCTCCCGCGGGAAGTTCCAATTTTCCCTCGGGACCAACCCTGACTCTGGGAAGGTAGGCCACCCGCATGTGGTCAGTTTTCCACCAGTCAACGAAAGGGCCCTCATCAGGCGCGGGTGACCAGCCGGATTCCAGTCTGTACAGGTCACCGCTGGAGATACCCAAAACCTCACCAGGCAATCCCATGCAGCGCTTGATGTAGTTCATGGGGGTGTGGTTGCGCTGTGGCCCCGAAACGGGAAAGGGATCGAATCCTCCTCCGCCGTTGCCGGGAAACTTGAACACCACCACCTGATGCCTGGAGGGGCCGGCGGTGGACGCGAGGTCCGTGGGAAACTTGCCCACCAAGACGCGGTCTCCGGTGGTGGCCCCGGGATCGTCCACCCGGGCGGTATCGGCGCCGCGACGCATCTGCCCCGCCCGAACGATCTCAATGTCGCGAAGGCAATTGGGACAGGTGCAGAAATTCCGATCCCTGACACCGTTCTCGACCTCGTCGCTGGCATTCACCGCGAACGAATGGGAGCACTCGGGGCAAGTGACACCCTTTTGATACCCATAAAGAGTCTCAGCCATCGACCCGGTGGGAATGACAAAGCACTCGGCAACGAATGTCTTGAGGATAAGGACAAGGATGACGACAAACACAACCGTGTCGAGGGTTTCCCGCCAGCCGTCCTGGGCCGCCTTTTGCACCTGCCGGGCCGGACCGGTTTCCTTCCGCCCGAGCCAAGTCATCCATGAAGACATCGTGGCGCTCTCCAGTGGCCTGCCGTCACTCGCCGGTTTCCAGGACCGCGAGGAAAGCTTCCTGCGGAATCTCCACCTGGCCGACCTGCTTCATCCGCTTCTTGCCCTCGGCCTGCTTTGCCAAAAGTTTGCGCTTGCGGGTGATATCGCCGCCATAGCACTTCGCGGTCACATTTTTCCGCAAGGGGGCGATGCTTTCACGGGCCACCACGCGGCTTCCAATCGCCGCCTGAAGAACGACTTCGAAGAGATGCCGGTCGATTTCCTCCCGCATCTTCTTGATCAGCCTGCGTCCCCGAACCTCGGCCGTGCTGCGGTGGACAATGGTTGACAGGGCGTCCACCCGCTTGCCCGCCACGAGGATGTCCAACCGCACCAGGTCCTCGGACCGGAATCCAATGATCTCGTAGTCCATGGTGCCGTAACCATGGGTGACGGATTTAAGCTTGTCGTAAAGGTCGTAGATAACCTCGGCGAGCGGCATCTCGAACACCAGCAGGGCCCTGGTCGGGCTCAGGTATTCGGTTTTCACATAGGATCCGCGGCGGTCGGTGCACAGCTTCATGATGTCGCCGATGTTGGAGGATGGGATCAGGAAGCTGATGCGGATGAACGGTTCGCGGAATTCCTCGATCTGTCCGGCGTCCGGGACCTTTTGCGGATTGTCGATCACCAGCAACTCGCCCTTGCGGTTGAGGATCTCATAGGTCACGTTGGGGGCCGTTTGGACCAAGTCGAGGTCGCTGTCGCGCTCAAGTCTCTGCTGGATGATTTCCCGGTGAAGCATCCCCAAAAACCCGCACCGGAAACCAAATCCCAGTCCCTCGCTGTTCTCGGGCATATAGGTGAAGCTGCTGTCGTTGAGACGCAGGCGGGCCAAGGCGTCCCGGAGGGTTTCGTAGTCGTTGTTGTTCGTCGGGTAAAGTCCCGAGAACACCATCGGCATCGGCTCCTTGTAGCCGGGCAGCGGGGATGGCGCGGGATTGAGAGCATCAGTGACTGTGTCGCCGACCTTCACATCCTCAAGCTTCTTGACCGAGGCCATGAAGAAACCGACCTGCCCCGGGCCAAGCTGCTCGCAGGGCGTGGGCGATGGCCGGAACTGCCCGATGTCGGTCACGACATGCTCGGTGCAGGCCCCCATCAGGCGGATTTTCTGCCCCTTGCGAAGGACTCCCTCCTTGACGCGAACATAAATGACAACACCCTTGTATGAGTCAAAATGGCTGTTGTAGACAAGGGCCTGGAGCGGGCTTTCGTTTTTGCCACTGGGAGGCGGCACGCGCTCAATCAGGGCGACGATGAGTTCCTCGACCCCCATCCCCGTCTTGCCGCTCGCGGCCAGCACCTCCTCGGGCTTGATCCCCAATGCCTGTTCCATTTCGGACTTCACATCGTCGGGCCGGGCAATCGCCATATCGATCTTGTTGAGGACCGGAACGATGGTCAGGTCGTTCTCAATCGCCAAGTAGGCGTTGGCCACCGTTTGCGCCTGAACCCCCTGCGTGGAGTCCACCAGAAGGATGGCCCCTTCGCACGCCGCCAGACTTCGGCTGACTTCGTAGGTGAAGTCCACATGGCCAGGGGTGTCGATCAGGTTGAGTTCGTATTGCTTGCCAGCGTGCTGGTAATAAACCGTCACCGGATGCATGCGGATGGTGATGCCGCGTTCGCGTTCCAAGTCCATTCCGTCGAGCAGCTGGGCGCGGAACTCCCGCTGGCTGATCGCCCCTGTTTTCAGCAAAAACTGGTCGGCCAGCGTGCTTTTGCCGTGGTCAATATGGGCGATGATGGAAAAATTCCGGATCAGCCGGGTATCGGTCATGCGCGAACTTCCAAGCCTGTTGGGCGATTCGACTCAAAACACAGCTTACCAGTTTGGGCCAAAGGGCCTCCAGACCGCCTTGGGGGTGTAGCGTTTCCACTAGACTGAACTTGGTGATCATTGTCGCCAATTGAAACCACCAGACGGAGCCGCCGCAATGAACCTTATTGCCCTGATGGGAGTTCTAACCATGGCAGCCAGCCAACCCGCCGGGAAACCGGTCCTTAACCACACCATGAAATCCATTGAGGGCAAGGATGTTCAAATAGCCCAATCATTCAAGGGAAAGGTGGTTCTTTTTGTTAATGTAGCTAGCGCCTGCGGTTACACCGGGCAGTATTCTGGACTTCAGGCCCTTCACGAAAAATACGGAAGCAAAGGTTTGGTCGTGGTGGGAGTGCCCTCGAACGAGTTTGGCAGTCAGGAACCTGGAACCAACGAACAAATCTCCCAATTTTGCAAAAAGGAGTACAAGGTCACCTTCCCCATGATGGCGAAAGTGGAAATCAAGGGG
Source organism: uncultured bacterium (assembly GCA_963923445.1). GTDB lineage: Bacteria > Planctomycetota > Planctomycetia > Gemmatales > Gemmataceae > REEB421. Next base: position 6,064 of record CAWUNZ010000005.1, read on the forward strand.
GCCAAGGCATGTGGCCTTTACAAGGATCTGACATCCAAGGAGTCCAACCCTGCCTTTGGGGGAGAGGTGGGCTGGAACTTTACGAAATTCCTCGTGGGTAAAGACGGGGTTTGCGTGGGCCGATTCGATTCCGGCGTGGAACCCTCGGATCCCAACCTAGTAGCCGCGGTGGAAAAAGCTTTGGCGAAATGACCGGGATGAAGATCTTGGAAAAACCCTTCAGAAGCTGGGCCGATGTCAGTTCCTCAAGAAGCGCCTGAAAGGTACGCAAGGAGGCAATTGCTGACGGCCCAGTTTTGGGTTTTCTTTGGTTTTGGAATTTTCCCATTCATTTTAGGCTTTATTTACATCCTGCCAAGCCGACAGCCAGTGAAACCTGATGGAATCGCTTGGCCGCCATCGGATGCTTGGTTTGCGCCAATCTCGGTGCCCGTGGCGGGAGTTTGCTTGCTGTTTGCTTATGGTGCCTGGCTACTGACCCCACTCATAAAGCGAATTCCCGTTTTGGTCCTAGCAGTCGCACTAATTCTATTTCTTCCAGGTACCTGGAACGCGCTTGACGAACATTTACCTGAAAATTCCTCCCGATTTCTCCTGGCCATGGCCTGCTGGTGGGGTCTCAGGGCATGGGTCGCCTCGGTTGAACCCGCATCACCGGCCATCAACCGATGGCAGGCCGTGGCTTTCCCACTCCTCGGCTGCCTTTTGGCCCTGATCCCGTTGTCCACCGATGATTCATTTTTTTGGCCAAGAATTTGGGTTTCTTGGCTTGTCGGATTTGTCATCGAAACCGATGGCCTCAGGCTCCGCTGGAACTCACTTGCCTGGCCCTGGAAACAAGCTGCTCAATAGCTTGATGATTCTTCACTCCGGGCGCGAATTCAACTCCGCTGGCCACATCCAACCCCCAGGGTTTCACCATGCTCATCGCCTGAGAAGCGTTTTCCGGATTGATACCACCGGCAAGAATGACAGGCACCGGCCATTCCGCTGGCTTAACCAATTCCCAGGGAGCTTTTAGCCCGGTGCCACCGTGCATTCCCGGCCTGTGTCCATCCAGAAGAACGGCGGAAGGGCCAACACCTGCCATCATGCAATGGCCATACAGTTCCAAAACCGGGGCAAAGCCCCGCTCATTTTGGGCTGATCCAGCTAAAATCCACGGTCTGGGCGGATTCTCCAGCGGCGGCGCCCCAATTCCATGGAATTGCAACAGATTGATCCAAGGATTTTTGACAATCAGTTGCCGCACCTCATCAATTGTTGGGCAAACAAACAGGGCGACGGCAGTCAGGCCGACAGGCCATGCCGATGCGAGCACATCCAATTCGTTTTGGCTAATAAATCTAGGTGATAGTGGGTAAAAATTCAGGCCAACGGCATCAACACCAGAATCATGACAACAAATGACATCATGAAGGGTTCGAACACCGCAAACCTTGATCCAAGGAGGGGTTCCGCGCGGCCTCAAGCCGCTCGCATTTCCTGGTCGTTGTCCTTGGCTTCCCGGATCCAAGCCTTGGGGATCAATCGGCGGGTCGGATCGCATGTGTAGCACCAGTGGGCAATGGTCACCTCGCCCATTTGCCAGATGAAGAAAGCCCTTCGGTTGTTGACCAAAGTGGGAAATCCAACAACCCCGACTTCCTGATCCAGCAATGTCAGGCGGAGTGCCTCCAATTCCAAGAAAGCACCGCGCAGTTCACGGCCACACTCCGCCAATCGGTCTTTCAAATGATATACCTTCGATCGAACTTCCCAATCCACATGGTGCGTATTTGCCGGCAAACCGCCCAAGGATGACTCGGCTTCATCCAACGCCCGCGTCCAATGAATTACATCCCGGACAATCCGGCTGACTAGGGGCAACATGGCCTGGGATTCCTCCCAAGTGAGGATTTCCCCCAGGGATGAGCGGCCGGCCCATTGCCCAGTGGACTGATTTTCGGCGAAGCCGCTCATGGACGACCCTCGGACCCCAACCCATTGGCGCGCAATGCGCCCTGACCGAATGAAGAATCGGAGGAAGGCGGGGTGGCGCTAAAGCGATAGGGCCCCGGCGCTAGTCAAGAAGACTGTGCCGGGTTGGGATGCGTCCGGTGGGGCGGATCATTCGGGCGGGTGGGGTTGGGACAACCAACCCTTGGCTCCTTATTCCTTCCAGCGGACAAACCCTTCAAGGGCATAAAATTCCGGCAAGCCCAACAAATCGTAGGTCTGGGCAGTTTTTTTGTTCCGATCCTCAGCCCGCTGCCAGAATTCCCGCCGATCACTGCCCCCGGGAAACATGGCTTTGTCCTTTTGGGACTGGTGGCGGAAAATCGCCATTTTCTTGCGCTCGACATCCTCAGGACTCAGCGGCACCACGCGCTCGATCTCATGAGGTTGCCATTCCTCCCAAGCCCCCCGGTAAAGCCAAACCTCGAATTGCTGGCCTGATTTACGAACTTGGCGAACCGCGGCGAAGATGGCCTCGGCGCACATCCGGTGGGTGCCGTGGGGGTCGGACATTTCGCCCGCGACATAGATTTGGGCCGGTTTTAGGCGGACCAGCAAGTCAGCGATGTCCTGAATGTCCTGGGGATGGATGGGAGCCTTGGCGATGGTTCCCGTCCGGTAGAACCGCAGGTCCATGAACTCAAGTTGCTCGGGTGGCACGCCACATGCCGCCGCTCCCGCACGGGCCTCGGTTGCCCTTATCAACCCCTTGATCTTCAGAACGTCGTCCGAATCCGACTGGCCGGGTTCCTTGGCATGGAGAAAATTCCGGACCCGGTCCTTCACCAGATCGGTTTGCACCGAGTCGATTCCGAAAATCCTGTTGAACTCCACCACAAAGTCGGTGAAACGCCATGCATCGTGGTCAAAGACAGCAATATTTCCACTGGTCATGTAGGCTATGTGAACCTTGTGCCCCTGCTCCACAAGCCGGATGAGGGTTCCACCCACGCTGATGACATCGTCGTCGGGATGCGGGCTGAAAAGAAGCACCGTGGCTGGTTCCTTGCCGCAAGGTTCGTGGCAAATGGTGTCAGCCAGTTCCGAGAACACCCTTTGGCCGATGGCGCTGGCCGGCCCCCGTTCGCGCACGAGGCCATGCAGGTCATTGTTCCTGAAGTCGTCCTCTGAAAGTTTCAGCAGCGCCTTTTTTGTGTGCGTGCAAAGGTCGATGACAGCCTTTCTTTCCAAGGCGCTGGTCCATTCCACCTGCCCCACGGCCCAAGGCTTGCTGATGGCCGTCAAACCGCCAGCGGCGGCCTGATCAAGCACGAAAGAGGCGTTGGGATGGTCCTGGAGGAAGCTGGCCGTGATCGCCTCGCTCACGCCATCCTCCAACGCTTTGCGCACGATACCGGCCTTGTGCTCCCCAAAGGCCAGAAGCACCACTTGGCGCGCCTCGAGAATCGTTCCAACTCCCATGGTCAACGCGAAGTGGGGAACATTCTCCTCGCCGAAAAATCCGCTGGCGGCGTCCCGTCGAGTCACCGGATCCAATGTCACCCGGCGGGTGCGGCTGTGCCTCGAAGAACCTGGTTCGTTAAAGGCAATGTGGCCGGTCCGCCCGATTCCCAGGACCTGAAGGTCGATCCCGCCAAGTTTCTGGATCTCACGCTCGTAGCGAAGGCAATGGTCTTCCACGGAGTCGGCCGGCGTGTCGCCCTTGGGGATGTGGATGCTTTCCCGGGGAATGTTCACATGGTTGAAAAACGTCTCGAACATCCAGCGGTTGTAGGAGTGCTGGTCATCCGGACTCATCGGATAGTATTCATCCAGGTTGAAGGTCACGACCTTGGAGAAGTCCAGCCCCTCTTCGCGATGGAGCCTTATCAGTTCGCGATAAAGCCCCACGGGTGTTGACCCCGTGGGAAGCCCAAGCACGGTGTTCCGGCCAGTGGCGGAATGCTGGCGGATGAGGGCTTCGATTTGCCTGGCCACATGACGGGCCGCGTCCTCGCTTGTTGCGAAGACCTGTGTGGGTATGCGTGTGCGTGGAAGCGAGAGGGGTTTCATGATGCCGACATCCAAAACATCAGGATTGCTGGTGGGCATCCCTGGACATGGGTCCGGGATGATGAGCCAGTTGATAGATTAGACATTACGGCGTGTTTGGCCGGGGTGACAACAAATAGGTTAGCGTCTGGTGTTTGGGGCCAAAATGCAGATCGTGGTTAATGGGACGCCCAAGACTGTGCCTGAAGGCACCACCATTCTGGAACTTCTGGGGATTCTGGACCTTCGGCCCGGAAGAGTCGCTGTTGAACTCGATGGGCAGGTGGTACCTGCCGCCCGACACGGTGATTCTCCCATATCCCCGGAATCCGTTCTCGAGATCGTCACATTGGTCGGGGGGGGCACTCCCATGAACGAAGAATTGGTCATTGGCAGTTACCGATTCAAAAGCAGGTTGTTCACCGGAACCGGAAAATACGCCAGCCTTGAGTTGATGTCTTCCTGCCTGGAAGCGAGCGGTTGTGAAGTCACCACTGTGGCCGTCAGGCGTGAAAGGCTGGTCGACTCAACTGGCAGGAGCATTCTCGACCACCTCGACCTCAACAAACTGACCATCCTTCCCAATACTGCCGGTTGTTTTTCTGCGGAGGACGCCATCCGGCACGCCCGCCTGGGCCGGGAGCTTTTGACGAATCTGGGCAACAAGGGTGCCGGATGGGTGAAGCTGGAATGCCTGGGCGACACGAAAACCCTGCTTCCCGATCCCATTGACACGCTCCGCGCCACCGAAACCTTGGTATCTGAAGGGTTTACCGTGCTTGTTTACACGAGCGATGACCCGATTTTGGCAAGGCGCTTGATGACCGCCGGTGCCGCGTGTGTCATGCCCGCTGGAAGCCCGATCGGCAGCGGCCAGGGAATCCTCAACGCCAACAATATTCGAATCATTCTGGAAGACCTGAAGGGAAGACGGTCCGATTACCCAGTCATTGTTGATGCGGGCGTGGGAGTTCCCTCGGATGTGGCATTCGCGATGGAACTCGGATGCGACGGTGTTTTGCTCAACACAGCCGTGGCCCAAGCCAAAGATCCTTGGAAAATGGCCAAGGCCATGGGACTGGCATGCGAAGCCGGAAGGCTCGGCTATCTGGCCGGTAGAATCCCCAAAAAGCTGTACGCACAGGCATCGAGTCCCATGGACGGACTGATCAACCCTGCTTCTCGTTGAACAAGTGCCCTTGCCCACAAAGGCGAATCGCTCCAGAATAATTTTTTGGCCTCGGAATTCCGTACAGGGGATGGATCGATGGTTGAACGCCGTATCGAACTGGACCGCCGCTACCATCGCAAAAAGAAGATGGGCAAGCTCAAGGAGCGCCTGCTGCGCGCCAAGTCGACCAGCGAACGCGACACCATTATCGCCAAGATCCTGAAAATCAGCCCTTGGTGGAATGAAGCTGTTGCCATGGCGGGCAAACAAGGGCGCCAGCAAGCGTCCGCCCCCAAGACGAAGGCAACCGCCGCGCGCGGTGGCGGTTCGTCTGGTCCTCGCCGCAAGTAATTCAACTCGCTTCGCGCCAGTTTAATTGAACGCCTTGGGGCCATGCCATGGATTGGTTCCCCGTTTCCAAGGCCCGCTTATCCGAGTCCGCGGGCCGGGCTATTGAAGTTCGCGGATGGGTTCGAACCCGCCGCGACTCCAAGGGTGGATTCAGTTTCGTTGAAGTCAACGACGGTTCGTGCCTCGGAAACCTCCAAGTCGTTGTTCCAGCCTCCCTTCCCAACTATTCCTCCGATGTCCTGCGGCTCAATGTGGGCGCCAGCGTGATTGTCAGGGGGGATCTCAAGACATCACCCGCCAAAGGTCAGGCGACCGAACTCGCCGCCACAGAAGTGGTCGTGCTGGGTCTGGCCGACCCAAGCGGCTATCCATTGCAGAAAAAAGGCGCAAGCCTTGAGTTTCTCCGTTCGATCGCTCATTTGCGACCCCGCACCAACACCTTCGGTGCCGTCGCCCGCGTACGCAACCAAGTGTGCGCCAGCATTCATTCGTTCTTTCAGGAACGCGGCTTCGTTTATGTGAACACCCCCATCATCACCGCCAGCGATTGCGAAGGTGCGGGGCAAATGTTCCGGGTGACCACCCTGGACCCCGCCAATCCGCCCAAAAAACCCGATGGTTCTGTCGATTTTCATCAGGATTTCTTCGGCAAACAAACACACCTGACTGTTTCGGGACAACTCGAGGGAGAAACACTCGCCTGCGCGCTGGGCCGGGTTTACACCTTCGGCCCCACCTTCCGCGCGGAAAATTCCAACACCACACGCCATCTTTCCGAGTTTTGGATGGTGGAACCGGAAGTCGCATTCTTTCAGTTAGAAGACAATATGGATCTTGCTGAGGATTTTCTCAGGCGAATCGCCACTGACGCGCTCGGGCGCTGCGAGGAAGACATCAACTTTTTCGCGGAAAGGATTGACCCGACGATCAGGGCGACACTGGGATCGCTGGCCGAGGAACCGTTTGAGCGCATCAGCTACACCGAGGCCGTGTCCCGTTTGGAGCAATCGGGAGAGGCATTTGAGCACCCTGTGAAATGGGGGATGGACCTTCAATCGGAACACGAACGCTGGCTGACGGAAAAACTCCTCAAGCGCCCCGCGATCGTTCATGACTATCCCAAGGAGATCAAAGCCTTCTACATGCGTCTGGGGGAAGACGGTCGCACCGTTCGGGCCATGGATGTGCTCGCCCCGCGCGTTGGTGAAATCATCGGAGGCAGTCAACGCGAGGAAAGACTCGACATCCTGGAAAGCCGTATGCGCGAGTGCGGCCTGGATCCGGAAAGCTATGGCTGGTACCTCGACCTGCGACGCTTCGGCACCGTTCCCCATGCGGGTTTCGGCCTAGGTCTGGAACGGGCGGTCCAAATGATCACCGGAATGACCAACATCCGCGATGTCATCCCCTTCCCCAGGGCCCCACGCCTCGCGGACTTTTAATTTTCCGCCTATCCTTTGCCTCTGACACACATGCCGGAACCACAAAACCCCGCGCTTCTGGGAGATTCTTATGCTTCGCCTACCCCGTTATTTGGTTTTGATTGCACTGCTCAATGCCATGACAATGGCACAGGCTCAGGAACCGGCAAGAAAAACCATTTTTTCAAGCCTTCGCCAAGGCCAGAAGATCACGCTGAAGGAAACCAGGGAGGGACGGTTTGAAATCCTTGTCCTCAAGGAGGCGCCCGGCGTTTCCAAGATCGTGGAAATCGGGCAGGACTATATTGTGGTCGAGGACACCTTCGGTTTTACCGAACTTCGTATTCCCGTGACCTCCATTTCGGTCATTCGGTCGATAAAAACGCCCCGATAAAATTAGGTAGGCTCAATCAAAAAACCGGTACCAAAGGATGCATCCCAACGCGGTGAACGCATCCTTCAACCCGATTTTCTTCCCCTCTGCATAAGTTCGGCCGGCGTAGCTGACGGGAACCTCGTAAATTCGGCATGCCGGGCGACGGCGACTCACCTTGGCCGTCACTTCGGGTTCAAATCCGAATCGGTTGGACTTGAGGACCATCCCCTGAAGAATCTCCCTGCGAAAAACCTTGTAGCACACTTCCATGTCGGTCAGGTTCAGGTTGGTGAACATGTTGGAGAGGAGGGTCAGAACTTTATTGGCCACCGTATGCCAGAAATACAAAACCCGGTGGGATTCACCGATAAACCTTGATCCGAAAACGACATCGGCCTTTCCTTCAAGGATGGGCAACAGCAACTTGGGATAGTCCGAAGGATCGTATTCAAGGTCGGCATCCTGAATCAGGATCACATCGCCTGTGGCCTTCGCGAATCCCGTGCGCAGGGCCGCCCCCTTGCCCTGATTTTTCTCGTGGTAAACGATCACCGTGTTCTCATCAGCCAGGGTGGGGAGGAGTTCCCGCGTGCCGTCCTTGCTGCAATCGTCGATCAGGATGATCTCATGGGGAACACCTTGGGCCCGGACGCGACGCAAAACCTCGGCAATCCATCTGATCTCGTTGTATACCGGGATGATGATGGAAACCTTGAAACCTGGCGGAAAACGGAGAAGGCCCAGCGTCCGGCAGGCGCGTTCACCGAGAAGTTCATAAGCCTGCTCCAGATGCCCACATGCTTTTTCGCTCATCCCCCGCATCCCCCGGCCTTAGCTTCCACAAATCTTCAGAACCATGGCGTTTCGCAAACCTTGCGAAGCTCGAAGTGCCGATATTCCCTAAAGCAGCAGTTCGGAAACAAGTTCGGTCCAGTGCGACTTGATTCGCCCGACAGCTTTCCTTACGGTCTGCGCGTTCCGGTGGAACCCGAGGCATGGAGGCTTCGACATGGCTGGTTCGGGCAAGGGCGTTCCCCTCTGTGACATTCAGATTTCCTGCAAAGAACTGCGCCCGAATATTGATGCCGCTGTGGCCCGCGTTCTGGATTCAGGACAAGTCATCCTCGGGCCCGAGGTTGCCGCGTTCGAAAGCGAAGTTGCTGATTCATGCGGAGTCGGCTTCGGCGTTGGTTGCGGTTCAGGTTCCGATGCCCTGTCATTGGCCCTGCACGGGCTCGGGATCGGCCCAGGCGATGAGGTCATCCTGCCCCCCTACACATTTTTCGCCACAGTCGGCGCCATCATCAGGAATGGCTCCACTCCCGTATTTGCCGACATTGAACCAGACAGTTTCAATATCGATCCCAAGAAAGTTGCGGAAAAAATCACCCCCCGCACTCGCGCCATCATGGCCGTGCATCTTTATGGTCAGACGGCCGACATGGAACCGCTTTGGAAAGTTGCGGAAAAACACGATCTTCTTGTTATCGAGGATGCGGCCCAAGCCATGGGCGCCCGTTATCAGGACAAGCCAGTGGGCAGCCTTGGCGCTGTGGCGTGCCTGAGTTTTTATCCCAGCAAGAATCTGGGCGCTTTTGGTGATGCCGGCATGGTGGTCACCAACGACCCTGAAACCGCCAAGACCATGCAGATTCTGCGGGCTCACGGCATGGAGCCCCGCTATTACCACAAGATGGTCGGCTGGAACGCCCGAATCGACGCATTGCAGGCCGCCATGCTGCGAGTCAAACTTCCTCATCTCAATAAATGGATCGACCAGCGGCGCGAGGCAGCCAACCGGTATGTCTCCCTGATCCAACGCAACGGACTTGGCGGCTACCTTGAAACTCCGAAGGAACTGCCCGGGCGATTCCATACCTACAACCAGTTTGTGGTGAAGGTCGCCGGGGGCAAACGCGACGGGTTGATGCAGTCACTCAAGGCTCAAAATATCGGCTGTGAAATATATTATCCCTTGCCGCTCCATTTGCAGGAGTGCTTGGAGCACCTCGGGCACCGTGCAGGCGATTTCCCCGTGAGTGAGGCGGCGGCCAAGCGCACCTTGGCGCTGCCGATTTTCCCGGGGATCACCTTGGAACAACAAGAAACAGTTGTGGGCGCTTGCGCGTCCTACCTGCGGGCGCCCATCCGGCTTGCAGCCTAGCGACCGCCTCCCTGCAACAAGACAAAAACGCCCTTCTTATTGCTTGTGATGATGTCCAGTTTGCCGTCGCCATCCATGTCGGCGACGGTGAACTGGGTGCCTATTCCGGATTCGCCGTCAAGCACCACAGGCGTGAACTTCAGCATGCCGTCAGCACCCTTCGCTCCCTTGAGCATGTAAACCGCCGGCGAGGCATCCGAGCCCGGCTCCGAGCGACCGTGAGACCACCACCTTTTGCCCGTGACAATGTCAACCGTGCCGTCCTTGTCGAGGTCCCCCATCCAAAGGGCATGGGTTTCCGAGATCAACTTGGGAAACAGATCGTTCTTCTGGAAGGCGTTAGCGCCCCGTTGCTTGTGCCACCAGATGCCGAACTTGTGAGCGCTACTCGAGATGACATCCATCTTGCCGTCCCCGTCGACATCCAGCACCGCCATGTCAGCGCAGGCCTCTCCCAAGGGTGAAGCAACAAATTCCCATGGGCCCTTGGCTCCACGACCATCCGCTGGATGCTTCCAATACCCCCCGGTGCAAACAATTTCTTTTTTCCCGTCGCCATCGAGGTCGCCAACACCGAGGCCATGGCTGAACTTGAATGTGCCTGGAACAGGTGGTTTTCCCGTCTCGGAGGGAACGCTCACCGGGTGCATGGTCCAAAGTTCGGCAGGATTGGAACCTGGCTCAAACCAAGCCATCTGTCCTTCGTTCTCCTTGCCCTTGGGCTGAAAACCCATCACAAGCACACGCTTTCCATCGCCAAAAAGGTCAGCGTAGATCGGCGTCTCGTTGCATGCCGAATGCCACACCATGTGGGGCTTCCAAGGCTCATCCTTGCCCTTGGGATTTTCAAACCAATAGCAGGGCGCGCCCGGGAAGCAGATGACCAGAACATCGACCCAGCCATCCTTGTTAAAGTCATCCGCCCAGCAGGCGAAGCTGTCGGAATAACTCTTGAGACCGTCGCCATAGTCCTTGCCCGGACGGATGCGACGCTTGTTCCAGTTGGGGGCCTCGTACCAAAATTCACCGGTAATCACATCCATCTTCCCGTCACGATTGACATCGCCAACCGCCACGCCTTCGCTGTTGAAAGTCTTGTCGAGGACCACTTTCCGGAATGTCCCGGGAAGCGGATCAGCGGCCATGACGCCCAGGGCGATGGCCAAGCAGGTCAAATTCATGAGTGCGATTCCTTGGGTGATTGCGGGCAAGTGGCATTATCACCCGGCAGATCCCATGTTCAAGAGGGCGGGGACACCACTCGAGTTCTTCCCACCGCCAGGAATGCGCCATTTGTCCCAATCCCGGCTGGCAACTCCCTGAGTGCCCCATTCCGAAACCGGATGGCGATTTTAGAGGTACTGCCAGTTCCGGAAGCGCTCACCACATCGGGCAAACCATCACCATCGATGTCCATCATCGCAATCGCGAAGTCAGAAGTCTGGCCTGCGCCGGCAATAACGGTGTGGCTGGCACCACTTAGAACAAGCCCGGAAGCCTTGGGAACCTTGAAAAGCACATCCTCCCGCCCGTCTCCGTTCCAATCCCCAGTCGCGACCCAACCGCCCGTCGAGACTGCTCCCCTGTTCAAAAAGGACCACGACAACTGTCCCGAGAGCACAACAAAAGCCCGCACCATGCCTGGAATTCCCGACCCCGGGCATGTGATCACCTCGGCCAGGCCATCACCGTTGGTGTCTCCCATGGCAATCCGAGCGCCGCCTCGAAAAACTCCAAAGGGGCGGATCAGCCTGATCATGTTCCCCGTCATTGCTGAAAAGACTCGGATTTCAGTGATGGGCCCCGCATCTGTTGCCACCGCGATATCCGCCCGCCCATCACCATCGGCATCGCCGGCGGCCACGAACGCACCCGCCCTCCAACTGGAAGAAAATCCCATGAATCGGCCGAGCAGGCCCGTTTCAGGCTGACCCGTTCGACCGTTGTAAACCCTGATCACAGGAGACATACCGGGCCCCGGCGCAGTGATGACATCGGCCCAGCCATCTCCCGTCACATCCGCCGACGCCACCCTGACGCCACCACGAAAGGAAGTTCCATAGGGATTGATTGACCATTTGAGCGCCCAGGTTTCCGTGTCATACACGCGAACCACCCCGGGAGCACCAGGTCCAGAGCCAACAACTACAATACCCGATACTTTTTGAGGTTGAATGGTGACAGCCGTTGTTGCGGAATTGTCGGCGGGTGTGATTTCGATTCCCCTGGAGGCCACCGAGGCATGCAATTCAAATTGGCCGGCAACCCTGGCCACGATGGGGATGTTGAAGACCCATCGCGCGCCGGCCATCAGGGTTCCAGCCGACCATTGAATGGTTCCTCCTGTGTTCAGCGCGGTTCCGACAGGTGGCGATAAGCCAACGATTCCCCAAGTGCTGGGAAATGGCCCCACAGAAATCTGAACGCCCGAAACGGCTGCTTCTGAATGATTCGTCACGGTAACCGTGGCGATGATTGAACTGCCCGTCACAGATGCCGCGGGTAGGAGAAGTTCAACGCCGAGATCGGTGACCACTGGTTGCTCGCCGGTCCCCGAGAAGGCACCTTTAAGGGTTGTCCCGCTCCTAGGATTGCCATCGTGGTCAAAATCAACGCGATTGGTCAGGTTTCCCTCCGGGGCGCGCGGCCTGATGGGGGAGTCGATCCAACCGAAGTCGGGGATGGATGGCGTCGGGCCTGGATCGAACGCCGCTGACAGCCGGTAGTCAGCGTGATCAGGATCGGAGAAAACCGGTTTGAGAGAATTGATTCGATTGTCTTGAATTATTTGGTCCGCAAGGGTGCCACCATCAATGCCCAAGGGCAGGTCGGTGCCGCCATTCCAAATAATGTTTCCCTCGATCCTTAGGTTTTGGTCCGCCCGGGCAGGTGAGGGGATATTGGAACCTGACGAAGGGGATCGTGGCTCAGCGAGAGCGAAATGCTGCCAGCGGCTGGAATAACCATCCGGATTTAGGACGATGTTGTTGAATATGTAGACATTCCGATTGGGAATCGGCTCGTCTCCACCGACAACCGTGGTACCCCATCCCCCGGCGGCCAGGTAACTGGCGGATTTCACCGTGTTGCCATCGCAAGTCCGGGAACCCAGGCCGATTTCAATCACATGGCTGCGGGCCCCCACGCGGTACAAGGTGTTATGGGCTGCCAGAATGTCGTAGCCACCATTGATTCCAAATCCAGCACCTTCGGTATCGTGGATGATGTTGTTGGTGAATTTGATGTCATATGCCTCATAGTGGATCCAAGGCGACACCATGAACTCGAATCCAGTCCCCTGCCCGGCTGTGAAACCACCTGTTCCAGCGTCAAAAATCTCGTTTCCCGTGATCGTCAGGTAAGCTGATCCTCCCTTCACATACATGGCCCAATCGATGGCGTGGTGGATCCTGCAACCGACGACATGACCATACTGGACGGCGACAAAATCGACGGCGTTGTCAAAGGCACCCGAGATGTCGCAACCTTCGATGAACACATGCTGGCACTGATTGGCCTTAATGGTTTCCTGAGGAGATGCATAGGCCGTGATATCTCCCAATCCTCTCACGGCGACCTGTCGAACCAGAACATGGTCACAGGAGTCGAGGTGCAGGACATCGCCTCCACCCGATGAAATGTCCATACCCAGCAAGTAAATATGGCGGCAGTCGTATATATTTATCGCGGGCAACCTTGCCAAACTTGGCCCATCGACAGATTCAACAATGATGGGGGCCTCACGCGTTCCCCAACGGCTTTCCCAGTAGGCTGGAACAATCGCTTCCGGATAATCACCCGCTGCCAAATTGATGCGGAATCCACGGGTTAATTGCATGTTTTCTGGAATTTGCCTCCAAGCCTCTGAAACTGTTCTCAAGGCCTGGGACCTGGAATTACCGGAATTCGAATCGCTTCCGTGAACCGGATCCACCCAAAGGTTGATGAGCTGGGGGGTGCCTATATCGAAGGCTGGAAGCAGTCCACCGGCGGAAGGCGTCAGCCGTTCCTCCAGCAATTCCAGATTCAGGAACGCTCTTGGCCTTGGGCTTGCAAGCTTCGACCGTTTTGGCTCAACACAAGAACCTAGAAAGGAATATTTTCGCCCACCACGATGATAAAAACCAAGGATTCTTCCAATCATGGCTTGATACTCACGATCTGCCGGGTCAAAACATTGAGAAAGGCGATTGGCTTGGCCAACCGTAGCTTTTTTTTCAGTGCTGTGATCGCAGTCGGAAATAATTTTGGCGGATGAGGAAGTCACTTCATGTGGTGCATTGGTTTAGCCATCATGTTGGTATCTGGGCAAATGCCCAATAACGCCACCGAATTCGCCATCAACAGGGGTTCACTCGACAACTGCAGAGTGAAATTCACCCGCGACAAATCAGGCCATGTTGTTTTCATGGGTGGTTCCATCACAGAAATGGAAGGCTACCGCCCCATCATGATGGAAGCACTCAAGCGCCGATTCCCAGACACGGCATTTCAATTCACCAACGCTGGCGTGGCTTCAACCTGTTCCACCACCGGGGCCTTCAGACTGGCGGATGAGGTTTTGGCCAAGGGACCGGTCGACCTGATATTTGTCGAATTCGCGGTGAATGATGACCAGGACGCTCACCATGCCAAGCGTGAATGCATCAGGGGAATGGAGGGAATCGTTCGACACCTTCGAGCCCACAATCCAAACTGCGACATTGTGATGGTGCATTTTGTCAACGAGGGAATGCTTGCCAGCATCGCCAAGGGGCAAGAACCTCTTTCCAGCGGGGCCCATGAGGAGGTGGCCATCCGCCACAATATTTCCTCGGCTCATGTGGCGCGGGAATTGGCGGGCAAGATCAAGGACGGTTCCTTCACTTGGGCCCGGTATGGAGGTGTGCACCCTGCCAAGCCAGGAAATGAGTTGGCTGCCAGCGTAGTGGAAAGAATCCTTGAAAAGTCCTGGACTGGACCTGTTCCCAAAACCATGGCGCCCCATCAGGCGGCGCAACCGCTTGACCCAGCCAGTTACTCCCGGGCCAAGTTCATCGAAAACAGTTCTCTTACCCGCGGAGAAGGCTGGGAATTATCCGTGCCTGCTTGGAAGAATCTCAAGGGAGACTGCAGGGTTCGATTCCGTTCTCTTCCGATTCTCCATTCGGAAAAAGCTGGTGCCACTCTCACCGTACCATTTGCGGGGCGCGCGCTAGCAGCTTATCTGCTTGCAGGGCCGGATGCCGGCGTGGCCGAAATCTCCATCGACGGAGGATCTTTTAAGGCCATGCCTTTGAGGCATGCTTACAGCAAGGGCCTTCATTACCCACGAACCGTGATGCTGGCAAGTGACCTCGAAGACAAGCCTCATGTCGCAACGATTCGTGTCGGAGCGTCTTCCGCTCCCATGGACGGTTCAGCGATTCGCATCATCAGGCTCGGGGTGGATTAATCCGGTTCAAGCCCCCGGAACAGGGCGGCCCATGCGGGCAAGCATGCGCTTCATGTCGTCCCAGGCGTCGTGCTTCTTATCCGGGTAGCGAAGCAGGTAGGCCGGATGGTAAGTGGCTGCGGCAGGGATTCCTCGCCACATCAGCTCCCTTCCCCTCAGGGCTCCGATTCCTGAACTGGTTTCCAACAGGTAACGGGCCGCAGTGGCCCCCATCAGGCAGAGAAACTTCGGCTTCACCAACGACAGGGTCGCTTCCAGGAACGGCCTGCAATTCTGCGCCTCAACAGGGTCGGGAGTCCGGTTGGCAGGCGGCCGGCATCTTAAAATGTTGCATATATACACTTGCGACCGCTCAAATCCGCAAGCCTTGAGAATTTTGTCGAGCAATTGGCCGGCGTCGCCGACGAACGGTTCCCCCTTGAGATCTTCTTGGGCTCCGGGGGCCTCGCCAATCACGCAAAGTTCTGGATCAATCGGTCCCACGCCAAATACCGTTTGAGTCCTCCCTCGCGCCAATTCCTTGCACTTGGAGCATTGGGAGACCTCCCGCGCCAATTGGGCCAAACGATCCAACCGCTCCTGGGCGGTCATCGGGTCACCTGCCAATGGCGAAACACGCGCCTGCTCCAATTCGAAGAGAGTGCCCGAGGGCGCAATCACTGGGCTGGATTCCATTAGCGTCTTGGGCGCTGGCAATGAGGTGGACGGCGCCAATGGATCAATCGCTCGTGGAGTTGGCGGCACCTTTTCAGACACAGCCGAAACGGAAGGATTCGGCACGATTGAAGAAGCGGAGGGTTGGGCCGTGGGAACATTTTTCAGGCCGGAGGCAACCTCCTCAGGCATTTCAAATCCGGCAACAATGCGTGGCAAATGACGAATTCCAGCCATCCGCACACTTTCCAGCAAGTCCGCCAAGGTCGTTGATGGGTTCGGAAGGTTTTCACTCAAGACAGATTCCTCGCCTGACTCGACTCTGCCATCTTATCTGGTGCCCCCATAAGATGGACTCCAGTTCAAGCAAAGGGCGGGAAAATGGCGGACGGCTTCAAAGTGGGTTTGGTCCAGATGAGTATTCCTGGCACCGCAGACGACGCGGTGACCAAAGCCATGGCCGGCGTGCGCGATGCCGCCAAGTCAGGGGCTCAGATCGTTGTCCTTCCCGAGTTATTTCGCACACCCTACTTTTGCCAAAGGCAACATGCCGATCTGTTCGACTTGGCGGAAACAATTCCCGGCCCCACTTCTGACGCGATTGCCTCGGTGGCTAAGGCCTGCGGCGTCACCGTCGTGGCTTCGCTCTTTGAGAAACGCGCGCCGGGCCTTTATCACAACACCGCTGCCATTTTGGGTCCGTCCGGACAAATCATCGGCCTTTATCGAAAAAACCACATACCTGACGACCCCTTGTTTTTTGAGAAGTACTATTTCACGCCCGGCGATTTAGGATTCCGGTCGTTTGAAACTCCCCACGCCAAGCTCGGTGTGCTGATCTGCTGGGACCAATGGTATCCCGAAGCCGCCAGATTGACCGCTCTAGAAGGGGCGGAAATCATTGTCTACCCCACTGCCATCGGCTGGCATCCGTCTGAAAAAGCTGACCACGGTGTTGCCCAAGTGGAAGCATGGCAACTGGCCCAGCGCGCGCACGGCCTGGCCAATGGGGTTTATGTGGCAGCCGTTAACCGGCATGGCCACGAGGGCGAACGCCCGGGGGGCATCGAGTTCTGGGGGCACTCATTTGTGAGCGACCCGTATGGCCGGACACTGGTTGAGGCTGGCGACTCCGAGGATCGCATTCTGGTGCAGGAATGTTCCCGCGCCAGAATGGAGGATGTTCGCCGTAATTGGCCATTTCTTCGGGACAGAAGAATCGATACTTACGGGGGCATCACCAAAAGGTTCGGCAATTGACCTAAAAACAGATTCTCCGACTTTTCAAATGCTGGCTATCGATTCAACTGCTTCAAGAGCCTTTCAAGATTAGCTAAATTGGCCGACTTGATGCTGTTGTTATCCTTGTAATCGATGTGAAGGACTTCCCATGCATCCTTGTTGCGCGTGTCCAACTTGATGTTTATCTCGGACTCGAAAACCTTTCGAGTCACTGGCCCCTTGTACTCCATCTTGATGAGTAGTTCCTTGCGATCCGCCTTCAACTTGTCATCACGAAGCTCGTGGCTCATGTAGGTCGAATTCACTCCTGTTGGGTGGACAGCCTTGATGACCGCCAATCCGACTTGCTCATAGAATTTTTTCTCGGCATCTCCCCGCTTTTTGAATGTGGGGACCTGGTCATCCGCGGCGACGACATAAAACGCCAGCAAGCCAAGAAATGCCGGAATCGCGATCAATGCCACGGACCAACGAGGAAGGTTCAGGATTGGCATGGGCAACTCCCCTTTCATGTTGAATCAATTCAATTTTACGGCGATTTTGACGCGGGAGCAACAACACGGCCGGATCGCACCAATGACACCCCTGCCAAGATCACACCCAACCCCGCAACCATTGCCGTTCCAATTTTTTCACCATCCCATGCCACCCCCAAGGCTACGGCCAGAATGGGATTCACATAGGCGTAGGTCCCGGCGATGGTCGTGCCGACATGCCGGAGCAACCAGACATAAGCGACAAAACCGAGGAGCGACCCGACAATCAGCAGGTAAAAGAACGCGGCAATAGCGTTTCTGGTCAAGTTCTCCTGATCAATGGTTTCCCCAAGCAGAAGTCCGATCAGCGTCATGGTGACACCACCCAGCACCATGTGCCAACCGGCTTGGCCGTAAGGACTTCTGCCGTGCGACAACCGGCGCTGAAGGAATGAACCCAGCGACCAGCAAAAGGCGCTGGCCATCACCAACCAGATACCGGACAGGTTTCCATGCCCACTTCCAATCCGGCTGGAAAACAACAGGCAGACCCCGCCCACTCCCAGGAATTGCCCAAGCCAACCAATCCACCGCAATCGTTCACCACCCGGGGTCATCGATTCCATCAGCGCCATCCACAGGGGAACAGTCGCGACGAGAATCGCGGCCAAGCCTGAATCCACCGTCCGCTCGGCCAAGGTGATCAATCCATTACCACCGACAAAAAGAAGAGTCCCCACCACGAATAACCCGCGCCAAGTCCCCGGTTCGGGAAGGATCCTTCCGCCCGCCAAGCGCAATATCGAGAGAAGGCAAATCCCCGCGGTGGTGACGCGAATCCCGCCAAACAACCCGGGCGGCAAATCCTTCACACCAATCTTGATGGCCAGGTAAGTGGTGCTCCAGCAGATGTAAACCGTGACCAGCGCGAGCACCACGGGCCACGCTGCCGCGGCGCGCGGTTCCTTGCTTTCCACACCACCCAAGTTAGCCTGAGGGGTCGGCTTGATGCCCGATGTGATCCGTGAGGGTTGGAACATGTTGGAAGGTCGGATCCGCTTTTGGAAGCAAAGCAACATTCTAGCGATCGCGCTGCTGACAGTTCTTCCGGCAATCACCCAAGGCCAACTTCCGGGAACTCAGCCTCTTTCCAATCAGGATGATCTTGCCAAGACAATGGTGGCAGGAATCGGCAGGGATTTGGACAAGCGCATTGAACGAGTCTCCTCGGACCGAGATGCTTCGCATTCAGCCTTCATGAAATTGCAAGGCGCTGCCCAAGCCCAGGCCACCAAGGTCAAATTGGAAAGGTTGGCCAAAATCCTCGGAACCACCGATGGACGAGTCGAGCCTGCAGGCTTTGAAGTCATCGCGTCTCCGTGGAATTCCGGACCAATCGCCCATGCGGACGGATTGAAAGCTTTCTCCGTCCGATACGAATCACTTCCCGGTGTTTACGGTGAGGGGGTCTTGCTGGAACCAGCGGGAGAGGCCAAAGCTTCAGTGGTTCTACTGCCGGACGCCGCGCACACCCCTGAACAGCATGCGGGATTGGTCCCGGGTTTACCCCAGCAGGCCCGGTTGGGAGCGGCATTGGCAGAGAAAGGTTGCCGCGTCATTTGCGTCGCACTTCTAGACCGGGAAAGCCGTTTTTCGTCCAACCCTGAGATCCAGCGCTTCACCAACCTGCCTCACCGTGAATTCCTCTACCGGGGATCCTACGAGATGGGGCGAACGCCTACCGGTTACGAGGTGGTAAAAGCACTCGCCGCGGTTGACAATTTACTGGCCAAGGACCGCAAGCTTCCAGTCGCCATGGTCGGCCATGGCGAGGGTGGGCGTATAGCCCTGTACGCCGGGGCCTTGGACAACCGAGTGAGCGCCACGCTGGTCAGCGGCGCATTCGGCCCGCGCGAGTCCATGTGGCAAGAACCCATTGATCGCAACCTGTGGGGAATCTTGCTTGAGCATGGAGATGCCCAGGTTGCCGATCTCCATGGTGACAGGGGGCTTGTGATCGAGACCTCCCAAGTTCCCGCTTGGTCAGGCCCCACCCCGGGTCCAAGAGGCAACCAAGCCGCGCCCGGTTCCATTACCTCTGTTTCCAGTGCCGCGGCCGGCAAGGAATTCGCATCGTCCGCCAGATCGCGAAAACCCGGCGGGCTGGACGATCTTGTGAACTCGCCCGACGGGCTTCCGGGAACTCAAAAGGCGTTGGCGCGATTGGCAAAGCACCTGAATGTGGCGTTTGCCGATGGAAAGCCTTCCCTTTGGAACATCACCGGCCAAGTCCCCGACCATGTCGCCCGCCAGAAAAGGCAATTGGACCAATTGCTTGGGCATGTGCATCGCCTTTGGCGGGCCTCGCACAGGGTTCGTGACGCGGCTTGGGCGGGAGTCAGCCGTTCAGGGCCCGAATCGTGGCAAAGCTTCACCGGGGAAAAACGCCGATTTTTCGCGACTGAGGTGATCGGGGAATTGCCTGCCCCGGAAATCCAGCCTAATGCCAAGTCCCGGCCATGGAAAAACGGGAAAAATTGGAAAGGGCATGAGGTCACGCTTGATCTTGGCCCCGATGTGTTCGCTTACGGTATTCTGCTGCTTCCCAACAACATCAGGCCGGGTGAGCGCCGCCCCGTGGTGGTTTGCCAGCATGGACTCGAGGGACGCCCATCGGATGTGTGCGATCCAGATAAAATCACCCCCTATTATAATTCATTTGGCGCCTCTCTTGCCGATCGGGGCTACATTGTGTTCGCGCCCCAGAATTGCTACATCGGAAAGGCGGATTTCCGCCTTCTTCAACGGAAGGCCAATCCGATCAAACTTTCACTGTTTTCCTACATCGTTCGCCAGCATGAGCGAATAATCGACTGGCTGGAAACACTGCCCATGGTGGATGGCAAAAGAATCGGCTTCTATGGCCTGAGCTATGGGGGCAAAACAGCCATGCGCGTGCCGGCGCTTGTCCCCCGTTACGCGTTGTCCATTTGTTCGGGTGACTTCAATGAATGGGTGGGCAAGAACATCCTGACCGACTACCCGGGAAGCTATGTCTTCACCTTCGAACATGAAATGCCTGAGTTTGATCTGGGCCACACCTTCAACTATGCCGAGATGGCGTTCCTGATCGCCCCAAGGCCATTCATGGTGGAACGCGGCCACGATGACGGGGTGGGGATTGACGAAATGGTTTCATGGGAGTTCGCCCGCGTAAGGCGTCAATATTCCCGCTTGAACATTCCCGAGAAAACGGAAATCACTTACTTTCCCGGGGGGCACGAGGTGAGAGGAGGGCCTTGCTTCGATTTCCTTGACAGGCATTTGCAATTCAAGCCGCGGTGAGGCTCGCAGCCGCGCTAAAATATTGAGGGGTCATCTGAGCGTGGTTGAGCATGACAGAATCTACAGCGGGTTGGCCGAAAGGCTTGCTTGAATCTTTTCTGGTAGCCCAGGGTGCTCCCACACCAATCCAATCATCAGCTTGGATAACCCTGAATGACCATCAACACGCCCTGATTGCCGCGCCAACTGGTTCAGGCAAGACTTGGGCCGCACTCCTGCCGATATTGGCCGACCTTTACAAAAATGGGGCCCGGAACACCTCGGTTCTTTGGTTAAGCCCACTGAAGGCACTGGTGGCGGATACCGCCGTCCGAATCAATCGCTTTTGCGCTCAACTGAGAGAGTCTGGAGGCCCTGTCACCACGGTCAGGGTTGGGGCACGCACAGGAGATGTTTCATCACGACAAAGAAGCCGCGACTTGGCCGCTCCACCCGATATTTGGTGCGTCACACCCGAATCTCTGGCGATTTGGTTGACCATGCCAACCATGCTTGACCGGTTGAAATCGGTCAGGTGGATTGTTGTGGATGAAGTTCATGCGTTGGCCGCCTCCCGGAGGGGAGCGGACCTCGCCCTGTCGTTGGAACGCCTCGAGGAACGACTGGTCGCGCCACCCCGGCGCATCGGCTTGTCCGCCACCTGCAAGCCCCTGAGCGCCGCCGGCCGATTCCTTTGCGGACCTGATCGGGCCTTCGGAATCGCCCACCAAACAGATCGCTCGGAGTTGGAATTGATTGTCGAGCATCTCGACGAATCTGATCTTTTTGTGGAAAAAGTGATAAGCCGAATTGAGATGGAATTCAAAATCCATCAAACCATCATTGTCTTCACGCGGACCCGGGCTGCCACCGAAAAGCTTGCTTGGCACTGCCGAAAAACGCGCCCAGCATTGCCAATTGGGATCCATCACGGTTCCCTCACCCCGGAAACCCGCCGAGAAACCGAGGCCAGGCTGCGCGCGGGCGAATTGAAAGTCGTTTTTTCCTCGACAAGCCTCGAATTGGGAATGGATATTGGCGCCGTTGGCCTGGTTGTGCTTGTTCATCCGGGTGGAGAGGTGGTTCGCCTTCTCCAACGCGTGGGCAGGTCTGGGCGAGGGCCGGGAATCGCCCGAAAGGGGTTGATTCTGACAAAAAACCCGGCGGAACTGCTTGAAGCCACGGTGACGGCAACCGCCGGGCGGGAAGACTCCATCGAACCCCTCAAACCTGTTGGCGTTTGCGCCGATGTGCTCTGCCAGCACCTGCTGGCGGAAGCGGTCCTTGGAAGGACCGAACTGGAAAGCCTGCTCGTTACCGCGCGACGCTGCGCCCCGTTCGAAAAACTGGAAGCGGACACACTGCACCAATGCCTCGCTTATTTGAGAGGCGAGTTAGGTCATTACAACGGCTTGACTCCGCGCCTGAGACTTCTTCCCAATGGCCGACATGCACTCGCAAGCCCTCGGCTTAGATATCAGATTCGTCAATGGCTTGGCGCCATCTCTTCCCCAACATTAAGGCGTGTATCACTTGGCCAAGATAAGGAAGCGCGAGTTTTGGGTGAAATTGACCCGGCTTTCGCCGACCTCCTCCGCGCCGGGGACCGATTCCTGATAGAGGGCCGATCGGTTCAGGTGTCGAAACTTTCCGGAGAAGATGTGGAGGTATCGGAAACAGCGTGCCCGGCCAACGCGCCCCGATGGATGGGAGAGCCTTTGGCTCTTTCCCCTCTTTTAGCTCGGCGATTGCAAAATCTCCGTGACGAGGTGGCCGTTGTCATGACGGAAAATCCAAAAATGTTGGCACAGTGGCTGGCCCAACGGCATCAATTGGCCATGACTGAAGCCCATATCTTGGCCAACTATTTTCACGCCCAAGACCAACAGGCGGCCATTCCCAGAAGCGACTTTGTGTTGGCTGAAATCGCTCCTTGCGCTGATGAATGGCTATTGGCCCTTCACACGCCACTGCCTCGCTCGGGAAATGAAGCAGTGGCGCGCCTGATCGCCCAGCGACTGAAACGAAACACCAAAATCATCGGGCAAAGCCTGATAGCGGACCTGGGTTTGGCCCTGAAATTGGAATCCATCCCGGAAAAACCAGCGGAATGGCTTCGCAAATTACTTGATCCAGAAAATGCCTTTCAGGATCTTGAGAAGACAGTCATTACCTCTGATTTGGTGAGGAGGCGATTTCAGGAAATGGCCGTGACAGCATTGATGACGCCGCGCAAGGGTTCAAAAAAGCATTGGAAAAGGCCCAAGGTTGGTGGAACCAGGTGGGCTGCAGCTAAATTGTTCGACCTGTGCCTGAAAAGAGATCCCGGCTTCTTTCTCATCCGTCAGGCATTTCAGGAGATCATGAGCACCACCCTCGATGCCGCCTCTGCCATCGCTTGGCTTGATCAAATCCAGTTGAAGCCCATTCAGGTTCGCTGGTTACCGGCACCTTCCCCATTCATCCGCCACTGGACACAAATCGGGCAAGGACCCGAACTGGCTCCGGAATCACCCGAAGACGCGTTATCCAAGCTGAGGGAAAAAATCATGGGAGTTCCCGCATGATGCGGGGCGAATGGTGGCTTGATCATCGCAGGGTTGCAATGCATCAACCAACGAACACCCTGTTGGTCGCCGACTTGCATCTGGGCTATCTGGTGGCGCGTCGGGAATCCGGCGAAGCGATACCGGCGGAATCACTCGCAGATGAACTGACTGCATTGGACTCGGCTTGGCGCGACTTGAATCCCGCACAAATTGTCATCGCCGGGGATTTAATGGAAAGAAGCAACCATGGATTGCTGGTTGCTTTTGCCGAATGGGCAGGCTCAAGAAAAATCAAACTTGCCGGCCTTGTTCCGGGAAATCACGATTCCAATTTGAGAAACAGCCCAATTCCTATTCTTCAGCCGGGGCACCAGGTTGGAAATTGGCATGTATGGCATGACGATGCCACCGATTCTCTTCCTATTGTTCACGGCCACAGGCACCCCGCCATCGCCTTACCGGGACACGGCATGGCGCCATGCTTTGTTTACCTTCAAGACAGATTGGTTCTCCCTGCCTACTCCACGCATGCAGCGGGCGGAAGCATTACCAGAAGGTCTATATTTCCATGGGATTCCGCGGAAGTGATCGCAAGCGCCGGAAAACGGCTGGAAAGCTTGGGAACGATCGAAACCATTCGGTCTGTTTTGTCTCCCGATAAAAAGACGAGGCGGAGACTTTGATGTCCCCGCCCATCGAGTTCAACAAGACTGGTTTCTCACCAGTACCGCAACCGCCAGTAATCGTGCTTGGTGGCAAGCTTGCTGAAGTACCAGAATCCATCGTTCCATTCGAGCTTGACCGAGCGCCAGCCTGGGGGAACCTTGGGGAACGGAGAAACCGGACCGATGAAGGGGAAGGCATCCGCCGGATAATACTCGGGGCATCCCACGCGCGAGAAGTTGTTGTAAGGGGCGTAGGTTGGCCAAGCGTAGGGAGGAAGCTTGGGTGGATACAGATCGTAGGGGGTCATTCCCGGAGTGTTGTAAATGGGGGTCGGTTCGGGAATAGCACCCGGTTGAGCCTGACTGACTCCCGGTGCCGGGGCCATTGGGGCCGCCAAAGGTGTTGGATTGGGTAGAGGTCTGGGTGCTGGTGGGGCTGCTGGGGCTTGAGCCATGGCGAAGCTGGCCAATCCAGCCGCGACTGCCAAGCTCAGGGCAATCCTTGTCATGTCGTCATCCTCCTGATGATCCATTCAGGGCCGGCCAAGCTTTGCCCGCGTTTTTGGGCCAGGCAATCAAACAAGCCGGCGAAACCTTAAATTGCCATGCCCATGCCTGGCTTTTTCGTTGCAAAAGATGGGGTCTTCCCAGACGGCTTTCACTGCCGTCGAAGCGATAAATTTCAGCATTTTCATTCAAGTCTTTGGCCGGCGCGTTTCCTTGACAGTGCCCGATTCGCTCCCTATGTTCAATCATCTCGCACCCGTAGCTCAACTGGATAGAGCAGCGGTCTACGGAACCGCAGGTTACAGGTTCGAATCCTGTCGGGTGTAGTCGGAAACCCAAGTCTCACCTATCAAAAACCCCGGCAAAAACCGGGGTTTTTGCTTTTTCTCCCATCCAACACAATCCGCGCATATCCTGAGTTGTTCCCCTTAGAATGGAATGGCCGTGCAACATTCCGTGCAACGAGAAAGGGCCAACCATGTACAAGAAACGCATCACCCGGCCCGTCCCGCCGGATGCCGTCACGGTCTCCCCAGGCAAGGTCAGGGTCCGCTCCCAACGGAGGCTTATCGAGCGCCCCGTCAACGCTTCGGGAAGAATGGTCTGCGAATCGAAGTGCTACTACGGTCGCGTCCGGCAACCCGATGGAACTGTCCGGGAAGTCAAACTCACCCCTGACAAGGTCAGCTCGGAACAGATCCTCGCCGCACTCAGGCTCAAGGCGGCGCGGGTCTCCGCGGGCCTCGAACTGGAACCCAACCCAAGGCGTTTCACTTCACTAACACAATTAGCCTCCGAATGGATCGAGGAGATGAAACGGGCCAAACGCAACAGTGGCCACATCAGAACCGTCCGCTCCCGGGTCCTCGCCCTCATCAAACAGTGCGGCTTCGAAACACCCGCCGACCTCGTCAGGCCCGACGCCAGCCAGAAAATCGCCACCGCTTTCAGCCAAGTTGCCGCCCCGCGCGATGGGGTGGTCCTTCCCAAGGGACAAGATTCCTTCTCGCCCCTTCAACTCAGGACATTGCTCGCCATCTCACCCACGGCGATCGCCAAGCTGGCCCGCAACCGGGGAATCAAACCGACAGGGAAAGGCAAAGCGGCCCGGTACACACGCGACCAGGCCGAGCTACTGGTGGCCCATCGAGCCTTGGGAGCCGCCCCCAACACCCTCAACGGCATCCGGACCAGCATGAGGGCCTTTTGTCATTGGCTTGCGCGCAACGGCGTCATCGAAAAATCCCCGGCGATGCCGATGCGCATCAGTGAAAAGAAGGATCGTCGCAGGGTCAGGAGGGCCATTTCATGGACTGACTGCCTTCAGCTGGCCACGGCTGTGAAGCGCGAGGGAAAAAATCGCGGAGGGATGTCCGCCAAGGAAAGAGCTGTTCTTTATCAAGTCGCGTTCGTCACATTGCTCCGTTCTCGCGCCTTGAGGGAACTGAAGCCGACGGACTGCGATTTATCAAAAAAACCTTGTTTTATAGTAGTTCGAAGCGAAATCGACAAGACAGGAAAATCTCGTTCTCTACCCATTGATCCAGATTTGGCCAGACAGCTTTCCGAACTGCTTGCAATCAAGAAACCCAATCAATTTATATGGAACATTCCAAAAAACATGACGGATGTGTTGCGTCAAGACTTGATTACGGCGAAACTCGTTTATCGGAATGAACAGGGTGTTTTTGACTTCCATGCATTCCGACATAGCGGGGCAACCCACTTGGCTAAAAATGGCGTCAGATTGGATATCGTCGCCAGAATTGGAGGTTGGACAAACCTGAATCAATTTTATGAGCGTTATTCGCACTACTCAGTAAGCGATCTCGCTCTAGCCACCAAGGAGTGCTGGCCATGCACAGAAAGGACGCAGTAAGCAAAAGATTCTTCTTAACAGGAATCAGACAGCGGAACCGACACACCTGGCCATTCGGCCATTCAAGGGTGTCATCCCCAGGAAAGAAGATTCCAAATAAGCAGACATTCTTTCTAATCGACCATTCCTCAGGCACCACAACGCGCCATTCCTTACGCCACGAAGAACCTGAAATCCTCAAGCCTCCAGACCTCATCAACGACACCATCCCATTCCCGAATCCTTCCCAACATGAGGTGCGATGCAGATAAACACGAGCGAGACGATTCCAAAAATTTAAGAAACCGATTTTACGATTCCTCAATGTGCTCTCACCGGGCACGAAAGTGAACAGATTTTGAGCTGAACGACCGGCCTTGATGACTCGAGAAACTTCAACCACACCAACGGCGCTTGTCGCCGAAGGAGATTGTCATGTCTGATGTCCTAAAACCGACCGACCGCGCCGTGCGCTCCAAGGAAGCAGCGGCCATCCTCGGAATCAGCCGGAGCACGCTGTTCGTGCTCATGAATTCCGATCCCACTTTTCCCCGTGGCGCCAAGCTGGGTCGCTCCCGTGTTTGGCTCCTATCAGATCTTTTCGCCTGGTTGAGGAACCAGGGGAAGAGAAGGAACTGAGGCACGAAAAAAACATTTCATAACGCGATCTTGCTTGTTTACTTTTACCACCAAATGGAGTGTTTTATGTTTACCCCTGATCAAAATAAGCCCATGCATGCTGAAAAAGGGCTGCCGGACGATCAAACTCTCCGCGACATGGCCAAGGTGTGGCTGGACCTGCAGGCTACAAAATGGCCGAATCAGGCCCATGTGCACCTGGCTGGAAGAACCACCGATGAGGCCGCCGCTGCCATGGCGGAATCATTCAAAAAGAGGTTCGGGCAGGTGGGACCGAAGGTATCTGCACCAGAAGGAACTCCCACAGGCTTGGCATACCTCCGTTATTCATCCGACAATTCCAACCCCCGGTCGCTGCCGCAGCAACTTAAGAATGTCCTTGCATTCGCAAACTGCAAGAACCATTTCATTCCATGGGAACATGTTTATGCCGATGCGGAGGTAACGGGAACAACCAAGAGACGGAACGGTTACCAGGCATCCCTTCAGGCGATCCAGTCCAAAGATCTGGAAATTGGGGTTTACTATGCCGACGACAATAGCAGGATTTCCAGGCAAACAATCGAAATGACCAAAATGACCCACATGGTCATCAATTTGGGAAAAAGCCTGACCTGCGCTTCCGACGGAACTGAAGTGGATGAAACCAAGGGGAAAGTGCCCGCATTTGTGGGCAGCGTGATGAACGAATGGTTTATCGACCAACTCAGAACGAAGGTCAAACGGGGGATGCGGGATAAATTCGAGCAAGGCGGAATCGTGGGAAACCCGTCCGTTGGATACAAGCTCGTCCCGCTGAAAGATCAAAACGGGGAATTGATTCTTTCCCATAAGAGAACAGTTGAGAGAACAAGGGTGATCGACGAATGCGAGGCGAATCTGGTCCGCCAGGTCTTTGAATGGTTCACCCGGGACAGGCTCAGTTTCACCGAAATTGCCAGAAAACTTAACGAACTGGAACTGTGCGGAAAAACCAAGTGGACAGATCGTGGTGTCGTGAATCTATTAACCCGAAGAACCTACATCGGAGTTGAAATTTGGGGATCAACAAAAATTGTCAGGGATGCTGAAAGCGGATCTATCAGGCAAGTTCCCCAAAAGAACGATAAGTGTTTCGAGCGGATGGTGCCTGAACTGCGAATTGTCGACACGGAAACATTTGAGAAAGCCCAAAAAATTATTACTGAAATCCGTGAAAAACGAAAAAACAAGAAGGCGACTGGAAAAACCACTCCCGAGAACTGCAGGACAGGCTTCCACCCGAAAATCATGATCAGGCCGATCTGCAAGCACTGCAACGAACCGCTTGTCATGGGCAACACATCCAAGAATTCCGCCTTGAAATGCAAAAATGGGTCCAAGCAACGGAGCAAGTGCAAACTTAAGGGTTATAAATCGACTCGGCTCATTGAGAAAAACATTATCAATTTGATCCGTGACAAAGTCATTACCCATGAAGTCGTGGAATCGATTGTCAAGGAAGCCAACAAATTCCTGATCGAGGAAGCACAGAAATCAAAAACAGATTTGCGGCCATTGAGCCAGAAGTTGGAACAGATCAGGAAGAAACATAAGACGCTGGTGGAAAACCTGAAAACGAAAACGGATTGCCCTCAATCTCTTATCGATGAGGTTAAATATTTGGAAGAGGAGGAAAAATCGATCAAAGCTGAAATTCAGAGGATTCAAAAACTTGAGGCTGAGCCTCCCAAGCCGATTGACATCAATGATGTCCTGCCCATGCTCAAGGATTTAGGAAGATTGCTCAGCATGAAAACGGGTGAAGCCTCCGTAACCTTGGGAAAGATCTTGGGTCCTGTTTACGCCGAAGAATCCGATAAAAATAGCCGTCGCGGCAAGGCATGGAAACTAAGTTTCACTATTGACGCATCGCAATTAATGTTAATTATCGGATCAAAATCGGAAACTCCAACAGCGGATACTTGGGAGTACCTGCATACACGCGGTTGGAGTTTCTCGGGAATCGGGGAAATGTCGGTGGTGGCCTCGGAAGCGAGCCTGAATAACTACTACCGTGACATTGCCCACAATCTTGTCGACAGCGGTCACAGCATCTCGGAAGTATCGAGACAACTCAATATCACCTGGGTTCGTGCCAAGCATCTTGCCGATGAGAACCATCGTTATTTGCAAAATAACTGTTCAGAAACAGAACAGGACATGAGAATGCAACGACTGCTAACCATCGGAAAAGAAGCGTCCGAATTGCTCGCCAAGAATATCGATATCAAAAAAGTCGCCAGGATGCTCAAAACCCGCGCCAATATTGTCGAGAAAGCTTTGCAGGTTCTTAAGCAAGAGCCGAAAGACCGGCCGAACGATCAGGAAAAGCAAGCCTAAGGTTTTCTTCCCCCGCATGGCCAGCA
>CAWUNZ010000006.1:0-33565 GCA_963923445.1 uncultured bacterium
CCCTTGGCACCACCTGGCCGCCCTTTGCGCGGATGTTTCCACATCCTGACCATCGGGGAAAGGGTAACCGCCTTCAGAAAGCCCCTACTTTCAAAGCCTACGACGCTGTTGACGGGCAAACTCCGCATCCCGCCCTTTCAGACTGTCTGCTGTTTTTCCATGATCCGGATCTTCGGCCAGATTTCCTTGGCTGAAAATGATAAATTATCATCAAGCCGTATCCGGTCAGGGCCGATGTTCGAGACCACAAGGCCCTGAACCGCGGTTGGCGATGGCGACACCCAGGGAAACCGGCGCCCGGATTCCCGCTCGGCATGGTGGCAGATGCTTGAAGTCGGAAGTTTCCGATCGATGCTCCATGGTTCCATGTCGCGACGGGCTTTCCTTGCCGCATCCGCCTCGCCATTGGCCCATGGCATTTCGATCCCTGCCCCGGCGCGCGCCCGCGCGAAGTCGGTAATTCTGCTTTGGTTGTGGGGCGCCCCCAGCCACATCGACACCTTCGACCCCAAACCCAACGCACCCGCGGAAATCAGGGGGCCGTTCTCGACCATTCCCACCCGGGTTCCCGGCATCCGGTTTACCGAACTTTTCCCCAAAACGGCTTCACGATCCGACCAATTCGCGTTGGTTCGCTCGATGGTCAACTTCGATGGGGATCACCTGAAGGCCGGCTCAATCGGCCTGACCGGGATGCTTGAGGGAAAAGACGCCCTGGTTCCCAATTTCGGTTCCGTGATCGCGCGGCACCGGGGAGCCGGTCACCTGCCGGCGTTCATGTCCATCGGCAGGGGCAACCCGCGCGATGTGGTCGGCCCGATGAAGGGATATGGCGGTGGAAACTGGGGCAAGAACCATGACCCTTTCCTGGTCGGCTGCACCGATACGGGAGAAACGAACATTCCGGCGCTGCAATTGCTTGAAGGCCTGTCCCCCGACATGCTTGACGACCGCCGGAAACTCCTCGGCGAAATCGACCGCATCGCCAGGAAAACCGAACAGGCCGCCTTTGAGAAACTCAACTCCGTCCAAGGCAGGGCCTACGCGCTGTTGACCAATCCGATGGCCAAGGCGGCCCTTGACCTTTCGCGGGAAAACCAATCCGTCCGCGAAGCCTATGGCCGGACAACCTTCGGACAGTCATGCCTCCTGGCGCGCAGGCTCGCGGAAGCGGCGGTGCCTTACATCCAGGTGAACTGGAGCCAGTATGTCGAGGCCGTGACTCCGAATTGCGACTTCGGCTGGGACACGCACATCTTCAACTTCGACCTGCTTCCGGACAGGCATGGCCCCATTTTCGACAGGGTTTTCTCGACACTTTTGGACGACCTACGCGACCGCGGGATGCTCGATACGACCCTGGTCGTGGCCATGGGCGAATTCGGCCGCACTCCCCGCATCAACGGGCAAGCCAGCCGCGATCATTGGCCGCAATGCTATTTCTCGATCTGGGCGGGTTGCGGAGTGCGTGGAGGCGCGGTGATCGGCGACAGCGACAAGACGGGATCGGCTCCGCTGACCGAACCGGTCACGCCGGCGATGGTGGGCGCGACCATGATGGAGATGTCAGGCGTGGACGCCCAGGCCAGGGCCGAATTCCGCGTCCTGCCCGATGCCAGGGTGATCCATGAGCTTTTCTGATGCCTCACGGTTGACACTGGATGGCATCTTGAAGGTTGACCCTGTTTTCTCGAGGCCCGACGAGGTCACCTACACCGTGCTCGAGTCGCCCACCCTGATGCGGTTGATGCGGCTGAAGCTTGGCGAAAATTCCCCCACGAAGTTGCATCCCCAAGCGACCACCTCGGAATTCGAGGCCGCCTTCACGGCGGATGGATCGGCCTACGCTTTCATCCAAAGCAGGGGCAACCTGAACATGAAGATGGTGATCCGGGAAACGGCAACTGGCAAGGACGCCGTTTTCGACCCGGGTGGCGGTTTCGCGGCGGTGCGGCGTCCCAGTTTCCATCCGCGGGGGGAACGGGTGGTGTTCGCCCAACCCGCGCCAACCGGTCAGGAAATCGTTTCGGTCAGCAGGGATGGAAAGGATCGCAAGACCTTGGCCGCGGGCGGAATCAACAATTGGCCCGCCTACTCGCCCGACGGCAGCCGCATCGCCTTCTGTTCCAGCCGCCTTGGAGATTTCGACTTGTGGGTGATGAACGCCGACGGTTCGGACGCCAAGCGGGTGATCAAACTTGAGGGCATGCAAGCCAGGCCGGCCTGGTCGCCTGACGGGTCAAGACTCGCGTTTACCTGGAACCGCGACGGCCGTTACTCAATTCACGCGGTTGTTCTGAACGGTTCAGGCCTTGTCCGATTGACGGAGGGATGGGATCGGGCTGATTACGCCTCCTGGCATCCGGATGGAAAGTCTATCGTCATGGTAGGAGAACGCGAGGGCAAGTCGGACCTGTACCGTGTCGGCGCGGCTTGATTGAACCGGCTGCACAATCCGCTCCTGCCGCATCAATACACATGGATATTTGGCGCGATGCCGTTGGTCGAAATTGTTGACCAGCCCATGTATTGCATTCGTATCTATTCACAGCATGAGTGAGCGCGAACCGTCCACCCGAGACATGCCTCGAAAATAAAACCGGGCCGGCGTTGGCCGACCCGGTCGGTGCATTCATTCGCGGACGCGGTTCAGCTACCCATCAGTTCCTTGAGGGTTGGGGCGACGGCGTCGGCCCAGATGCGGTATCCCTTGGGGCTGAGGTGGAGTTGGTCGGGCATGATCTCCTTGGGGATGCTCCCGTCCGTGGCGAGGAACTTCTTGCCGATATCGAGATACTTCACGGTCTTGCCACCGTCATCGAGTTTGGCGATGCGGTCGTTGATGGCGTTGATCTTCGCGGTTTGGGCGGCCTGGGCGTCCTTGTCCTTGCCGGTGGCGCGGGGGAAAACGGCCAAGAGCAAAACCTTGGTCTTGGGGGAACGCTTGTGGATCTCCTTCACGATCGCCTCGATGCCCTCGGCGATCTCATCGGAGGTGTTGTCCTTGCCGTTGGAGTTGTTGGTGCCGATCATCAGCATCAGCGCCTTGGGCTTGATGGTGTCGAACTCGCCGTTTTGCAGGCGCCAGAGCACATGCTGGGTGCGGTCGCCGCCGATGCCGAAGTTGGCGGCCTTGAGCGGTTCGAATTCCTTGACGAAGATCTCGGAGCCGGAACCGGACTTGGGACCTCCCTTGAGATCCTTGCCGTGGCCGTTGCCACCCCAGGCATCGGTGATGCTGTCGCCGAGGAACAACAGGTCGATGTTGCCGGCCTTGGCGATCTCCACAAACTTGTCGTGGCGGGGCATCCAGCCCTTGTCCCGGGGCGCGGGGGTGATGGCGGAGTGAGGCTTGGGGCTTTGGGCGGTGACAAAACCGACCAGGGCGGCCATGAAGGCCAGGCCGATAACATTGCGCATGAGAGGGATTCCGACTCGAGTGATCGCAAGGAGGGTTCCGCGCCCGTTGCGCGAATCGCCTACCGTTGCTTGGCGCCAAGTTAAGGTAGAGGGCTTGTCGGGTCAAACGGACGGCTAACGAACTTCCAATCCCGACGGGAGGCCGACCAGGCTGATTCTTTTGGTGAACCGGCCCTCCGGATCAAGAAAGATCAACCCCTTGGGGGTGGCGACCAACCAACGGCCCGAGGAAAGCCGGCGGGCCGCCAACGGGGTTTCCACCGGCACCGAATCGACTTCGGTGCCATCATCGGTGAATTCCGCGACCCGGTTTTCAGCCATGAGCGGCACCAGCAGACGCCTGCCCGAAACGGCCTGAAGCCCGAGCGCGGTGCCTTGTGGGATCGGCAGCCGAAACCGGTGCCGTTCCTTTCCGGCCTGATCGATCCAAATAAGCGTGCCATCATCGTGCCACAGGGCGAACCAGCCATCGGCAGCGCGGGCAGCGGCGGCCAGGACGCGGCCGGGAGCCTTGTGGATGACAAACCTACCCTCGGGGCCCACGCGTTCCACCCTCTCCCGCGCCACCAGCACCCACTGCTCGCCTTCCGCGAAGGCCGCGACCAAACGGCCGGGAACCGAAACGGACAGGCCGCCGGCCTCGCGGATTGATTCGATCCTCGATCCCGCGGCTCCCTCGGGGCTGCGCGCCAAAAAAGGTTCGCCATCCGAACCATAACCGCATGCAAGGGCCTCACCGGGCCGGGCGACCGTGTCCAATTCCTTTCCGGACAAGTCGAAACGGGTGAGCACGCCCAGGTGCTCCAGGAAGTTCACCTGCGCGACAATCAACCCTGTTTCCATGGCAGGCGCCGTCCTCGCCGGCCGGCGGGGCCACCACTCGGCCCAACCCGCGGCAACCTTGGAAGCGTCGGCCGGCATGACCAGGGATGGCGCCATCCGGGCCGGACCACCACGGACTAAAAGGATCCTCTCGATACGCCGAGCCTCGCCGGGGGACAGGCCGGGGAACATCGAAAACAAGCTTCGGGCCGCGGATTCCTCCTCCTTTTCAAACCCCGCCAGGGCGGTCGCAAGCCTGACCCCGGCATCGGCATCGTCCAGGCCGACGGACCATTCCGCCCAAGGCCTGCCAGCCTCCGCCATGGCCCGGATGCGGGCCTCGCGCATCGCGGGCGGGGCATCCTTCACCCACGTGCCCGAACCAAGAAACCTGTCGGCGCGGTCCCTGGCCGCCATCGGCGGCAGGTAAGCCGCCGCCCGGGCCAAAACCTCGGCATCGGCGCCCGACGGCTTGGAGTCGACAAGGGCGTCGAGGGCCAGGCCCGCGGCCTGCAGGCCCGCCGTGTTGGAAGTCAGACGGGCGATCGCGGCGCGGGATTCGGGATCATTCTCGAAACGGGAGTGCCGGTGGATGATTCCCCGGGCGCGGGTACCGGCGGCGCGCAAGATTCCCTCGGCCGCGTCGCGGGTGGCGAATGAGACGCTCGAGAGTTCCGCCAACGCCTTGGCCCAAGCCTCCTCCTCACCCGGGGCCGGGAGCATTTCAGCGAGTGCCTTGGCCAGGCTGGCACTTCCCCCCTGATTGACGGATTGCCTGAGGCGTTCAACCAGGCCGCGATCCTCCGGCGCCGGTTCGGGCGCCTCGGCCGGGGGTTTGGCCGTCAGCACGGGGGGAGAGAGCCAGGTGAGGGCGAGCGTGAACCAAGCCGCGACAATAAGCGACATGGTGAGGCAGGCCGCCAGTTTCCGCCACAAAGGCACCACGCCACCTCCGAAAATCAGTGCCTGACCGCCCGCGTGAGCCGACCGGCGGGGGATTCAAATCGCCAGATCCGCCGTCCCGTGGCATCAAACTCCACGGCCATGCGCTCATCCATCGAGGTGACCATGACATGGCCGGAGGGAAGTCGCTGAGCGATGATCGGCTCGGTGATGTTGAACGACCGGACGATTTCGCCGTCGCCCGCGTACTCGACCACGCGGTCCTGCACCATCATGGGCACCAGAACCCTGCCATCGGGGGCGACATCGATCCGGCCACCGGAGGTGGTGACAATGACGGGGAACGCCCGAGTGACCCGCCCCGAGGGATCCAACTGGATGAACCGCTGCCGGAATGTCACCACAGCCAATCCGCCATCGGGCAATCGCATGGCGCGCATGTAGGTTTCACCATCGGGGCGCGTCCAGGAGCGGACCCGCCGACCGGCGCGATCGACCTCGAAAAGCTCGGACCGGGTGGCGAC
This sequence comes from uncultured bacterium, assembly GCA_963923445.1. GTDB lineage: Bacteria > Planctomycetota > Planctomycetia > Gemmatales > Gemmataceae > REEB421. The sequence goes on from CAWUNZ010000006.1 coordinate 5,670, forward strand.
AAAAACGCGGTCATCCTCGACCGCCTGCGCCACCAGCGGGCTATCGACGGCATGTTCCCAAAGCACGGCGCCGGTGCGGGAGCGGATGACAACCCGGTTGGCCTTGTTTTCGGCCAGAAGGACACGGTTGCCGGGCAGGGGTTCCGCGTCGAGCGGAAAATCGGCCCGCCGAATCATCCATAACGGCTTGTCGGAGGAATCGAGCATGGCCACCTGGCCCATGTCGAGCAGAACCACCAGCGTGCGGTCTCGGAAGCGGGCGGGTTCCGGAACCGATGGCTTACCAGACTTGGCAAACCGGTCTGTCCAGGCCAGCCAGGCTTCCCGTGCCGCGACGCGCTCGTCCTTGTCGCCATCCCATGCTTCGGGCGGTGCATCGTCGTCCGCCAGTCGGTAAAGGAATTCCAGAACGCGTCGCCGCAAGGGCGCGGGAGCCGAGTCCAATTCCTCCACCAATCGCCGAAGCGCGGAGGCATCGCCGGCGCGAACCTTGGCGAACGCGGCGCGAACCGGATGGGCCACATCCGGTTCCCCCATGGATTCAAGGGCCTGATGCAAAGGCTCGGCCGACTCCGGGTCGGTGATAACGGCCAAGGCGATCCTGATGGCATTAGCCGCCCCCGGGGCCGGATCGAGAACCAAGGACCGGGCAATGGCGCCCATCAGCAACGGATCGGCGCGGGCGTTCCAGGCCTCGGCGCATCGGTCGAGGCGGGCCTTGGTCTCGGCGTCGCGCTGGGGTTTGGAGGCGATGACAGCGGCCACCGGCACCCCTGAGAGCAATCGTTCACCCTCCTCCCGGGAGGCGAAATCTTCCGATGCGATCAGGTCGAGCGCCTTTTCAACGGTTTGGGGCGAGGGGATGACGGCCAGGCGCCTGAGGTAGGCCACACGGTCGGCCGGTTTGCCGGCAAGGCCCACCCGCGCCAGGCGGTCGATGTCGTTCAGCACGGTCCATGGGTCGATTTGCCGGGGGGATGGACGGGGACCGGTGCGGGCGGCGCCCGCGGCCAGCAGCAAGGCGCAGGTCGCCACAAGGCCGAACATCACCCGCCAGCGTCGCATTCCGCCCCTCCGTCGCCACGACCATCAGGATACCGCAGCGGCAACGCGGGTGCGATCGGGAGGCGCGGTGAATCAGATCGGGTTAATGCAGCCGCTTCATCCGCTTCCAGAGCGCCTCGAATTCCTCGGAAAACATGCCGACCGCCACGGGAGACCAGGTGACCAGCAGGTTCTCGAAGTTGGTGGTCGCCCCGCGGGTCCAGTTGTAGCTGCCGGTGGCCAGGCATTCGGCATCGAACAGGGCGAACTTGTGGTGCATGTGCTCCTCGCCCTCATCCATCCGGACCTGGATGCCGGCGCGGGCGATGGAGGCGATGTCGGATCCCTCATCGTGTCGCTTGTCGTTGTCGGTGATCAGCCGGACGGTTACCCCACGCTGGTGGGCCTCGATGATGCCTTGCGTGAGGCGGTCGTCGGAGACGGTGAACAGACAGAGGTCGACCGATGACCGCGCGCTGCCCAACAGGCCGCGCAGCTTGCGGAGAATCGATTCTCCCGGTGAGAAATAAGCCTCGTCAGCGCGTGTTTGTTCCATGGGCGAATCCTCAGCGCGTGCCTTGACGGATGCGCTGGTGCATAAGGAGGGCGACCATCGTTTTGCCATCGCGGATGGTTCCATCGAGGCACCAATCCAAGGCCCGGGCCAGGGGCACCGGTTGGGGCAGCAGATCCTCGCCCGGTTCGGGCCTCGCGGGCCCGGGCTTGATACCCGTGGCCACAAACAGGTGGATGACCTCGTTCATGACCCCGGGCGACGGGACAAATTCACCCAGCCTGCTCCAGGTACCGCCGGTATGCCCGGTTTCCTCCTCGAGTTCACGCTTGGCGGCCTCGAGGGGATCCTCCCCGGGTTCCAAGGTGCCCGCGGGAATCTCCCAAAGACGGCAGCCCAAAGCCGAGCGGTGGTTGTGCAAAAGGCAGATGGTTTCCGGGTCGATGAACGGCAGAATGGCCACCGCGCCGGGGTGAAGAACAATGTCGCGGACAACGGGGCTGCCGTCGGGATCGGTCAGGCGCTCCACGCACACCTGGATGCGCCTTCCAACATGAACGATCTCGCGCGCCATGCACCTGCTCCGGGGGCCATCACCACCGGAGAGGATTCTAGGAGACGGCGGCGGGGACGGCCTTGGGTTCGTGCTTGAAGATGGCCTTCACCTTGCGGCGCATGATTCGGTCGACCAGCCAAGGCAGGAACCGATTCACCCTCAGGAGCAGCCGGCCTTGGCGGGTCAGGAACACCTCGTCGTTGCCGCGGGCCGCGGCGTTCCAGGTGGCCGAGGCCACTTCCTCGGAGGTCATGCCGCGCATGTGGTCGAGTTGGACCTTGGCTGACTGCTCGATCATGTTCTGGCTGAAATTGGTCTGCGTGAGGCCCGGGGCGATCATCAGGACATCGACATTGTCCTTGGCGAGTTCGGCGCGCAGGCCGTCGCTGAAGGCGTGGACCGCGAACTTGCTGCAGGAATACTCGCTGCGGGCGGGAAAGCCGCGCTCACCCACGATGGACCCGATGTTCACCACCATGGGGCTGTTGCCCCGAACCAAAAGCCCCAGGCATTCACGGGTGGTCTCGACCAGCCCGAAAACATTCACCTCGAAAATCTGGCGGAGACGCTCGGGGCCGGAGTCGGCGAAATGGCCGGTGGCGCCGATTCCGGCATTGTTCACCAGAAGGTCGAGGCCGCCGAGTTCCCGCTGGCACCGGGCGACCAGGCGCTTGCGGTCCTCGGAATTGGTCACATCACCCACCTCGGCCATGACCTGCCCGGGGAGGCCCGCGGCCTCCTTGACCAACTCGTCGAGAAGGTTTTTCGAGCGGGCCTGCGCCACGATGGTCATGCCACGGCGTGCGCCTTCCAAGGCCAGCGCCCGGCCGATGCCCTGCGAGGCACCGGTGACCACGGCGCGCAATCCCTTGAGTTCCCGACGACGACCCATGGCATTTCCCCCTTGATCCAAGTCCATTCTTTCCAAAGCGGGAGGCAACTGGAAAGCTGGGGAATGCGGGGTTTGGCGGACAATTGGCGAAAGAGTTCCAACTGTGCCAGTTATGCCGGGGGCATCAGGCGCCGGGACAATCCCATGCCCAAGGCGTCGAGTTCCCCGCGGAGTTCTTCCAACCGCCCGCGGGAGGTTTGGGCCACCCTCCGGGCATCGCGCCTGCGCGCGGCAATGCCTTCGCGCGCCCGGCGGACGGGTTCGGTCTGGCGCGGTTGGTCCGCCAAGGCGACAAGGCCGGAGACATCGAGACGGGCCAAACGGGCGCCCACAAGCATTGTCAGGAAAAACATGCCGGGGAGAAACGACGCCGCCAAAAGAGCCAGTCCGATGGTGTAGAAACCCAGCGACGGGTAGGCGGCGTCGTACCAGCCCAGACAAAGCCGGACGATAATCCATCCGCCGATAAACAGTGGAATGGCGTTGCCAACCAGCAAGGCGGAAAACCCGACTGGGCCGGTCACGGCTTCGCGCGCCACCTTGCCCGCCGCCTGCTCGACATCCGATTCCACCTGAGCCATCAGGTCGGCATCGAGATCACGGTTCCAGAACCGGCGCACCAGGCCATCCACCTTGGCGGCGATCTCCCCGACGGCATCGCCGGGTTCGGGAGTCAAAGGCGCCTCCACGGGTCGCTCGGCGAGTTTCTCCACGCCGAGGTCCTCAAGGTCGCGCCGGATGTCGCGTTCCAACGATGCCGCAAGCCGGCGGAAGTCGGGTCCGAGGCTTTCCACGACACGGCGGAGGGGCATCAGCCCGCGCAAAGCCACCAATCCGCCCCCGGCCAGGGCAAGACCAAGGCCCAGCATGCCGGCGCCCGAACCAATGGCCCGGCCCAGAAGCATACCGGTGGCCAGGCCCTGGGCGCGGGCCCTGACCCATGCCGCCCATCCCAGCGGAAACCATGCGAGTTCGGACAAATGCCGCCACACGGCCTGACGGGTCACGAGCAGGAACGCCCTTTTGGCCTCCGGGGCCTTGAGAGCGCTGGAGTAGGCATCGCGAAGACGGGCGTTGGCCTCGGTTTCGCGATGGGCCAACGCCTCGTCGATAGTCGCCAAAGCGGAGTCGATTTCAGCACCCAAGGCATGGCTGGTCATTTGCAGGAACACACCCTGGCGGGAGAGCATCACCTGCTTGCCGTCGCGTTCCCGAAGCAACGCCGAGCGCAGGCGGGTCAGGCCGGGGTCGTCGGGAACCACACTGGAGACCGCGAACCGGGAGCGATCGTCCGGCTCGAACCCGGCCTCGCGAAGCCGGAGATCCCAATCGGCGATAATCTCGGGAACGCGCCCGGCGTGCTGGTCAGCCTTGTTGAGAACGAAGAACCAGCGGTGACGCGGGGCCCAGCGGGCCAGTTCGAGAAGCAGTTCACGGTTGGCGCGGCGGTCCGCGTCGGTGACATAGACGACCAGGTCGGCGCGCTCCAGGAGCGCCCGCGTGGCGGCATGGTGTTCCTTGACTATCCCGTCCACATCCGGCGTGTCGACCAAAACCACGCCGCGGACCGGACCCCTGACCCGTGTCGCCTGCCAGCCGGAAAGTTCGCCCAACACCGCCTCATCGTCGGGATGCACGGCGAGGAAGGGAGAGCTGGTATGGCAGCGAATGGCATCGGAACTGGGACTGGCCCCCGGTTTTTCGAGCAGGGCCGAGAAGAGCATCGACTTTCCCGCCCCGGTTCCTCCCAAAAGCACCGCCAGCACGGGCCTTGGGCGATCGGCGCGCAGCGCGGCCAGGGCATCATCGAGGGCGGTCCGGGCCTTCTCCACCGGAAGGTTACCGGCGATTGCCGCCAGGGAATCGCGCAGGTCGCCCGCCTGGCGGGCCAGGGAATTCGCCCACGATGGGGAGTTGGTTTCCGGTGGAACCGTCGCCATGGTCAAGCCCCCGCCGGGTCGTGGCGCGCCGCGGAGTCGAGAACGGCCGCGGCCTGTTCGATGGCGGCCAAGCGTTCTTCCCCGGCGCGATTGAGGATGGCATCGAGCGGGCCCGCCACGGCGCCCACCAGGTGTCTTTCGATATGGGCGGACAGGTCGGCGGCGCGTGTTTGCCTCCATGCCGCGTCCACGCGCTTGAGCATCTCTTCCATGTTGGCCTCGCCAAGGAAGCGCCCCCAGAGGCCAAGGGCACCGGCGCCACCCGCAAGAACTCCCCCAGCGCCCAGCTTGCCCACGACAATGGCACTGCCGAACAGGCCACCGGTCGTGCTCAGGTCGATTACAAAAAGGCCGAAACCGGCGACAGCCATGGCATCGAACGCCATGGGCAGGGCCTGAGCCAAGGCGGGGTTCTCATCGGCCCAGCGGCGGGCCTCCTCGCGCAGGGCGGCTTCCCATTCCAGCGAGACACCCGGCAATTCGGCCTCCATCAACGCGGCGCGGACCCGGGAACAGCGGGCACTGTCCAGCCCCAGGTCAGCCAATTCGGGGCGGGATCGCCAGGCGTCGAGCAGGGCGTCGGCCTCCCTTTCCAGGACGCGCGTCTCCACATCCTGCCGCTTTTCCCCCTTGGCGGACTCCTGAGAAACCATGTCCTTCAAATGACCAAGCCACTCCCGGGTTTTGCCCACCACAGCCTTGGCTGATCCAAACATCCAACCGGCCGGGACGCTGACAAGAACTTTCCACCAGTCGTGGACCTTGGAACGAGACTCGGCAACCAATGCCTGGATAACGGCCCCCAGCGGGAATTCATTGCCGGCGACTCGGGCGCCAGCCTGCCGGGCATCGGCCACCAGCAAGGCCCGCCGGGCCTTGGCGGAATCATGCGCCGACCTGGCCTTGGCGACAAGCCGCCCGGCTTCGGCCGAGGCGGCATGGGCGGCACCCGCGACACCTTCCCAGGCGATCCGCCGGGACTCATAGCCGGCGAGGAGGTCCACCAAGGTCGGGCCGGATCGGGCCACAATGTCGTTGAGGTCCGGATTCTCCGAGCGTTTCCAAGCGAATACCGGGGCGGAACGGACCACTTCGAGGCATGCGCGCCCATCGGCCCGTCGGGTGCAGAACGGGGCGCCGACCCCGCCGGCATCCTCCAGGCGACGGCAGAGGTCGTCCCATGCCGTCCAAGCCTGAAAGGCATCGCGTGTTTTGGTCAGAAGAACCACCAAACGGGTAGCCAAACGGGCCGCCCGGGCCAGTTCCTCGACATTCTTGGCGACGAGGTAACTGTCGACCTGAAGGACAAAAACCATGACCTCGGCCCTGAGGAGGATTTCCTCCGCGCGCCGGGCGTTTTCCTCATCCACCCCGTTGTAGTCCGGGGCATCGACCAACAGCAGCGACTTTCCCCCGGGCCCCAGCGCGGAAAGCTTGGGCGCCTCGGCCGCATGCAACCGGGCAAGGGGTTGTCCCGGCGCCGTCAGGGCTGAACCATCGAACAAGGGGACCAGATCGGCGGCGGGGAAAACCGGCCCTAGCTTCGCGGGATCGGCCCACTCGGGAGGCACGGCGAGGGCGCAACTGCGCGACATGGGCCTCCTGTGTTCTCCGGAGGGCACATCAACGCCAGACAGCAGTTTGAAAAGGGTGCTTTTGCCGGCTCCGGTGGGGCCATACAGGGCCGCCACCAAGGGTGGTTCGCCGACAATGGCACCCCATGCCCTGCTCCGCCGGTGGCAAGCCTCTAGTCCCTCCAAGCGGTGACCCGGCTCAAGCCAATCACCCAAGTCGGGCAACACCTGCCTCAGGGTTTCGGTGGCCCGCGCGATTTCTGCAAGCCTGTTCATGGCAACAGTATACACCACGAGGGTGAGGAAATTCGGGGGATTCAGGAGGCTATTTCATGGGCCTCAAGGGAAGAAATTTCACAGGGTGATATGGTTTTAATTGAAAAACCGAACCATTTTCTCATTATTCCGGTTCATTCCCAGCCGACTCATGGTATAGGAGAGTCATGTCCAAGACCGGCGTCCTCCGCCGGCCACCCCGTTTTCCCGGAGCATTCCCATGTCCGGCTTCATCGGCACGAACCGTCGATCATTCCTTCAGGCAGGAATGTTTGGCATGGGTGGTTTGACCCTGCCCAACCTGCTGCGAGCCGAGGCCAAGGCCGGAATACGGTCCTCCACCAAGTCGGTGATCCTGATTTACCTTGTGGGCGGACCGCCCCATCAGGACATGTTCGACCTGAAGCCGGACGCGCCCAAGGAAATCGCCGGTCCGTGGAAGCCGATCGCGACCAATGTGACGGGCATCAAGATCTGCGAGGCGTTTCCCCGCCTGGCCGGCTTGATGGACAAAATGACCATCATCCGGTCGCTTGTCGGCAACCAGACCGACCACGACGCCCAGCAGGTGTTTCACGGGCACCATCCCCGCAAGCTCAAGCCAACGGGCGGATGGCCCCAGTTCGGGTCGGCCGTGGCCAAGTTGCAGGGGGCGGCGCACCCCGCGGTGCCGCCATATGTGAGCCTGTGCTACACCTGCACGCATGGCCCGTACAACGAACCCGGCCCGGGGTTCCTGGGCACCGCCCACACCCCCTTCAAGCCGACCGGTCCCACCCGCGACGACATGGTGCTGCAGGGGATCACGCTCGACCGGTTGGCGGAGCGCAAAACCCTGCTGAACGGTTTCGACACCATCCGCAGGGAGATCGACGCCACGGGCGCCATGAACGGGATGGACGCGTTCAACGAGCGGGCGCTGTCGCTGCTCACCTCGTCGCGCCTGGCCGAGGCGCTGGATCTCTCGCGCGAGGAAAGCCGGGTGGTGGAACGGTACGGCGTGGGCAACCCGAAGATCATGATGGACGGCAACGGGGCGCCGCGGGTTCCGCAAAGCCTGCTCATGGCCCGCCGCCTTGTCGAGGCGGGTGCCAGGGTGGTGACGCTGAACTACAGCAAGTGGGATTGGCACGGCGGCATGAACGCCGAGGGCAGGAAGAACAACAGCATTTTCCTCCGCGAGGAGGAGGACTTCCCCGTCTTCGACAAGTGCGTCAGCGCCCTGGTGGAAGACCTGCACCTTCGCGGCCTGGACAAGGACTGCGCCGTGGTGGTGATGGGCGAGTTCGGCCGCACCCCGAAGATCAGCAACATCGTGGGTCGCGACCACTGGCCGCAGGTGAACTGCGCCCTGATGTTCGGTGGCGACATGCGGCACGGCCAGGTGATCGGCGCGACAGACCGGATCGCCGGCGAGGCAGTCTCAAGGCCCGTCACCTTCGGCGAGATCTACGCCACCCTGTATCGGCACCTGGGAATCGACACGGTGACGGCAACCTTGCAGGATCCCTCGGGCCGGCCGAACTTCCTGGTTGAGGACAATGTTCCTCCACTCAGGGAATTGGTTTGATCATCAGCCGGGTCATGACGCCAGCAGGGCCCTGATTTCCCTGCTGACCGCCTCGATCAGCACCTCGAGGCAGCCCGGGGCGGTTGCCGCGATCACTTCCTGATAAATGCCGTAGCCAAAGGCGAAGGCAGGCGGGATATAACCCGGCTGCCAGTCGCCCGTCATGGTGACCACCACCACGGGCATCGGGGCGAATCGCTCCCGAATGGTGACCTGAAACACCTGGTAGAGTTCCCCCGGCGCGAACACCCACAGGGCCTCCCCCACGCGGGCCACCGTGACCTGAAGGGGATAGGAATTGCCCGGAGCCAGCGCGTTGAGCCGGGTCAATTGGCGCGTCATCTGCTCCGCGGCGGCGCGGGCGTCGCGGACGCGGGCCATGTCTCCCGCGTCGCGCGCCAACTTCTCCTCGGCCAGATGGCGTTCGCGCGCGGCCATGGTATCGGCAACGGTCGGCAAATCATGCCGGTATGGCATATCGACCCGGATGGTTTTCCAGGTCCAGCATTCCTGACGCCCCAATGCCGTGGCGTCGAGTGGCGCATCGGCCCAGGTGCCGATCCGGGTCCCGGATATCACGGGCCCCGTGTAGCGAAACTCGGTTCCGGGAGGCGGCAACGACTCCATGGCGGCCAACACGGAATGGCCCACGACACGGCCATTGCGGTCGGCCACCCGGGTATCGCCCACGAACCCTCGCACGGGCCCCAGGTCGCCAGAGGCACCCTGAAGAAACAAGCAAGGCGCCCCGGTGTCGGCCTCCACCAGTTCCCGCATGGCGCCCACCCAATCCGGGCTGACCAGCCGATTGTCCCAAGCCAGCGTTGTGGGATGGCAGGCGTAGTTGACCACCGTGGCGACGGTCCGTCGCGAGGCGTCGGTGATCCGGGCGACCATGAGAGTGTCGTCGGCGCGGCCGGAGGGATTGAAACCACAAACGGCGCCACCATCATCCGGGTCGGTGAAATCGCGGTGGGCGGCCAAGGCACAGCGACCCTGGCCGTAAACCACCGTGGCGGGGGCGACTGAGGCGCGCGCCTCCACGGCCATGGCCGCCACCGTTTCACGCAGGCCATCCAGATACGGGCCGATCAGGTCGCCACCGGGAAGGTGGGACCTTTCCCTCGACATCCAGCCCGAACCATGGGTGTGCGACACCGTGACAAGGGCGGATGAGGCGTCGATTCCGACAGCGCGGGCGACGGCCTCCCGCATGGCCTCTATTTCCCGCCCGTCAAGGATGCAATGATCCAGGGAGACGATCACCAATGGCGGGCCGGAAGCGGCGGACATGGGTTCAAGCCACACCATGGTGGCCAGAAGAGGCTTGTGCACTCCCTCGGCGCGGTCGTGCATGGCAGCGCCCCACATGCGATGGTAAATGCCCGCAGGCGGGGTGATATCCCGTCGGGAAACACCGGCCCGGCAACGGGCTTGGGGCGTGGCGACGCGCGTGGTCATGTCTTATCTCCAAACAAGGGGCCTTTGGGATTCAGCGCGGCCCAGCATGCGGCATCGACAGCCATGATGCCGGCGAACAGGTAAACCATCACATTCCAATTGCCGGTGGAGGAAACCAGCCAACCGGCGGCAACGGGAAACAAGGCCGCCCCGACATTGCCACACATGTTCATGGTGCTGAAGACGGTGGCGACCTGGCTTCCCCCCAGGTCGATGGCAACGGTGTACCCGCTGACGCCCCCAAAGGTGGCGCAGAAGGCGCCCAGGCCGATCACCACCGTGCTGATGGCGGCATCAGCGATGAAGGAGGAGGCCAATATGAGGATGGCGCAGGAGAGCATGCCTGTGAAAGCCAATCCCTGCCTGCTAAGCCTTTTATTCCCGGTGCGCGCCAGCATCCAGTCGGAAGCCATGCCACCCAGAAGGCTTCCGACAACGGCCCCGGCCCCGGCGATCGTGGCCAGAAGGCCGGATTCCATCGGTTCCACGCCGCGCGACTTCTGCAGGAACACGGGGAACCATGTGACGAAAAAGACCATGGCGGCGGCGCGAAAAAACTGCTGGGCGCACAAGAGCCAGAGGCTGGAACTACGCGCCATGATGGCCCAGTCTATGTGCCCGGAAGCTCCCGCCTTATTGGTCGATGGCAAAGCCCGGCCCGATACCAGGAACAGAAAGATGCCTGCCCAGGCCAACCCGGGAAAGGTGTAAGCCACCAGCAGCAGGCGCCAACGGCCGATTCCCGAGTGATCGGAAACGGGAAGGAGAACGCCGAGGGCGTATGCCGTCACCGCGGGGGCGATGGCCCCGCCCATGGTCATTCCGGCGGCGAGAAAGCCCGAGGCGCGGGCCCGTTCGCCCGAGGGAAAGGCCGAACCGATGGCCTTGGCCGCACAGGGGAAAATTCCCGCCTGCGCCGCGCCCATCAGGCCCCAGACAATGGCGAGCGAAGCCAGGTCCGGCACACATCCGGCAAGCCCCGTCAGCAACGACCAGAGGATGGCGAACAGGGCCGCCGCGGCGCGACTGCCCATCCGGTCGGCCAACCAACCCGACGGCAATTGCAAGGCGGCATAACCGGCGTACCAGGCCGATTGCACCATGCCCATGTCCCTGGCCAGATCGACCGAACCCAGGGCCGTGGCGATTTCCGCCGCGGGCACGCCCAGGGCCGACCTCTGGACATACGCGACCGCCGCGACACAGCAGAAGAAAGCCAGCACACGGTGCCTGGCCTTGACGGCCATTGATTCAGCGGCATGTTCCACCGTCAGCCTCCCGGCGCGGATGCCAGCAATCTCAACATCGAGGCGAACAACCGGTCCACTTCCGCCAATGTCTCCACATCGGGAACCCAGGCGTAAGGAGCGCGGCGGCGGTCGGATTTGAAGAGCCCGCGCTTGACCAGGAGGTGTTTCTCGATCGCCAGGAAACCGTCCAGGCCCGCCTGAAGCTGAAACGACACGATGGCCGCGACGGGATGATGCAGCCTGTCAACCGCCTCCGTGTCACCCCGGCCCAAGGCGCGCCACATGGCCACGACGCCATCCAGGAGATCCATCCCGGGCATGGTCCCGGCCACGCCGCGGCGGTGACTGTCGGGCAGGTGAATGCCGCCGGAACCCTCGAAGATGATCGCCTTGCCACCCGTGGCGTCCCGCAATTCCGACAGGATCGGCCCGGTCGGATTGGCCTCGGGCTTGAAAAGAACTTTTTCAGGCCCGAATTGAAGCAATAGCTCCGCCTGCGTCGCCACCGGGATGGGTTGGCCGACATAACCCGAGGCATCCTGAACGATGACGGGAATCGAAACGGCCTCGGCGATGCGGGCGAAGTACTCGCGCATCGCCTTGGGTGGCAGCCTGGATGTCATGGGGGGCGTGGCCATCACCGCGTCGCATCCCTCCCGCTGGGCGACGAGGGCGCGCTCAACGGCCTGCACCGTGCTTTCGGCGCCCACCGAGGCGAAAACCGGTCCGCGTCCGGCGGCACCGGCCAGCATGGCGCGGATCACCGTGATCCGCTCGCCATCGGTCAGGCGCGGAGTCTCGGAGACCATGCCCGTGCCAACGCCCTGGGCGCCCACCCGGAACGCCCAGTCAACCGACCGCTCCAACGCGACCGCATCGATCGAGTCGTCGGGGTTGAAGGGAGTCTGAACAATCGGAAGCACACCGGAAAGCTTGCGCGCCATGGAACCAGTCCCCCTGCCGCCCGTCGGTCACCAGTCGCCGACGCTGCCGTCGGACAGAAACACCCGCTGGAGGATTTCCTGCTGGAATGGGTGCCGGCGAACCTCGGCCTCGTTGATCTCGATTCCCAAGCCGGGTCGGGTGTTGGGCCTGACGATCCGTCCCTTTTTCTCGACGGTGAACCCCTCGGAAACCACCTCGGCGCGCCAGGGCACATCCTCGTGAACGGTCTCGCAGATGATGTAGCTTGGCTGGGAAAAGCCAAACTCCAGGGATGCCGCCGTGCTCACCGGTCCCTGGGGATTATGGGGAGCCAAGGCCACCCGCCACGCCTCGGCCAAGGCGGCGATCCTGCGCGCGCCGGTCAGGCCGCCGCAATGGGTGATATCCAACTGGCAAATGGCGCACGACCTGGCGATGAACAGATCGCGAAAATCCGAAAGGTGGGTGACGCGCTCGCCGGTGGCGATGGGGGTGCTCACCGCGGCGGCGATGGCGGCAAGCCCTTCGCGGCTTTCAGGCCAGCAGGGTTCCTCAAGGAAATACAATCCATAGGGTTCCAACGCCTTGGCGAATTGCAGGCCCATGGCCGGAGACGGCCGGGCATGGCAGTCAACCATGATGTCGATATCGTCACCCACCGCGTCACGCATGGCCGCGACGGCTTTTTCCGCGGCGCGAATCGGCTTGAGACCCTCGATGGGAAGAGTCGAGGGAACCGCCATCGACTTGAAGGCGGTGAACCCATCGGCAACCGCCTTGCGGGCCAGGTCGCCAAAGCGGGCGGCGTTTTCCACGGGTGTCTCGTAAAAGTCCTCCATGTTGCCACCACCCAGGTGGCAGTAAGTGCGGACATGATCTCGGACCGGACCACCCCACAGCCTCGAGCACGGAAGGTTTGCCACCTTGCCGAGAATGTCCCACAAGGCCAAGTCGATGCCGGCGATCGCCGTGGCGCGCTCAATGCCGTTGCCATGCCAGAAATGCTGCCGGTGCATCATCTGCCAGATGTGCTCGACGCGGGTGGGGTTTTCCCCGACCACCAGTTGGGAAAGGTCCTCGATCGCCGCGACCACGCCGCGGGTATGCCATTCGAGGGTGGCCTCTCCCCAGCCATGCAGGCCATCCTGGTCGGTGAGCACCTTGACGAAGATCCAGTTGCGCATCCGCGCATGGCAAACATGGGTTTCAACGCGCGTGATCTTCATGGATTCACCGTTGGGTCGGGCAAGTCACCTCGGCCGCTGATCGACAACCTCGCGGGAAAAACCCGTCACCGTGTTGTCGGCAAGGGTCATGGTTCCCGTGCCCGCGGCGAAGCGGAAACCGACCCGGGAAGCCGGGGCGCGGGTTTCCCTCAAGGTGTTGCCGATGAAGCGAAGGTCGGAAGTCTGGCCCTCGACATCCACGGCCACGCCGTCGACGCCTCCGGAGTCGATGATGGAGTTTCCGCGCAGTTCGTTGCGGTGGCCGGCGAACGCCTTGCCGCGTTCCGCACGGAACAAGACACCGCATTTTCCACTGCGGCGGATGGTGTTTTCCGCGACCAGGTTCTCGGTGTCGCGGTGGCCGATGGAGACACCGACACGGTTGTCCTCGATGGTGTTGCCCTCGGCCAGCCCATGCCGGACTCCCCAGCAGAAGAACAGGCCGATATCGTTGCGGGCCAGGGTGTTGCCCCGGATCACGGGCCTTTGAGAGCCTGACCCCGGATGAAGCCCGAGGCCGGCGTGCCCCACGCTCTGACAATCGGCCACCGAGACATCGTGGCAGATCTGCCAACTGATGCCGTCACCGTTGTTGTCGCGGGCAACGACACCCCTGATGCTCACATCGCGGCAATCCTGCATGAAAACGCAACCGGCATAATTGCCATCGAGGTTGTCATTATTGGCGCGGTTGCCGTCCAGGGTCAGGTTCTCGATCGCCATGCCATGGGCGAACTCGGCCGTGACAAGGGGGAACAGGGTGGCGGCGGTGGCATCGGACATGAGCCACAGGTTCTCGCGCAGCGGTTTGTCCAGCTTGAAGCGGTTGCCGCTGCGCGCCACGAGGGTCCGCTTGATGACCGTGGCGCCGCCGTTGTGCGGGTTGCGGCACCTCAGGCACACCCCGTCGCCGACGCGGAATCCCGAGGGGTCGGCCAGCGTGATCTCCTGGTCGAACCAGTCGGAGTCGGCCACGAGCTTGGTTTTGGACATCGAATCCTTGACAAGAACCGTCTCGGGGCCAGCGCCAAGCAACCTGACGCCGGAAGAGAGGAAAACGGCGTTGCGCAGTCGCCAAGTGCCCTTGGAAAGGCGCACGGTGCCACCACCCAGGCGCGCGACATAATCGACCGCGGCCTGAATGGCGCGGTCATCCGAACCCACGATGGTGCCCTGGGAATTGCCGATATCCAGTGTGAGGCGTTCGGTCCAATTCGGTTCAGCGGCGACATCACCGGAAGTGGCGCGGGGGTTGGAAACCGCGGGCCTGTCAGCGGCGGACGCCACGGATCCGGCTATGGCCGCCGTTGATCCAGCCACCAGAAAATCCCGCCTGTCAGATCCCGCGCGCGGCATGGGCCACCCCTTTTTTCGTTGCGGTTTTTCAACGAACCTGCAGGAGCTTGGAAAGCCTGGAAACGGTTTCAGCCTGGGCTGGATCGGCGGCCAGGTTGTTCATTTCGAGGGGGTCGGCGTCGAGGTCGTAAAGTTGCCGGCCCTTGGCGCCCTTGTTCCATTCCGTGTAGCGGTGGCGTTCGGTCCGCACCGAACGGCCATCGGCCATGGGGCGTCGAACCTGCGTGTAGGCCGGGCGCTCGCGGGCGGCCGAGGGATTGTCGAGAAACGCCTTGAGTGAAAGGCCTTCCAACTCGGCGGGAGCCTTCAGGCCGCAGTATTCGGCCAAGGTGGGATAGACATCGATCATTTCCACCGGGCGCGGACTCGCCTTGCCCGCACCCATGTTGCCAGGGGCCCTGATGATGAGCGGAACACGGGCCACGCCGTCAAAGAGGCTCATTTTCTGCCAGAGGTTGTGCTCGCCCAGGTGATAACCATGGTCGGAAACGAAGACGACGATGGTTTTTTTGGCCAGGTCGAGTTTGTCGAGCGCGTCGAGCAACTCTCCAACGCGCGCGTCCATGAACGAAGTGCTGGCATGGTAGGCCTGGATCGCCTGCCGCCTGAGGTCGTCGGTGAGTCCCTTTTCCTCGGGCTTGCGGTTGGCGACGGCGGCGGCGGGGATGGCGGCATCGTGGCCGGCCGGAACCGACGGCAGCTTGATGGACGAGACGGGGTACATTTCAAAGTACTTTTTAGGAGCCACATAAGGGGTGTGCGGACGGTAGAAGCCCACGGCTAGAAAAAAGGGCTTGTCCTTGTTCTCGCGCATGAGTTCGACCGCCTGGCGGGCGGCGATGCCGTCGGTCTGCTCCGCATCGGCGCCATCAGCCGCGAGCCAACTGAGAGTGCCCCCGAACTGCCCCTTCACCAGAGAGAAAATATGGGGCTCGTCGTCCTTGTCGCGGCCCTTGGGATTGAAGGTCTTGTCCCATGACCGGGCGTCATCGAGGCCGGGAGTGCCGATGCCATTGGGGACATTGTAGTGGTAGAGCTTTCCCACCCGGGCCACGGAGTAGCCGTTCTTCCTGAACAATTCGGGCATGGAAACGGCGTCGGGAAGCTTGTCGCGAAAGTGGGGATGATCGCTGTTGCCGGGATTCGTGAGGACGCCGGTGGAGTCGGGCCGACGGCCGGTGAGAAATGACGAGCGGCTTGGGCTGCACAGGGGGAACTGGCAGTAGGCGCGGTCGAACCGCACCCCCTCGCGGGCCAGCCGGTCGATGTTGGGTGACTTCACCTGCGGATCGCCATAGCAACCCAGCCGGCAGTTGAGGTCATCAGCCATGATGAGGAGGACATTAGGCCGATCAGCACCGGTGACGAGCGCGCAGAAAACCAACGCGAAAACCATGAACAAACTCCTTTTTCAAGCCAGTATCGGCTTGATCACATGCCCGTGGTCGATCTCCAGGCGCTTTCGCTCCGGCAGTTCCAGCCTACGGGAATCGAGCCCCATCAGGTGCAGGATGGTGGCGTGGATGTCAGTGACATAGTGGCGGTCCTCCACGGCGTGGAAGCCCAACTCGTCGGTGGCGCCATGGACAACGCCTCCCTTGACGCCGCCGCCGGCCATCCAGACGGTGAAGCCGAAGATGTGGTGATCGCGGCCGTTTCCGCCCTGGGAACCGGGGGTGCGCCCGAATTCGGTGGCGAAGACCACCAGAGTCTGCTCCAGCAGTCCGCGCTGCCTCAGGTCCGCCAGCAAGCCGGCGACTGGCAGGTCGACCTTGGCGCAATTGGAGGTGTGGTTGCCCAGCAAGTTGCCATGGGCGTCCCAGCTTCCAGCGCCGCCACCGCCATGCTGGATCTGGATGAAGCGGACCCCCCTCTCAACCAGGCGGCGCGAGGCGAGAAGCTGCATGCCAAAGTCGCGCGAGGCCGGTTGGTCGATCCCATACATGCGGCGGGTGGCTTCCGTCTCACGGGAAAAATCGATCGCCTCGGGCAGGGCGCGTTGCATGCGGTAGGCAAGCTCGTAAGCCTTGACCCGGGCGTCTAGAACGGGATCCGTCGGCTCGGATTCGAAACGGATGCGGTTGAGCCTGCCGGCAAGGCGGAAAGCCCGGTCGGTGTCGACGGCGGCGAGTTCCGGCTTGCCGTAATCGAGGGGATTGGCGGGATCGACCCGCAGGGGAACCGCGTCGTGGGCGGGGCCAAGGTAGTGGCCGTCCTTGCGGTTCCAGTATTCCCGGGTGCCCATTGAAATGAACTGCGGCAGGTTGGCGTTGAGGCTGCCCAAACCGTAATGCACCCAGGCGCCCAGGGTGGGAAACTCCCCGTCGAGCATGTGGCGGCCGGAATGAAACTGGGTCTGGGCCCCGTGATTGTCGTCGGTGGTGAACATTGAGCGAACAACGGCCATCTCATCGACCATCGCGCCCATGTTGGGCAGGAAGTCGGAAACCGGAATGCCGGATTTGCCACGGGGCTTGAACTTCACCTGCGTCGGAAAGAGCACATTGCGCTGCTGGCCGTTGGCGTCGTTGACCACCGTGACCCGGGCGAGCTTCAGTTTTTCCGGATTCTGAACATCCTTGTATGGCGTGGCGGCGATGGTCTTGCCGGCGTACTTGTCGAGTTCCGGCTTGGGGTCGAATGTCTCCAGATGGCTGACGCCGCCATTCATGAACAACCAGATGACCGACTTCGCCTTGGCGGGCAGGTGGGGTTTGCCGTCAGGCGGAACCCAGTTTCCAGCGGATGGCTTCGCCTCTTCCGCCAGAAGCGAGGCCAAGGCGATGGGCGCCAGGGCATGCCGACCGAGGAAATCGCGCCTGTTCAACGATGAGAACATGGGGATTCTCCTAGCGGATGGAAATGAAGTCGTGGTGGTTGAGAAGCGCGAGCAATAATCCAGCCCTGGACTGGGCCGAATCGGAGGCCAATTCCGCGGCGCAGGCCTCGACTTCGGCCGCAAGCGGTTCCCGGCCCAAAAGCACCAGGAAGGCCCGTCGGACAAATGCCGCGGGAGGCATGCTGCCGGACGGATCGAGCCTGGCACGCAATTCAGTCGCCGTTTCCACGGCAAGCCGGGCATGAACCAGCGCCAGCGACTGCTGCGGCACGATGCTTTCCGACCGGCGATAGCATTCCTGCACGCCGGCATCGTCGAACTGTGAAAGGAACCTGTTGTGGTCGTTGTGGGAATGAACGAAGTAGATCGACCTTCGGCGGGAAGAGTCGTCGCTCACCGGAATGGACGGACCGCCACGGGTGGTGTCCAGCCGGCCAGCAAGGAACAGCAGGCTGTCGCGCACCGCCTGCGATTCAAGCCTGTGGGCCGGGAACCGCCATAGCCACTTGTTTTCAGGATCGGCCTTCACTCCATCCTGTCGAGCGGTGGAGGATTCGAGTTGATAGGCCCGGGATGTCACGATGAGCCGATGCAGTCGCCTGAGGCTCCAACCGTTCTCCATCAATTCGACGGCGAGGGTGTCGAGAAGTTCCGGGTGGGTCGGCGGCGTGCCCTTGCGGCCGAAGTCGAACACCGTGGCCACCAGCGGCTGTCCAAAGTGGCGGTTCCACAGGTGGTTGACGATCACACGCGCGGTGAGCGGGTTGTCGGGATGGGTGATCCAACGGGCAAGGGCCGAGCGCCTGCCAGTGCTGGCCTCGGGATACTGCTTCATCCTCGGATCAGCCTTGTCGAGATTCGATTCAGGCGACATGGAAGATGCCGACAAGCGGGTGAACCGTTCGCCGGGATCCATTCCAGCCTTTTCGGCAGCAACCAGGGCCTTGATCGCGGCATCGACCCCGGCCTTCTTTTCAGCCCCTCCGACCGACTCGTCAAACCTGGCCTTCGCCAAGGCCGCCTTGGCCTTGAGAACACCGAGGTCAGCTTCTCTCCTGGCGGCATCGCGAGCAAAAGGCTTGGCGACATCCATCCCCTTGGAAAGCTGTTCCACGCGAGCCTTGTGCCGGGCGCGAATGGATACCGGCTCAGCCTCGCGGGCGGCCAACTCGGCGCGGGCCCAGGCCACTTTCGCCTCGGCCTGAGGCACGGTGAGCGGCTTGGCGACGCTCGACTGGGAGCCAGCAGGCAAGGTCCGGATCTCGAAATGGTCGAACTCAACCGTCGCGGTGAAGGTGACCAGCTCCAAGGCGCCTTTCTGGCGCGCGGGTACCGCGAATTTGACAGCAGGCTGCCCGTCAACCAACGCCTCGATGGAATTGCCCGCCGCCCGCACGGTGAGCTCGATGGGGATGTTGAGGGGAACCTTGCGAGCCTGCCTGCCCTGCGGTGGATAGAACTGTTTTCCATTCTTCTTGTAGGATATTTGGACCTTGGGATCGGCGGCGCTGGCGCTCAGATAAACAAGATTTTCCAAATCATCGGAAACATCAAAGGCGATCCCGACCGAACGATATGGCTCACCACCAGTGAGCTTGAACCGGAGGACAGCCTCGAAATCCGCCGGGACAGGTTCCGCAAGGCGCAAGCGGGCACCGTCGGGAATGACGGCGGTTTGAGCCACGGCTTCGCCCAAGGTTTTCCATTTGCCGTTTCCAATAGTCTTCCACTTGGAAGGATCCAGGCTGGAGAAGGTATCTGAAATGACCAGTGCAGCCTTTTCAGCTTGAGGAACCTGGACAGGCTTGCGAGCGAGATCAAGCCCCTTCTCCGCATCAGCCAATCCTTGGCGGGCCATAACCAGGTTTTTTTCGGCATCGTTGAGGTGGGATTCGAGGACATCAACGCGCGTTTCCGGAGCGCGAGCCTCGAGGGGCAGCGTCAACGGCTTGGGTTCATACGGACTGAAATTCAAAAAGGAGGGGACTCCAGGGGTGATTTTCTTGCCGGTATCCGGCCGGGCCTCGTCACCACGGATGTGCTTGTGGGTGACGGCGGCAAGGTTGTTGTCAAAGGCGCGGGGAAAACCAGCCATCGGATCCGTTGAACCGGACGGAGCGTCATAACGAACCTGATAGGGTTCAAAAATGGATCGCAGGCGGTAGTAATCGTCGGCGCGGATCGGATCGTATTTATGGTCATGGCACTTGGCGCAGTTGGTCGTCAGCCCCAGAATCGCCTTGCCGGTATGCTCGATTGTCTCGTCCATCCAGGTGGTGCGATTGAACAAAAAGTACTGCCTTGCCAGAAAGCCGGTGGCGCGCAACCTTGAGGAATCGGTGGGATACAATTCATCCGCCGCGAGCATCTGCCTGACCATCTCGTCGTAAGGCATATCCTTCTCGACCGACTCGATGATCCAATCGCGCCAATTCCAGATATTCTTTTGACTGTTGCGGACTTCCGCGCCGAGGCCCCACCAGTCGCTGTATCGCCAAATATCCATGAAATGTCGGGCCCACCGCTCGGCATGAGCAGGGCTTGCCAGGAGCTTTTCCACTTCTTTCTCGTAGGCATCGGGCGACTTGTCCGCCAGATACCTGTCGATGTCGGCCTCGGAAGGAGGAAGACCGGTGAGGTCGAGGTGCAAGCGCCTTAGAAGAGTGACCTTGTCAGCCTTTGGCCTTGGAGAAAGACCGTGGTCTTTCCATGCCTTGGCAACCCAGGGATCGATCGGATTGACCGCGGGTTGCGGCAAGGGGGCGCGCACCGGCTTGCGGAATGCCCAATGGTTCCTTGGGTCGGGATCCTCGGCTTCAACGGTCGGGGCGGGGGCGCCAGACGCGATCCATGCCTCCATCTTGGCCAGGTCGGCTGGTCCGATCGGTTCACCCTCCCCCTTGGGCGGCATTTTGCGACCGGTCCCATGCCCGGCCGATCGCTGCCAGAGTGGACTTTCCTTGAAGTTGCCGGCAATGACCGCTGGGCCGGAGTCACCCCCGGTTTTCATGCGGGCAACGGTATCGAGACGCAACCCACCCTTTTGCTCAAGGGCGCCATGGCAGGCGACGCACCTGACGGCCAATAGTGGTTTGATGTCCCCCAGATAATCAACCCCGGGGGAGGAAAGCGCGGCTAATAACGCGAGGATGACCATGAGAAAATTCCACGGGCGGAATCTTCATGATCAGGCTGGAGACCGGTCGGGTCAAGCGATTGCTGAAGCAAAAACAAGAAAGGATCAGGTTGGGTTGCCCGAAAAAAGAGAATCCCCGGCACCCATGGGAGCACCGGGGACCGAGTTAAGACCAATCAGGAAAGCTGGGTGCTGCCGGGGACAGCGACCTTCCACTCGGGAACAGCCATGTCCTTGTTCAGGTTGGCCACATCGAGGTAGACCTTGTTGGAGCCGAGCATCTGGTCCCAGGTGATGCGCTGACCGGTGTAGGCGGATTCGCGAACCATGATGGCCGTGAGGGTGGACTCAGCGACATTCTTGAGTTCGTTGATCGGCTGGCCCTTACGGATCGACTCGATCAGGTCGGTGTGCTCCTGCACATAGGGGTCGGTCGCCTTGCGCACGGCTGAACGCTCGACGGCCTGCATGCCATTGATGGTGAAACCACCGACATGGGAATTGCCCTTGGTGCCGGCCACATACTCGGTGACGGAGTTCCAGCAATTGGAAATCTGCCGGGCCATCGAGATGCAATGACGATCACCGGAGTACTCGATCTGGGCGGAGAAGAAGTCGAAGATGTGCCCGTACTCGGGCTTGTTTCGACTGCGACCTCCCATCGCGGTCACGGACTTGGGATGCTCGTTGAAGCACCAGTTGAGCACATCGAGGTTGTGCACATGCTGCTCAACGATGTGGTCTCCGCAGATCCAAGTGTAGTTGTACCAGTTCCACATCTGATATTCGAGATCGGTCATGCCTTCCTTGCGGGGACGGGACCAAAGGATGCCCTGGTTCCAGTAGACGCGGCCGGTGACCAGGTCACCGATGGCGCCATCGTGGATCTTCTTGATGGTCTCGATGTAGCCAAGCTGGTGGCGGCGCTGGGTGCCGGCCGCGGCTCCAAGCTTCTTCTTGTTGGCCTCCTCGAAGGCCTTGAGCACGGCGCGGATGCCGGGTCCGTCGACACCCACGGGTTTCTCGGTGAAGACATGCTTGCCGGCGTTGACGGCCTCCGTGATGTGGAGGGGCCGGAAACCGGGGGGCGTGGCGAGAATCACATAATCGACATCGGGGCAGTTGATGACTTTCTTGTAGGCGTCGAGGCCCCAGAAGACGCGATCATTGGGCAGGTCGACCTTGTTGCCCAGTTCCTTGACCTTGGCATCGTCCTTGGCGATACCATTGAGACGCCCCTGGCAGCCCTTGGCCTGGCTCTCAAACGCGTCGCCGACAGCGGTGACAACCACATTGGGGGCGGCGTGGAGGACATTGTGCGCGGCGCCGGTGCCACGGCCACCGCAGCCGACGAGGCCCACGCGGATGGGCTTCTCATTGGCGGTGGCATAAAGGGAAGCGGGCAGGGCCGAGGCGACAGCCGCGGCGGCGCCGGCCTTCAGCACCGAGCGGCGATGAATGTTGGTCGTGTCTGCCATGGGAGGGAACTCCATCGGATCAACAAGGGAAAGGGAACCAAACGACTCAGGGGCTTTGCTTGGTCACCTTGGAACGAAGGTTGACCAATTCTGTTTGTTCTTCCACGGGACGCACCACGCGGAAGCCAACGAATTCGGCTGAAGTCAGCCACCAAATGCTTTGGGGACGCTGGGGATCCAGCCGAATCCAAGTTTTGTCAGACCCGCGACGGGTGCCGCTGCGGAGGAACTCGGGTTTGTCGGCCCATGAACCGCCGCGGGCCACATGGGAAAAGCGCTTCTCCGAAGGCACAATCACGGGACGAACAGAAAGCTTGCTCATGGCAAAGCGGGCGTAGGCGTCCTTCTCATAGTGGTCAACGCACCATTCCAGAACATTGCCATGCATGTCGTGAAGGCCCCAAGGGTTCGGCTTTTTCTTGCCAACCTTGTGAGCGAGTTCTTCCGAGTTGTCGGCAAACCAAGCGTATTCACCCAGCTTGGATTTATCGTCGCCGAAACTGTAAGCGGTGGTTGTGCCCGCGCGGCAAGCGTATTCCCATTCGGCCTCGGTGGGCAAACGGTACCACTTGCCTGTCTTGCGGGACAACCAGCGGCAATATTCCATGGCGGTATGGTGGGTGATGCAAATCACAGGATTATCGTCACGCCCATGACCGAAAGTCTCATCAGCGTATGCGGGAGTTGGCCTGGAAATAGCGTCGGCCTTGAGGGCCATGGGTTCATCGGGGCGGGCGTTTGGCTGGTCTTCTGATTTCCAGTAGGCGTCGAACTCGTCCCAAGTGACCTCGCACTTACCCATCCAAAAGGGTTTCAGTTCCACCTCGTGCCGGGGTCCTTCTTCGGCAACCCGTCCTGCCTCGGTGTCGGGAGTGCCCATGGCGAACTTACCGCCCGGGATGGGCAACATTTCAAAAGAAACCTTGGTCCCGGGGATGGCTTCCTTATAGGGACCGGAAGGTGGTGCCTGCGCCACGGTGGGTTCGGGGCACAGGATCCACGAAACAAAAGTCGCAAGGCCTAAGGGCAGGCTGAGGCAAATCCAACGCATGACGGTCCTTTCGGGACAGTATCGAAGACAGGCATCGACCATACACTACGAAAAAAGGTTGCGCCAGTTCCCGGGAGACTTTTCATGGCCATCCCAAACCCCGTCGCGATAACCACTTTCATCGTTTGCTTGGCAAGCCACGCCGTTGGCCAGGAGCAGAACCTGAAAAAGGTGGAGGAATCGCGGAAATGCATGGGGACCACCCTGAGGATCGTGATTCACGCCCCGACGGAAACAATCGGGCGCAAGGCGCTGGAAAAGGCATTCGCCCGCGCCGAGGAACTCAACGGCATCCTCAGCGACTATCAGGATTCGAGCGAACTCATGCGCTTGTGCGCCAAGGCGGGAGGGCCATCGGTGGGAGTGAGTCGGGAGTTGTTCACGGTGCTGGAATCGGCCCAGGAATTATCCCGCCTGACAGACGGCGCGTTTGATGTGACTATCGGTCCCGTCACACGGCTTTGGCGCCTGGCGCGAAAAAGCAAGCGTCTTCCCGATCCCGCCGACCTAGCCGCCGCGAGGGCACTGGTGGGATACCGGATGATGGAACTCAATCCGGTTGACAAGTCCGTGAAGCTGGCCAAGCCCGGAATGCGCATTGACCTTGGCGGAATCGCGAAAGGATTCACCGCCGACGAGATCCTCGACCAATTGCGAAGGGAGGATCTGCCCCGATCCCTTGTGGCCCTGGGTGGCGATGTGACTTGTGGAGATGCGCCCCCCGGGGCCAAGGGCTGGCAGGTGGCGATCATCCCGCTTCCCGGCTCCAAGGGTCAGCCGCCGACGCTTATCCTTCGAAACCAATCCATTTCAACTTCCGGGGATCTGGAACAGTTTCTTGAAATCGATGGCAGACGATATTCGCACATTGTCGATGCCAGGACTGGGATCGGTTCCACCAACCAGGCCATGGCAACGGTGGTGGCGCCCCGGGGAATCGACGCCGACAGGTTGACAAAGACCGGCCTGCTTCTGCCATGGGAGAAAGCGATTGGAATTGTCGCGCGCCGGCCGGAAACTCACCTGCGGGTGGTAACACCGGGAAATTCCGGAGAGGTGAAGGAGCGATCGGACCCAGAATTCCCCAAACCGGATCGCATGGGCGGCGCCCGCTGAATAATGGGCGCTAACCGGTTCCGGATTAGCTGGAACTGACTGATTATCTTGACTTTAATATTAAGATAGGTAGCATTAGTCTTCGCATTGATAATGCGAAAGATGGCAGGAAGTCGTCTTTTCTCCTGGTCCCGGGAGCCTCAGATGTCCAAGGCCAGACTGCTGGACGATGTGATCTGGAAAAAAATCGAAAGAATCCTGCCAGTTCCAGCGCCACGCAATCACCTCCATGCCGGACGCAAGCCGGTGGACTCCCGCAAGGTGATCAGCGGCATCGTCCATATCCTTGTGAACAAAATCCCTTGGGAGGATCTGCCACAGGAATTAGGTTTTGGTTCCGGAATGACCTGCTGGAGGCGCCTTCGGTTCCTGCAGGACCAAGGTGTTTGGGACAAAATCGCCGCCGTGCTGAAACGCCACCTGCCGGCAGAGGCCGGAATCGATATTCAGCGATCGAAAGCGCCCAAAAAGATCTATAAAACCAAGCCCAAGGAATTCAGGGCCGCGGAAAAATCCGGCAAGAACCGGGCCGCCAAGGTGGTTCGCGCCGCCCGGAAGGGTGCGGCCAGCCGGGCATCCAGGAAATCAAGTTCCCGGCCAGGTCGGCCCTAAGAAAACAAATCCCGTTGCACCGGGCGAACCGATGCCGATTCGTTCCGGCCAAGCAACCCGGCATGAGCGGTGCATTCCACATCATCATGGGCCACGGAATTGACCCGGTTGGACACCTGATAAAACTCGAATTCCTCTTGTTTCCATGGATTGAGGAATCGGGACAGCCATTCCTCGTTGCCACCCTCCCCTTCAAGCCATGACCCGGCAAGGCCCGCGCGAAGCATGACCGGACACCTGTGGTGCCACGATCGCATCCATTCGGGAGCATCCATGGTGAGGATGGTACAGGTTTCCAGCAGTTCACCACCAGGCCCTTCCCAAGAATCCCACAATGCCGCGAAACCAAAGGGGAGCAAATCGGCGCGACGAAAATGGAAGGGTTGCTTTCCACCCCCGGGAGTCGCTTGCCACTCGTAATAGCCCGAGGCAGGAACCAGGCAACGGTTTCGTCGTACCAGGTTACGAAAGGCAGGTTTTTCCAGGACGGTCTCGGACCGGGCATTGATCATCCGCGCCGCGCCGGAAGGATCCTGGGCCCACCGGGGTACAAGGCCCCACCGGACCCATTCCGGATTGTCGGAGCCCATCTTGATGATCAAAACCTGCTGCGTTGGAGCGATGTTGTAGCGGGGAGTCCGCGCAGGCCACCGCCTCAGGCCGAATTCGGCATCCAGCGCGTCGTTGTCAGCGGCGAGCACGAAACGGCCGCACATGGTCACCTCGGCTCCGCTGAAGTGGCCGAAACAGGCTTAAGATCTCCGGATTCCTTGATATGAAGACGCAAGACACGCCGGAATTCCGCCAGCGCCCGGGGATGGTGGTGAACGGTGGTGTGTTCCGCCATGACAAGCACCTCGCTCTGGGCTCCATCGAGCCTCGCACTTGCATAAGGAACCACCCCATCGCCATGCGGATCGTTGTCGGAACCGAGCAGCAGCGATTCGGTCCTGACTGTCCTGCTGTCAGGCGGGAGGATTCCCGCGATGGTATGGTACGGAACAGCCGGTTTAACCCCATCGGTCATGGCAAGTATGAAGGGGGAATCGGGCGCCAGCGAATCGACGCTGGTGAGGCGCGAGCCAAGGTCATTCGCCAAGGCCGCCGGCGCCTGCCTGAGAATGGACCGGGTTTTTTCCATCACTTTAGACGGTGGCCTGGCCAGAGCCCTTCCCAGTTTTCCAATACTGGTGTTCGCCAGATTGCTGCCATGGTGCGGGGTGGCCGCGAAGATGACACGGGCAACCTGTGGATGCGGCTTGAAATAAACGACTTGGGAAATCGCCTGTTTGGCATCCTTGTCGAGAGCCAATTCATCTAACTTGCGATCGCTCAAGGCCGACCATACCGCGTCACCCGATTCGCTGGATGCCAACCTGGAAACCAAACCGCCCATGCTGTGTCCCACCAGAACCGTCCGGTCGATGGCCTTGTCAGCCCGGTCCGGATCGACGCGCTTGCGAACCCTGTCGAGTTCGGATCTCAACTGGGCGGCGGTCACGGCGAACGGTTGGCTTGTGGGGTAGACAAACACCCAGAACTGGTAGTTTCGGCTGATCTCCGGGTCGGCCATCATGTCGTTGACCACCGGAGTCCATGTCACGGGCGAGGAAAGCAATCCGTGCACCAGAACCACCGGGATTTTACCAGGGGCAAACGGTTCCAGAAGCAGCAACTGCCCGCCATCGGCCAGAAGGTCGCCCTTGAGGAAACCGTTCAATGAAAGCCGCTCCAGGCCGCTGTCGGCCAGGCCGTAGGCCAAGGGGGTAGTCAGGTTGCGTTCAAGCGGAACCACGCGGTCGCGCACCAAAAATCCGTGGGTCTTGCGTGGATCGTGCAATTCGATGGTGACGGCCTGGCAATGCCCCAGAGACGCCAAATCATCGCTGAAATTGAGGTAGGCTGTTGCCGGAACAGACATGGTTTTCAGGTACAGTTTCTCCACCCGCTTGGGATCCCGCCGCCTTTCCACCACCAACGGCACACCCAGGCCATACCCCACCACCTGGGTTGACAATCCGCTGACGCTGAATTCCGAGGCGAGATGAACGGCGCCCACCTCGTAGCCAGGCAAAGGCAATCCCTGATCCTCAATGCGGACATCGAGTGTTTCCCCTGAGGGGGATTCAATTCGGACGGAGTCGCCCGGGCGGGTGACCTTCATGTTCCTCAGCAGGACCAACCCCTTGGAGAGAGCGTGATTATACAAGTCACATGCCAAGCGGAATCGCGGATCAAAGGCATCCGCCGGAGCGAGGGTGGGACGCTTGTCATCCTCAGTCGCGGCAACACCTGAGGCATTCAGCAGGTAGTGGTGGGCAAAGCCAGCACAGAGGTAATGGTGCCTCAACGCCTCATCAGGCTTGATCCGGCGAGCCTTGGCCATTTGATGGTGCATTTCGGACAAGGCGAACAATCGATCGGCGCTCGGTTCGTCCACCGTGGTTCTGAAGAGCAAGTCCACGGTTTTGGCCGGGTCTGACCGCCATGAGACATCGAGGCCATCGGCCCGCAGCGTCGCCAAGGACCGCTCGGATAACCCGGAGGTTCCGAGACTGGCATTAAGGCTGTCGAGAACATCCGCATCCTTCCGCATTTCCACGCGCAGGCTGAGGCAACCGGCCAGGGTCGGCAGGGCCAGCATTAGGCTCAGCATGGCTCGCGGGTGAAACCGCATCATGACCTCCTTCAATCGGAAGGCCGGAATGCTTCGATCAGGCTGGAAAATCAAGCCGAATTGGGCTTGCGCCGAATCCTGCACCCCGGCTAATGGCCACCCTCATTGACAAGCCACCGTTTAATACGGGGAGCCTGATATGTTTAGCCGGTCGGGATTCGTCACTTGGGTCAAGGGAATCGCCTTGGGCTTGGCAATTGGCTTGTCACCAGGCACTGTTTCCGCCCAAGACACCAAACCCGAGGCAACAGACCTTTCCGGCGAAAAACTCAGCGGCGGTGAACCCATACAGCCACCATTTGAGGGATTGCCCTACATTCCCGAGGCCGAGAAGGGTGAGAAAACAATTCATCCCTACCTGTTCGCCGATTTATTGCTTCTCAAGGCGCGCAGGCAATCGTACG
>CAWUNZ010000007.1:0-31436 GCA_963923445.1 uncultured bacterium
CTCGGCGGACCATCCGCAGGCCCGTACGGCCATCGATCTGCTCCTTGGAGTGCAGGGATGGCGACGGTTCGCTGAGCAGGATCCGGCGAAGTTTCAGCGCCAGTTCCCCGTTGAGTCGGAAAATTACCTGATTTCCGCCGGGCAGAAGGACCATCGCTCCGTCACAACGGCCGGTGTCGCGCTGGAGCGGGCGCTGAAAAAACATGACGATGCCCAGCGTGAGTTGCTCAAGCCCGCGACCGAGATGGTTGAAACCGTCCGCTCCGAGGCGACCAAGGCCGCCGCCGTCCTGGAAGAATCCGTCCGTGGTTTTCGGTCGATGGTCGAGCCAAGGGATACCGTTTGGCTGTGGACTCGCGCGGCCATGGTGGGAGGGGTGGTTTTCGGTGGCATGTACGGGATCGTGATGCTGTTGACGCTGGTGCCGACAACGCTGGGCAGGATTGCCATCGGTGGCTTGGTGATCGTGGGATTGGTCGGTTGGATTGGTTACGATCCTCAGGCCGGCATGTCGTTGACATCCAAGGTGGGCGGCTTTGTCAAGCAGGGCGTCCCGGCATCCCGCTTTCCAGCCAAGTCCGCGATGGTTGACAGCGCCTTCGCCCCGATGGCTCCGGCAGCCGACCGCGTGATGATGAAAAACGCCGAAGCCGCGCCTGAGGCAGCGGTGATGATGGGGGCGGTGATGGACCGTGGGCCAGGAGCCGTGCGGATGCCGCCGCGGATGGCGGAAATGAAAGCGAACAATGCGGGCAACCGCCTTCCCCCGGCGCCTGCCAACATCAACAAGGCAAGGAACCAGGTGAAAGAGCAGCGCCAAGCGGCGGCCCGTGAGCCGAATCGCGCTTTGGCTGCCGCGCCCGTTGCCCCGGGAATTCCAGTCCGCAAGAACATGGCCCAGGCGGGACGCCGGCCCGGGATGGTCGGGGGGCCCATGCCGGGCCAGATGTTCAACGCCATCGCGAGGGACGAGGCCGACCCGGTTCGAGTGGCCGACCGCCCCATGCTTGTCCGTGAATACGCCCACGGAAGATCCAAGGGAAGCGACGGTGCCCGTTCCGATTTCAGTGAAACATTGCTTTGGCAACCCGCTTCGGTCTTGGCGGGCGGCACGACCGCCGTTGAATTCGACCTGTGCGACTCCGTGACACGATTTCAGGCGGTGGCCATGGTTCACACCGGGGACGGCGAAATCGCCGAGAGGATGGTGACTTTCGATTCCAAGTTGCCACTCAGCTTGTCGCTCAAGGCCCCGTTTGAGGTGACCGCTTCGGATATCGTCAAGGCCGTGGCGACAATCGAGGGCAGGCCGGAGATCAGGAATGTCCGCCTCGACCCTTCCACGCTCACCGGCGCGGTGCTGGAGGGACCTGGCGCCGATGATCTCCCGTTGGCGAACTCGGGCCGCGCTCGGCGGGTGCTGACCCTCAGGCCCGGCCTGCTGGATCAGGAGATCGGCTACGGGATTCAGGTCTCCGGAGGCGGGTTCAATGACACCCTGAGCGGGAAAGTCCGTGTTGTTCCCGAGGGGTTCCCCGTGGAAGGTTCGCTCAGCGACCGCGTTGCAGGCGCGCTCGACCGCACGCTCAGGCTTCCCAAGGAATGGGTTGCCGGATCGCTCAAACTCGACATCGAGGCATTCCCCTCAACGATTGGTGAGTTAACCAAGGGACTGGATGGGATGCTGCATGAGCCCCACGGCTGCTTTGAGCAGACCTCATCGGCGAATTACCCCAACACCATGATCCTTGCCTTCCTCAAGGAGACAGGCAAATCCAACCCCGAAGTGGAAGCGCGGGCAAGGGAAATGCTCGCCAAGGGATATTCCCGGTTGGTCGGGTTCGAGTGCATGGACACCAAGGCAGGAAAAAAGCACGGTTTTGAGTGGTTTGGGGCCCCCGACCAGCAGCATGAAGCCCTCACCGCCTATGGGTTGATGCAGTTCGCCGACATGCGCTCAGTGGGTATTGAAGGCATGGAGGAGAACTTGGTGGCGCGTACCCGCGGCTTTCTGATGAGCCGCAGGGACGGGCAAGGCGGGTATCGTCGCAACCCCCGCAATCTCGACCAGTTTGGCGCCGCACCCACTCCGACCACCAATGCCTACATCACCTGGGCTCTTTCGGAAACTGGACCATGCGACGAATTGGCTAAGGAAATCGACGCTGTGCGAGATTCCGCGGCGGGTTCTCCCGATATGTACCTCAAG
This sequence comes from uncultured bacterium, assembly GCA_963923445.1. Classification (GTDB taxonomy): domain Bacteria; phylum Planctomycetota; class Planctomycetia; order Gemmatales; family Gemmataceae; genus REEB421. Next base: position 2,210 of record CAWUNZ010000007.1, read on the forward strand.
GCCCTTGCCCTGTGCTGCCTTGTGAATGCCGGAAGAACCGATGAGGCGCTCCCTCTGGCCAAGGCGATTGTGGAAGCCCAAAACGGCGAGGGAATGATCGCCGGGGGGCAATCATCGGTCACCCGGTCGATGGGACAGTCATTGGAAATCGAAACGACCGCCTTGGCGGCGATCGCGCTGATGAAGTTGCCCAACCAAGGGCCCAACGCGGTGGCAACCCGAAAGGCCGTGGAGTGGATCGGGAAACAGCGCGATGGTCGTGGCGGATACGGCGCGACGCAATCGACAGTGCTGGCACTCAAGGCATTCCTGGGTCAGGCCAGGCAATCGAAGGGTGAAATCAAGGCGGGTGAGGTCAGGTTGGTGGTGGGTAACAAAACCTTTTCCAAGGCTTTCCCTGCCGGTGCCACTGAGATGGTGAGCTTGCCCATCCCTGATGCCGAGCGGGTTTTCAAACCAGGAGACAACAAGGTTCGATTTGAAATCACCGGAGGCAGTGAAATGCCAGCGAACCTCACATGGCGCTATCACACACTGATACCCCCCTCATCGCCCAAGTCGGTTGTTGACATCCGGAGCAATCTCGACCGTGACACCCTCACCGAAGGCGAATCAACCATGGTGAAGGTGCGTGTGACCAACAAATCCGAATCAGGTCAAGGAATGGCCATCGCGGTGATTGGATTGCCCGCGGGTCTCAGCATCCCGACCGATGCCAAACAACTGATTGAACTCAGCCGGGTTCCGACGGATGGTTCCCGTCCCCGGTTGTCGCACTGGGAGGTTCGCGGGCGGGAACTCGTTCTTTATTGGCGGAATTTGGGCCCCAAGGAAGAGGTGGAGCTATCGATTGATGTTGTTGCACGGGTTCCAGGAGTTTACAGGGGACCCGCCAGCAGGGCTTACCTGTATTACATGCCGGAACACCGCACTTGGATCGAGCCACTTCGGGTGACAATCAACCCAGCCTCCTGATGATTCAAGTCGGGTGGTCAAAGCGCCCGGGGTTCCATAAGAAAAAAGCTGAAATTGAATGAATTCCCGGGAGATGCTCCCGGGAATGGTCTTTTTTTGAGGATGGGGCGCATGAGCTTCAAGTATGTGTATTACTTCGGTGGTAAGTCTGCCGAGGGCGACGCCAGCCTGCGAAACACGCTTGGCGGCAAGGGTGCCAACCTGTGCGAAATGGCCCGCATCGGATTGCCGGTGCCCGCTGGTTTCACCCTCACAACCGATGTCTGCACCTACTTTTATGGCCACAATAAGCAGTACCCGCCCGAACTCAAGGCTCAGGTTCTGGAGGCGTTGAAAAAGACGGAAGCGGAAATGGGTGCCAAGTTGGGCGACCCCGCCAATCCCCTTCTGGTTTCCTGCCGATCGGGCGCCCGCGACTCGATGCCCGGCATGATGGATACCGTGCTGAATATCGGGTTGAACGAGAAAACCCTCGCCGGACTCATTGCCAAGACGGGCAACGAACGGTTCGGTTGGGACACCTACCGCCGCTTCGTGCAGATGTATGGCGATGTGGTGCTTGGCCTCAAGCCCACCGACAAAAAGGAAATCGATCCGTTCGAGAAAATCATGGAGGAACTCAAGCACGAGAAGGGCGTGCATCTTGACAATGAACTGACTGTTAACGACCTCAAGGAACTGGTGCGTCGGTTCAAGAAGGCGGTCAAGGACCGGACTGGCCACGACTTCCCCGATGATGCCCACGAGCAGATGTGGGGCGCGATCGGCGCCGTGTTCGGTTCCTGGATGAACGACCGCGCGATCGTTTACCGGCGGCAGTACAACATCCCCCACGAATGGGGCACCGCGGCGAATATTTGCGCCATGGTGTTCGGCAACATGGGCGACGACTGCTGCACGGGCGTCGCGTTCACCCGCGACCCCGCCAGTGGCGAGAATGTCTTTTACGGCGAGTACCTCACCAACGCCCAGGGCGAGGATGTGGTGGCGGGGATTCGCACCCCGAAAAAGATCTCCGAACTCAAGGACGAGATGCCCCCGGTTTATGCCCAACTCGAGGAGGTTCGCAACATCCTCGAGAAGCACTACCGCGATGTGCAGGACATCGAGTTCACCGTCCAGAAGGGCAAACTCTGGATGCTGCAGACCCGCAATGGCAAGCGAACCGGTTTCGCCGCCGTCAAGTTTGCAGTCGACATGGTTGATGAGGGCCTGATCGAGTGGAAGGAGGCGATCGGCAAGAATCGCATCCCCCCCGATGACCTCAACCAGCTTCTCCAGCCCATCTTCGACCTGGACGCCAAGAAATCCTCTGTCAAGGAGGGGCATCTGCTGGCCAAGGGAATCAACGCAGGGCCTGGCGCCGCCACCGGGCGTATCAAGTTCTTCGCCGAGGATGCGGAAAAGTATGTCCAGACCCATGGCCGCAAGGAGGACCACCGCGTCATTCTCGTTCGCCGGGAAACGAGCCCCGAGGATATTCGCGGCATGCAGGCGGCCGATGGCATCCTGACCGCTTTCGGTGGCGCATCCAGCCATGCGGCACTCGTGAGCCGCCAAATGGGCAAGGTTTGCATCGTTGGCTGTTCGTCGCTGCAGATTGACTACGAGAAGATGACCCTCAAGGTGGGTGACAAGGTCCTGCATGACGGCGACTGGATTTCCATCGACGGGTTCACCGGCGAAGTGCTCGCCGGGAAGGTCGCGACCAAGCCCAGCGAAGTCGTGCAGGTTCTTATCGAGAACAGCCTGAAGCCTTCCAAGGCTCCTGTTTACAAGCTGTTTGAGAAGGTCATGAAGTGGGCCGACAAGGTCCGCAAGCTGGACATCCGCACGAATGCCGACAAGCCCGACCAAGCAAGCCAGGCGGTTGCCTTTGGCGCTGAGGGAATCGGCTTGTGCCGGACCGAACACATGTTTTTCGATCATATCCGCGAAATGCGGGAGATGATCCTCGCGGTTGATGCCAAGGCTCGAAAGGTGGCCTTGGACAAACTCCTCCCGTTCCAAAGGGAGGACTTCGCCGGTTTGTTCCGCGCGATGAAGGGGATGCCGGTCACCATCCGCACATTGGATCCCCCTCTTCACGAGTTCCTTCCCCATGACCACAAGGGGCAGGAGGAGATGGCGCGTGACATGGGCGTTTCGATCGATGAGATCGAGCGCCGCGTGAAGTCTCTGCACGAATTCAACCCGATGCTCGGTTTCCGGGGTTGCCGCCTCGGCATCGTTTTCCCCGAAATCACGGAAATGCAGGCGCGCGCCATTTTCGAGGCGGCTTGCATGGTGAAGAAGGAAGGAACCGAGGTGAAGCCTGAGATCATGATCCCGCTGGTGGGTTTCAAGCGGGAACTCGACCTCCAGGCCAGTGTGGTCCATGCCGCGGCCCAAAAGGTGTTCAAGGAGCAGGGCGCTTCCGTTGAATACCTCGTCGGCACCATGATTGAATTGCCCCGCGCCGCCATGGCGGCAGGCGAGATTGCCCAAACGGCTCAGTTCTTCTCGTTTGGAACGAATGACCTGACCCAAACGGGATTGGGCATGAGCCGAGATGACTACGGCAGCTTCATTCCCACTTATCTCGAACAGGAAGTGGTGAAAAAGGATCCGTTCCAGGTGATCGATTTCACCGGTATTGGCCGCCTGATGGAAGTGGGAGTGGAAGGCGGCAGGGCCACCAAGAAGGATCTCAAGATCGGGATCTGCGGCGAGCACGGTGGCGAACCTGACTCCGTCAAGTTCTGTCACCAGATCGGTCTGAATTATGTTAGCTGCAGCCCCTTCCGAGTCCCGGTAGCGCGTTTGGCAGCGGCACAGGCTGTCCTGGAGGAAAAGGAAGCCAAGAAAAAGGCGAAGGAAGCCAAGGCTGCCCTCAAGAAGGCTGAGTGATCGGCCTGACAAAGCCCTGTTAGCTCAAATCAAAGGGCCGCATCCATTAGGATGCGGCCCTTTGATATTGTGTGCGCTCTATTGGTTGAGTGAGGATTACTCTTCCGCTGTCACATCGATATTGTGTTCAGTTTTGAAATAAAGGCGTAGAGCCCGCAAAGCGATCGTGGTGATGGTTCGCTCTTCCTTCTTGGCGATTCGGCGCAACTCTGCGGCCACGGCAGGTGGAAGGCGAAGCAAAATGCTCGTGCCTTTGGTGGTTTCTCCACGACTGGATGTCTTCTCTTCTGGAGGCATCGATAGATTCCTTATGCAATTTGAAACAACTGAACGAAAAAAATGTAATCGATAGAAGAACAAAGCGCAACGGTATTTTTATAGCAAAGGCAAATGTTTAGTTTGGCGCAGTATTATTTCAGCAGTGGAACGATTGAAAAGGAAGGTAATTGATTCAAGGATTTGAGCCACGCACCTTCTTGAGATCATCATCTGGTGTCCAAGTGGCGAGGTCAAAGCCGGGCAGGTTGGAAAGGTCTTGACGAGTGAACAACCTTTGGGCGCGATCCGGTGACAATTCAGGCGTGATGAATTCCCCGAATCGCATCGTCATTTCCAACTGTTCGGAAGGCCAGACAAAACGAATTTTTTGCGGGAGAATAGCGCCTGTTTGGCGGTGGATTTGTATTTCCTGAATGGATACGGAACAAATGTCCTTGCCTTGCTCGTCTCGAATCACATGTCCCAACACTTGTGGTTTACCGGGTGCCGCGGGGGTGCGGAGGAAGACGGTGGCGCGCGTGACCGGGCGCCCCTGGGGCGAAATGACTTTGTCGATCAATTCGGTTTGGTTGCCCACATGTTTGACCTCGTACTGTCGGGTCGGGTCGTATTCAGAAATTCCCATCGCCGCGAGGATCATTTCCGGCTGGATGGGAATCGGCATCCTGACCTGACCACGATCCATGGATTGGTAATCGCAGTGGAATACATAAGGCACTGGTTCAGCCTTGCTGATCCAATACCAGAATTCCTGCTGATTTGACCCGAGATCCACAGCGGGTTGCCCCAAAACCTTGGCTTTGAGACGGAATTGCCTCGGCTTTTGCACAACCAACAGGCCATCAAGGCCGGGGATGTTTTGGCTGCCCTGCTTGCTGTCGATTGCCACTTGATTGCATTGAATTGTTTGCAACCTGCGGGCGTTGTCGTTGAGATAGGCGACCATTTGCTCGGCGGTTATGTTTCCAGTAGTAACTGGTGCCGATGATTCCTTTTGCTTGAACATGGGGCCAAGGGTATTGCAACCCGCGGCAAGAACAGCCAAGCCCAGACAGAGTACGCTCGACCGCAAGAATCGATAGATCAAGGTGCCGATCGAATTATCCAAACTAAACATTGGTTGGCACCTTGAGGATGACTTCTCGACCCGTTTCAGCGCATCTGGCCAAAAACAACCCATCCTGCTTGGGAACGCGACTCAAAGCCATCTTACGCTTCCGAACCAGTCGTTGGCATGCGTCCCACCGAACTTGGGCAGCCGTATCCTCTGAAAAAACCACTTCCGTCAAGGCCATCTCGGCGGCGGCGGTCGGGCTGGCAACCTCCGCTGGAACCGTAGCTTGCCAAACAGCCCAAGGCTGCCCCGGCAAACTTCCAGGTTGGCCCCTTAAAACATCGAGCCTCTCAACAAAACCGTTTTGGAGAAAAAGCGCCACCGTGATCGGGTCTCCGGGTTCCAGTCTTTTGCCTGACAAGGCGCAAGTACCCGTGCAAGGCGGTATCTGGGTGGTCAGAGTCCCGGGAACCATGTTGCCTCCCAAGAGCAATCATTAACCTTACGCTGGAAAGTAGAAGTAAGTGCGCCAGGCACGCCAGCACACCGAAGTGCCCGCGGTGAATTTTGCCGGTCAGTTCGATTGTGACGGTGATTAACGGGCAGGGGGCTTCGCCTGAATCATGCGGCCGATTTCCTGACCGCAATCAAGCCGTGTTTCGAACCCCCATCCATCGTAAATGCCCAAGCATTGATGGCGGGCGTCGAGAAGAACCAAGCGGGGAGTGGACTCCACGGCATAGCTGATGCGAAGGCCGCTTCCATCGAGCACAGGGGTTTTGAAGGAGGTGTCTCTGGTAAGCCGCTCGAGACTGCGCGGGTCGGATTTCACCGCGAGCACGATCACCTGAAGGTTGTCTCCTGCCAATGCTTTCCATTCTTTGCATGCCAGCAGAACCTGCTCGGCCACGGGGGTGCCTGGTTGCACGAAAGCCATAAGCATGGCGCGGTCTTTCCAAGTGCCCAGGCTGGCGCTTCCCGTCCCTCCCTTGATGAAGGGCGTCACAAAATCGGGCGCTGGTCTTCCCGCTGCCAACGAACCGGCGGCAGTGGATGTGGTGGACGGCGGAGTCCAAGCGACGGTTTTCATGTCGGGGGGGGGCAATTCACCCCTTCGGGCGGATTCAAGTGATCGACGAATTTGAACCAAGGCGGCCCTGTAAGGGCTGGCGGAAGGCGCCTCCATCATCGTTTCGCTCTTTTTCAGGAGAGCGGCGTAGGCTTCGGGCGTGCCTCCTCCACGCAGCAGTGGCGCGGCGGCGCGGGACAAATTCCATGCCTGATCGATGTCGCGGGTCCGGTCAGCCAAGAGGGAGGCTGGATATTGAATGCTGCTATCGAGTTCATACCTGACGACGCGGGTTTCCGAGGTGGCGTCACGGGCTGGTTCCCTACGCTCAAGCTTGCGTTCCACCCGGGCGGCAACGCCGTTGCGCAGACCGAGCCAGATGGTTTCCACCCGTCGCCAAGCGGCGCGGTCCGCTCGTGGCAATTGCCACTCAGCGTTGGCTTGCTCCCCTTCTATCCTGAGACAGGGGATCCCCTGAACGGTTTCGCGGCCCGTGGCGCGCCAGCGGGCAACAGGCATGCCAGATTCAGTTGTTTCCCAGAGGTCTCCCAAGGTGATCCCACCGGGGGGCACCTCGAGGAACATTCCGCTCTCCGTCATGGCATGCGCAGCCAAGGAAATTCCGACATCGGCAGAGGTGTCCTGCAAGCGGCCGAGTTCATCGACACCACATAGCTTCAAGCTTGTGGTCGCCGCAGGCGACTGACCATTGATGGCCCGTGAGTTCTCCTTTTCCCTCAGTTGGGTCAGGATGGCAACGGTCCGCTTTCCCTGCCGGTCTCCCAAGGCCAACGCCCTGGTTTCAAGTCGGTAAGCGCGTGAATATTCAGCCTGACCACTTTGGTAATTCTCGGTGACCTGACCTCGATACAGCCATTCCGTTCCCGGTGGTAGTTCCGGCCTGATGCGTACCACGCGGTCTGAACCACCGGCAGGTTGTCCCTGTGAAGAAACCAAGCTTGCCAAAGTCAACCAGCACGCCAACGATGCCATGGCTGAACCTCACCCTGATTGGGGAACCTGTCCATTGGAAGACACGCCTGTCCGGCATTGGCTATAACCGGGCCGAACGAAACATCTCAAGACGGATTGTCCCAAGGATGGTTTTCCCGCGCGTTTCAGCCCGTATGCTGACAAGTATTCCGCACCGGATTCGGGGAACCAGACATGCTGATGCTGATTGTTTTCATCACGGTGCTGACCATTGTCACCATGGCCCTTGTCGGCGCGGTCGCCTACGCCATGCAGGTCCGGCTGTACGAGCATCCGGTGGATGGGCTTGCCTGGCGGGTTCCGGCGAGTGTGGGTGCCGTGGTCGTCTTCTGGATTTTCTGGATCGCCCTGACATTCGCCTATCCGGGGCACACGCGTCCTCTGCACCAGGCCTCCCTGCAAACCGGTCCGGCGCCTTTTGACGAGCTTCTGGTGGTTACCACCGATGATCGGGTTGAGACCTACCGGCGCGAGAAGACCAACGCCCCCGGTTACCCCAAGTACAAGAATGTCAGCGAGGCAGACCGGCCGTTGCCAAGGCGCCTCAAGGAAATCAAGGTAAAAATGGATAGAAAAGATTCTGAATATCAGGCGACATTCAAGCCCGAGACAGCGATCTCCAACGATGTCCGCAGGCAGAAAACCATCGTTTACAAGGACGATTCCGGAAGAGTCATGGAGGAGGACGGCCTTGGTGTGATCAAGACCGGTGGTTCGGCGTGGTTCGGGGTCTTGTTGCTCATCAATATGGCCTATGTGGCCCTTTGGATGGCTGTTTTCACCGCGGGCGTCGGTTTGCCCTTCGAGGCGGGCGCCGGGCTTGGTATCGGTTCGGCGCTTCTGACCGCCTTCACCACCATGCCTTTCCTGATCGCCCAAGTGGAGGCGATAGCTCTCAAGTGAGGCGCCCCTTAGCCGCTGGTTCCCGCCAACTCCCTGAGGGTCAGGCCCGCCACGCAGGCCAGGGTGGCCAGGTTGAGCATGATGCTGGCCGAGTGTGCCTGCCGAAAAGCTCCGCGCGCCGATCTTAAATCTGCTGAAATCGGGGCGCGCTCTGAATCGGCAGATGTCACATAGCGCGCCGTGATGGCGTTCCTTGAAACCCGAAGAGACTCGACATGCCTTTCAACGGCCCAACCTGTTGCCGCGAGTCCAAGGCTCAGGGCGGCCAGCAAAATCCACCCGGTTTTCCTTGGCCTTCGCGCCACAATCGCCCCGAGCATGACTGTTCCCAAAACGGACTGTATGAGGAAGTACCAAGGGAATTGCGCCGAGACGGAAACTCCCGCCAAAAGCGAACCCTGCTCCTTACGAAGCGGTTCGGGAAGGTAAAGACCTTTCTCCGGTTCCCTCGAAAAACTCTCTGGCGCGGGTAGCCAGTATGGCCGCGGTTCTTCCATGACCAACAACTCGAACGCGCCGAAGGTGCCAAGTCCCGTGACAAATGTGAAGAACAACCCCATTCCCAGCCACGCGGATCCTGCCGCGAGGACAAGTTTGCCGGGCATCACATGGAATAATGGCCCGTCGGCCAAAAGGTTTTCATTTCCTGCAAGGATTCTCCTGATATTGCCAAGGTGTTTGGCGATCACGAAAATTCCCGAAAAAAGCACCAGAACTGCCGCTGGATTCGTCGGGTCTGCAAGCAGCTTTGCGCCGGCCCAAATGATCAGAACCATCGAGGCGGCCACTGAACCGGCTGAAATCATGCGCGTCGCCAGCACCACCATCAGCCAAACCAGAAGGGCGCATGCGAAGGCACCGGGAACCATCGAGGCGATGACCCCCGCACCCGTGGCAACACCCTTGCCGCCTTGGAATCGCAGGTAGACCGGGAACATGTGGCCAAGGAAAGCGGCGGCTCCGCAAACAGCAGGGGTTAGGCTGGCTGGCATTTCGTCGTTGAGGGCCAAGCGGCCTAAGAAAGCGCCAAGCGCGCCCTTGCCAAAGTCGAGCGCGAATACCGCGTAGCCCCATTTCTTTCCCAGTACCCGCGCGGCGTTGGTGGCGCCAATATTGCCGCTTCCGACCGCGCGCAGGTCGACCCCCTTGAGCCATCCGGCGATGAACCCGAAGGGAATAGCGCCGATAAGGTAACTGGCGATGGCAAGGGCGAAAAGGAGGATCATGCGAGCACCTTGGGTAGGATAACCCGCCAATTTCAGCTGACGGTCGCAAGCAACGCCAAGGTTGATGTAGTGAATTGCGATGCCGGGCATAAGCGTTCAGCCGGGCTTGCGGTGATCTGGTCTCAGCCTGTATGTTTCCAACCTAGTCGCCTCGGGCGAGAGGCGGGTGTAGCTCAGTGGTAGAGCGCCACGTTGCCAACGTGGTTGTCGTGGGTTCAAGTCCCATCACCCGCTCTTGATGATTGCCTTAGGTCCGGGATGTCCCGGACCTTTTGCATTTTCCGGCCCCTTGGTCGTGGCAGGGTGATCTTTTCCTATCTCATCGTGGCCCCTACACTACCGTTTTGGCCTTCGGTGTCCGGAAGGGCGCGCGCCTTGGCTGAGCAGAACACGCAATGCAGGAAACCCAGACAATGACCGACACCGGAATCGCGACCGCCGAAGAAACCTCAACCGCCGGCAAGAAAAACGCCATCCGTCAGACAGTCGATGTTCGTGACGCCGGCCCGTGCAAGAAGCACATCACCGTCACGGTGGAAGCCGCTGAAATCAAGGACCGGTTCGAACTCAAACTCAAGGAACTTGGTGACGATGCCCAGGTGAACGGGTTTCGTCCTGGCAAGGCCCCCCGCCGCCTGATCGAAAATCGCTACAGGAAGGAAATCTCCGAGCAACTCAAGAACGAGCTTCTTTACCAAAGCCTCGAACAGATGTCCGAGGAGAAGAAGCTGAACCCCATCAGCCCGCCCAACCTCGATCCCAACCGGATTGAGATCCCGGTGGAGGGGAATTTCATCTACGAATTCGAGGTTGAGGTTCGGCCTGAGTTCAACATGCCCGAATACAAGGGGCTGAAGCTCAAGAAACCCGTGCACCACTACACGCCCGAGGAGATCGCCCGCGAGGAAAGAAGAATCCTCGCCACTTACGGCGAGCCCAAGCCCAAGGAAGGCACTGTGGCCTTGGAGGACATGGTTGTTCTTTCAGGCCCCGTCAAGTTTGGCGAGCAGCAGATCGGCCTCATCAAGTCCCATCAATTCCGTGTTGATGGCCAACTTGCCTTCAAGGATGGTGTGGCCCCGAAATTTGCCGAGCATGTTGCCGGCAAAAAGGCTGGCGACACCGTTGAGGTGGACATCGTCCTGCAACAATCGCTGTCCGTGCAGGAACTCCGCGGGCAAACCGTCAAGGGATTCCTGACGATCGAGCAGGTTCTTGAGGTCCCGATGCCCGAACTCAATGCGGAGTTTTTGGGCATGTTCGGGCTGGAAAACCCTGACGAATTCCGCGAACTGGTCGAAGCCCTGCTCAAGCGGCGTCTTGAGCATGCCCAACGCCAGGCCGCCCGCGGCCAGTTCATGTCTTTCATCAATCAGGAAATGAATTGGGAACTTCCTCGGGACCTGTTGATGAAGCAAGCCCGCACCGCCATGGCCCGTCGCGTGATGGAGATGCGTGCCGATGGCATTCCCGAAGATGAAATCGTCAAGCGCCAGCGTCTTTTGTCCCAAGACATCCTGAAATCAACCGAGCAGGCCCTCAAGGAGCACTTCGTGCTTCAGCGCGTGGCGGAGGCCGAAAAGCTGGAGGTTGAAGAGGCGGATATCGAGGAAGAAATCCGCCGAATTGCCGCTCGTGAGGGTGAAAGCTACCGCAAGGTTCGCGCCCGCATGGAAAAGGACGATCTTATCGACGCTTTGGCCGCCGAGATCCTTGAGCGGAAAGCCGTAGACTTGATCATGGATAACGCCGAGTTTGAAGAAGTCGCCTTGGAGGAATCCGACAAGGAGGCCCCGAAGGTGCACGCTTCGGAGGCTCAGGCTGTGGCCGGTGCGGATGCCGACCCCGCCTCCGAGGAAATTCCGTCCACCTGATCCGCTCCTTCCGACATTCCGCTTGAAGCCACCAAAGGATTTGATGGAGTCCAGCATGTCCGTGACCCGAACCGGTTCTCATCCCCTTGATGCCGTCGCCGCCCGTTACCGGGATGGCGAGGGAGGCCGTCGGTCGACGGGTGATGTCCTTCTGGACAACCGGATTATTTTTTTCGGATGCTCGGGTGGCACCATCTATGAACCGGTCATCAACGACCTGACCGCAAGCATGGTGATTCAGCAGATGCTTTATCTGCAGAATGAGAATCGCACTCAGGAAATATCATTTTATATCAACAGCCCGGGTGGCTCGGTAACGAGCACTCTGGCTATCTATGACACCATGCAGTATATTGACTGCCCCGTTGCCACTTATTGCATGGGTATGGCTGCTTCTGGCGCGGCCATCTTGCTGGCAGCCGGATCCAAGGGCAAGCGGTTCGCCCTTCCTCATGCCAAGGTGATGATCCATCAGCCTTGGTCGAGCGGAATCGGTGGCCAAGCCTCCGATGTTGAGATCGAGATGCGTGAAATTCTGAAGATGAAGCGTCTTCTGAATGAAATTCTTGCCAAGCACACGGGCAAGCCGCTTGAGGAAATTGAGGCTGAGACGGAGCGTAACAGGTACTTCAACGCGACCGAGGCCAAGGAATTCGGTCTCGTTGACGATCTGCTGATCAAACCCGTCGACTCCAAGGCCAAAACCACGAAGTGACCGGTTCTTCCTGAATCGAATGTCCTTGTCATTTTTCATGAAGTTTGCCTCCGCCGGGAACCGATGACACGGTTGGTTCTCTGGCGCGGGCCGGAGAGAGGATGCCATGCCCCAGATTCCATTTGTCTTGGAACGCCGCGGCGAGCAGGAACGGGTCTTGGACCTGTACAGTCGCCTGCTGGAGGATCGCATCGTTTTCATGCTGGGTGAGGTTGACGACGACAGCGCCAATCTGGTGATCGCCCAGATGCTTTATCTGAACAAAATCGACAGCAAGGCGGACATCCACCTGTACATCAACTCCCCGGGCGGGTCGGTCACCGCCGGCATGGCGATGTTCGATGTGATGCGTTACATCTCTTGCGATGTGGCCACCTACTGCATCGGGTTGGCCGCGAGCATGGGATCGACCTTGCTGGCCGCGGGCACCAAGGGCAAGCGATACGCCTTGCCGCACGCGGAGGTCATGATCCATCAGGTTTTGGGTGGTGCTCGCGGTCCGGCGACCGATATCGAGATTCGCACCCGCCACCTTTTGCGCACCAAGAACGAAATGAACAAGCTGCTGGCCAAGCTGACCGGCCAGCCACTTGAGCGGGTTGAAAAAGACACGGACCGTGACAATTTCATGACGGCCCAGGAAGCCAAGGATTACGGGCTGATCGATCATGTGATCGATCGCATGCCCAAGGTCTCCTGATTCCGGATCGCACCCCCGGTTGGCGGTGGGGCGGTTCGGGCAACGCGCAGGAAGCGCCACCCGATGCGCCGCCGTAGGCTGGGGGACTTCATGCGTAGCCGATTCTTTTTCCTTCGTTGCCTGCCTCTCGTGCCGGCTATTCTCCTGCCTTCCTGCCGCACCGGTGGCAAGGACAAGCTTGAGACAACCATTCGCCAGCGTGATCAAAGGATCATTCAGCTCCAGGAAGACATTGACAAGCTGGCGGGCTACAACCTTGCCCTTCAAACCGAGGTGCGGATCATGCGGGGCCAACCGTTGCCATCCGCATGCGACCCGTTCACGCCGTTGTACCCGGTTCGCTCGCTTGTTGTGGGAAGGTCCACGGCGCCGATCGATGAGGACCGTCTTCCTGGCGATGAGGGGATTCAGGTGGTCCTTGAGCCCAGGGATGCTGACGGCAAACTCCAGCGCGCTCCCGCTTCGGGATCGGTCACCATCCTGGAAGTGGATAGTCAGGGGTTGAAGTCGCCCATCGGGACTTGGGATTACACGCCCGAACAGATGAGGTCGAGTTGGAAGCAGGGGCTGCTGACATCAGGCTTCGTGCTCAATTGCCTGTGGCAGGCTTCTCCCAAATCGGATCGGGTCAAGATTCTCGCAAGCTTCACCATGGAGGATGGCCGTCGTTTTGAAGCTGAAAAGGATCTCGCGATCAAGCCGCCGGTGGATCGGGTTCCCTTGGTTCCGGGTTCTTCGGGGGGCCAACCACTGCCAACACCCGTGACTCCCGGTGTTTTGGACCTCCCCATTGGCCCGAACCCATCAGCAACTCCACTGCCTTTGCCCAAAACAGAAACTTTGCCCTCTCCCGTTCCCAAATTCGAATCGGCTCCAATGCCCAAGTCCGCCATTCCGATTCCTGCCGGCCCGGAAAAGTCGCCGGCACCGGTTGAGCCTGCCAAGCCCGCGGTCCCCGCCAGTCCCATGGCGGTGTTACTCGATCCAAGGGTCAGTTGAAAAGGCCCTTGGACCGGTATCGTTTGGCATGACTGTTGATATAACAAACCCCATCGGCTTCTGATCCGAACAAGAAGAAGCGCATTTTTCATGTGCTTCATGCCCTTGAACATTCTTTGGCGTTTTGCCGGATGAGCTTCAGTTATCCAACGAGTTTTTCGCCTTCAGCGAAATGGGGATATGAATGGCAAGCGTCAATCGCCTTTCGTTCACTGGATGGATAAATTACGCCTTTATTGTCGCATGTTTTTTCAACATGGTTGCCGGCTCAGGATCCGCCCAAGCCGAGGTTCTGGTTCGTCATGAATTCAATAAAGGGCTTGGTAAATGGACCGCGAATTCCATGGTGAAAGTGATTGGAAGCAGTGGTGAGGGAACGCGTTTCAAGTTGGAGGCTCCGGATCCTTATTTGGTCGGGCCGCCAGGCCGATTTCCGCCCGGCAAACCCGTCAAGCTGACTATCCGCATGCGCTCGAATGGTGAACCATTCGGGCAGATTTACCATGGGCTTCGATTCACGGAAGAATCGTCGAAGGTATTTGAGGTAAATCCGGATGGTCAATGGCATGAGTATGTGGTTTGGCTTCCACCACTCGAGGATAGAGCCCGCCTGCGTTTTGATCCGCCCTGTGGCGGGGATACCGTTGAATTGGCCTGGATCCTTGTTGAAGCGGGCCCGACGAAACCGGCCGAAGCATGGGCCAGGCCATCCGAATTGCGCGGCAAAAAAATGATCGCTGGAGGGCAGTTCACCACCGCGGGGGGTGATCGAGCCGTGACATCCCGATACTTGGCCAGGAATCCGGAATTGACCGCGGTATTGCCCTATGACGGTCTTATTATTCCGGCGGTGATCGACGCCAAATGGTCGGACAAGATGGAATTGCCCCGTGAAGACCGTTTTCTCCATGGCGTGGTCTGGAATGCCACCCGGATCCCGCCCGAGGCTGTCGAGGCGATCGCTGACGAACTCAACTCCGTCAAATGGCGAGGAATCACTGACAACTTTCTCAATTATTCGATGATCGACTCAACTCGCGGCCGTCACATGCCTGATTTCGCCAACGATGCTGACTGGGTCATTCTCGAGCACAACGCCAGGCAGGCGGCCCGCCTTTGCCGTCTTGCTGGCATGAAAGGGTTTTGGCTCGATACCGAGCAATATGGCAACTACCGCTGGCGCACGAAGTCCGGGACTCCGGAATTCGATGCCAGCAAGCCGGGGAATCTCAAGTTCCCCCTGGGCAAGGACAAACCTGAGGTGTTGCGCAAGCGCGGCCGGCAGTGGATCAGGGCTGTGCAGGGTGAATTGCCGAAAATCAAAATCATGATCACTTTCGCTTGGTCCCCCGATGCCAACGAATACGAACCCATCCGCGGTGCCAACGCGTTTTTGGATGGCGTGCTGGAAGGGATTGAAGCGCCCGGACAATTGATCCACGGGTATGAAAACACCTTTTACTTTGGCCAGGCCGCCGGAACGAAATACACCCGCGAGGGATTTCCCGGGGGCCGCGATCGATTTGAGACAGCCCGCGCCAACATCCGGAAATGGCGTTCGTTCAGTGCCAACCCCGGCAAGTACGACACATTTCTCCGTACCGGCATGGCGGCATGGGTTGAGGATGATCCATGGGCGGTCTGGGATGGCTGGCCCAGTGGCGGGCCGGAATCATTCTGGTCGAACCTGCCTCTGGCCCTTGCCTATAGCGATGAATATGTCTGGGTCTGGTCGGAGCACACCCGTTACGAACATCCTCCCAAGGGGGGGATCAATCCCTTTCTGTCGTCATTGCGAAACAGCACATTTAATATGGGAAATGAGCTGGTCGCCAAGCTGGATGAGAATTTTCAAACCGACCCGCTTCAAAGCGGATGGCATTTTGATTTTGACATGATGGCCTTGGCGGGGGGCAGGAAGGCCGGCCACCATGTTTCCCTGATGAGCCTTGAGAATATCCCCTACCAGTGGCAAGCCGGATCCGGAACCCTCAAGGTTCAGTCGCTGCCAGCGGGCCAACAGCGGCGAAGGTTTGTCCATCCCATCCGAATGCCCGCCAAAGAAGGCAGGTTGCATTCCAGTATTGATTTTCAGGCGGTCTCCTTGGGGGGCGACCCAGCCCAATCGCTTCAACTCGGCCTGTTCACAGCAGACATCCCGTCCCATCGGGATTCGCTGTCGCTGAGAATTTTTGGCGACGGAAGAGCCGTTTTTGTGCTTGATCGCAACGGATTCGCCCAAGAGTTCCCGACCGGACCTCCCGGGCAATTGATGGCCGGGAAGAATTACAGGTTGGCTTTTGAAAAACAAGGGTCAGCCAATTCGGTCGATGTGTCCTTGGCTGAGATTCCTGGTGATGCCGCAATGAAATGCCTCTTTCAGGTGGCCATTCCGTTAACGCCCACGGCGAGTCTTCCCGAATTTGATGAACTGGGTGTGGCATTGGCCGAGGGTCTGACGCCTGAACCTGCCAAGGAAGCGGTCTCCCGCGTGGCACCCTTGGCGTGCCTGATTCGCCGTGTCTGTTTCAATTGTCCGGTTCCTAAAGGCAAATAAGCAAATCCTATCAATTCAAGGTTGAAGGTTGCGGCATCAGTTTTCGTGGTGAGATGTGGCTGAATGCTCATATTTGGTCCGGTGAATTCGGATCCTTGAGGCGGTTGCGACCATCCGTGGCCATGGGTAGGATCGAGGCTTCGATCATCCCTGTTTTTACCACCGGAGACTTTCGGCATGGCCCGGCAGATGCTAGTGATCGCGGGCTGGCTGTTGGTTGCCGCCGCCGCGGTTCCGCAGGGTTATACGCCCGAACAATCCCTGGCGCGCATGGTGACCGAACCGGGTTTCGAGGCCCGGCTGATCGCGTCCGAACCGCTCGTTCGCCAACCGCTCAGCGTCACCTTCGACGGCCGCGGGCGGATGTGGGTTATCCAGTATCTTCAATACCCTAATCCCGCCGGCCTCAAGGCCGTAACCCAGGACCAGTATCTCCGCACGGTTTGGGACAAGATTCCCGAACCGCCTCCCAAGGGGCCCAAGGGTGCCGACCGGATCACCATCTTGGAGGATCCTGACGCCAACGGTCGCTATCGCAAGTCGCGGGATTTCGTTTCGGGCCTGAACCTTGCCACGGGATTGGCGTTGGGTCGGGGCGGTGTCTTCGTGATGCAGGCGCCCTACCTTCTGTTCTACCCCGACAAAAATAGCGACGACATTCCCGATGGGGATCCGGAGGTGTTGCTGTCCGGGTTTGGCATGGAGGATTCCCATGCCCACGCCAACAGCCTTGTCTGGGGACCGGATGGGTGGCTGTACGGCGCCCAGGGCAGCACCGTGACCGGGAAGGTTCGTGGTATCGAGTTTCAGCAAGGAATCTGGAGGTACCATCCGGCGACTCGCGCGTTTGAACTTTTCAGCGAGGGAGGCGGCAACACATGGGGATTGGACTTTGACCGCCATGGCCAATTGATCGCCGGGACCAACTACGGCGGCCACGCCATGCTGCACCAGATGCAGGGCGCCTACCATGTGAAGGGCTTTTCCAAGCACGGTCCCCTGCACAACGCGCACGCCTACGGGTACTTCGAGCATGTTCCTTACCGGAGTTTTCAAGGTGGGCATGTCACCTGCGGCGGAGTCCTGTATCAGGGCGGAGCCTTCGGTCCCGAGCGTGAAAACCAGTACATCGCCGGCAACCTGCTATCCAGCGTGGTGAATTGGCACAAAATGGAACCGGTGGGAGCCACTTTCAAGGCGGCGCATGCCGGCACGGCCATGGATGCCAAGGACTCGTGGTTCCGACCGATCGACCTGCTGGTCGGGCCAGACGCGGGCGTTTATGTGGTTGACTGGTACGACAAGCGCGCGACCCACTTGGATCCGCTAGACACGTGGGACCGCAGCAATGGAAGGATCTACAGGTTGCACACCAAGGGTTCGCCGCCGATCGGCGCCTTCAACCTCGATACGAAAACCAGTGAGGAACTGGTTTCCCTGCTTTCGAATCCGAATGCCTGGTGGCGTCGGGAGGCGCGCAGGATTTTGGCGGAACGGAAGGCGATCGGGGTTTTGCCGAGCCTTGACAAGCTCCTAGGCGGCCAGGATCAGGCCTTGGCCCTTGAGGCCCTCTGGGCCGCCCATGGAATCAGTGACCTTGGTGAGCACCGGGTTCAAGTGGCGCTGGCGCATCCCTCCGAGCATGTCCGAGCCTGGACCATCAGGCTCCTGGGAGACTCCGCCGATATTCAGCAACCACAGTTCAAGGCGATGATGGATGCCCTTGGTAGGGAAAGATCCCCGATTGTTTTGGCTCAGGCTGCGGCCACCGCCAAAAGATTGCCGGACGATCGGGCGCTGGCGATGCTCGTTCCCGTTCTTCGTGATTCATCCTCTTCAGCGGATCCGTACATTCCGCTTTTATGCTGGTGGGCGCTGGAGTCTGTCGCGGGCAGGTCTCCCGCCGCTGTCGCCCGATGGGTGAATGAGGTCTCGGCATGGGATTACCCCATGTTCAGGGGGCAAGTCGCCTCGCGGCTTGCTCGACGATGGATGACATCCCGGACTTCCGCCGAGGCCAAGGCGCTGGCACAGGTCTGGGCCGGAGCTGGTGAAACCGACGCGGACAGAAGAAAATTGTTGGGGGATGGCCTTGAGCAGGCGCTCTCCGGAGTTGCCCTGTCGATTCCTCCTGAAGAGTTGAAGGTGCTGGCCGCGGAAATGGGGAGGTCGAATGATCCGCGCCTGATCAGGCTGTCGGCACGCATGGGAGACCCGGCCACCAGGTCGAAAATCCTGGCCAGGCTTATTGATGCCAAGGCCCCGATGGCGGAGCGTTCCTCGCTGCTGGATTTGGCGGTCGCCGTCGATTCCTCCAAGGCTTCCCCCGTCGCCCGTGAATGGCTCAAGGGGAGCGATGCGGTGGCACGCAGGGCGGCACTGGGGGCGGTTGTCAGGCTTGCAGGATCCGATTGGGCTCCAGATGTGATCGCTGGGTACAAGGGAATGGCCGCGAGCGAGAAAGCCGCGGCGCGTTCCCTGCTCGTTTCGCGTGTTGAGACGGGAAGGGTGCTCACCAAGGCGATTGATTCCGGCGCCATCGCCCAATCCGAGTTGGGAGTGGAGGAGGCCCGAAAACTGGCCCAGTTGAACGACAAGGACCTAACGGCATGGGTGGAAAAGAGGTTTGGGAGGCTTTCCTCCACCCCCGGTGAAAAGCAGGCCCGTATCAGTTATATCAATCTGGTCGTGAACAGGCATGGCAAAGGCGACCCGCAAAAGGGCCTTGAGACTTTCCGTAAACAATGCTCCAACTGCCATCAATTCGGGTCCGAGGGCAAGAAACTGGGGCCCGACCTGACGACTGCGGACCGTTCGAACCTGATGCACCTGATCGGGAACATCGTTGACCCTTCGGCGTCGATTCGGCCTGAGTTCCAGACCCAGGTGATCGAAACAACGGAGGGGCGGGTGATCACGGGTGTTGTGATCGAGGCGAACGCCAACGCGGTGGTGGTGGCTGATTCGAAGAACGAGCGCGTGACCCTGCCGCGTTCCAGAATTGAAACGATCAGCGCGTCTCCCCAGTCGCTGATGCCTGAAAAGCTGCTCGACGGTCTTGCCGACGAGGAACTTGCACACTTTTTCGCATTTCTGCGCGGGAATCCCCCCGGACGGTGACACGAGGTAGATGATGATCCCATTTCTGATGACCGGCCTGGCCTTGTTCGGTCAGGCTGACCGCCCGCTTCCAGCCGAGGCCGCCGCCAAGAATTTGGTTGTGCCCAAGGGCATGAAGGCGACACTGTTCGCAAGTGAGCCGATGGTTTCCCAGCCGATGGCGTTGACCACCGATGCCAGGGGCCGCGTCTGGGTTGTGGAGAATTTTTCCTATCCCAAGTGGATCACAGACGGATCCAAGGGAAAAGACCGTGTCATCATCCTGGAGGACACCGACGGTGACGGTAAGGCCGACAAGCGCACCGTCTTTGCCGACGGCCTGACCAATGTATCCGGGATCGCCCTTGGGGCTGGTGGTGTCTGGCTCGCCGCCACTCCCAACCTTTCCTTCATTCCCGATGCCGATGGAGATGACAAGCCGGATGGCCCCCTCAAGGTGGTGCTGGATGGTTGGGACCTGAAAGCCAAGCACAATGTCGTGAGCAGCCTGCGCTTTGGTCCGGACGGATGGCTGTGGGGATGCAACGGGATTCTGGGCAACGCCTCGATCGGCGCTCCCGGAGCGCCTCTGGAAAAGCGAGTCAAATTCAACTGCGGTGCCTGGAGGTTTGACCCGAAAACATCGGCCTTCGAAGTTGTCGCCCATGGAACCACCAACCCTTGGGGACTGGATTTTGACGGCTACGGGGAGGCGTTTATCTCCAACTGCGTGATCGCCCACCTGTGGCATGCCGTGCCGGGCGCCCGCTTTGAGCGGATGTTCGGCAGCGATCCGAACCCCTACGCCTACCAACTGATGGCCACGATCGCGGACCACCTTCACTGGGGCGGTGGCCACTGGACCAGTTCGCGTGGAGGACAAGGAGTTCACTCGGTTGCCGGAGGGGGGCACGCGCACGCCGGTTTGGCGATCGCCCGCCACCCCGACCTGCCGGCGGAAATCAATGGCTGCGCGTTGATGGCCAATATTCATGGCAAGCGCGTCAACGCCGATTTCCTTCAGCCCAACGGTTCGAGCTACAAGGCGACCCACCGGCCTGATCCTATCCAATCGGATGACCCTTGGTTTCGTGGGTTGATCGTGACCCAAGGGCCCGATGCTTCCATTTTGGTCACCGACTGGAACGACACGGGTGAATGCCACAATTACGAGGTCACCGACGGGGTGACCGGTCGTATCTACCGAGTGGTTCCGGAAACTGTTCGCGACAAGGGAATTCGCCCGGCGAATTTGTCATCGATCAAACTGGTGGATTTATTGGCCTGTGGCGACGCATGGCTTGAGGAACAGGCCAGAAACACCTTGCGGTCTCGGTTCGACCACGGTGCACTAGGGGCCGAAAAGGCAGCCGTGCGCGATTCGTTGGAAAAGAAAGCGACATCGCGGGACGCCGAAGGCCGCACCCGCTTGACCGCCATCTGGGCGCTTCTGGTTACGGGCGGAGTGCCCGCCGGGGTGCTGGACAACGCGGTCAACGATCCTGACGAGGCAGTCCGCTCCTGGGGCGCGCGGCTGGGGTTGGCGTCACGCGTCGCTCGATGGGTCGCCCGGGTTAAAGAAGGCGAACCATCGGCGAAAACCCGGTTGGCCATCATCTCCGCCTCAGGGCAATTGCCCGCGGCTGATCGCATGGACCTCCTTGAACCGTTGGCACGCGGGATGGCGGATGCCGCCGATCCGATGATTCCACTGCTTTTGTGGTACCAGTTGGAACCAGTGCTGGCGGATTCCGCCAAGGCGCGTGACAAGCTTTTGTCAGGCCCGTGTCTGCAACCGTTGGCCCGGTATCTGGCACGGCGCATGGCCGGTTCCATGGACGGAGATGCATGGTTGGCGCGCGCCTGCGCTGGTGAAACTGGCGTTCATCCTTCCCATGGAGCTTCCCTGCTTGCGGGATGGGCCGATGGCCTGGCCGGCAGAGCCCAACCGCCGATCCCATCGGGATGGGAAAAAACCTACGCCTACTTGGCCAAAAAATCCGATCCGGAAATACGCCTTTTATCCATGAGGCTTGCTCAGGTTTTCGCTTCCCCGGATGTATCGGGTGCCCTGAAATCGTTGGCCGCTGACGCAACACTGCCATTGGAAACCCGGGCGGGGGCTCTTGATGCCTGGGCAACCCGCCCGCGGGGCGACTTGCGTTTCCTGTTGGAATACCTGAGGAGTGAGGAGTTGGCTGAACCCGCCCTTCGCGCCCTTGCCACCGGTGCCGATCCGGCCTTGGCCGCGGATTTGGCGGCGGCGTTTGCCAAGGTGGGCCCGCGGGCCCGCAACGGGATCCTTGCCGTCTTGGCGGGTCGCAAGGCTTGGGCCGTGGTGTTGGTGGGCGCCATGGAAAAGGGGACCATCGACCACCGGGAGGTCCCCGCCCACTTGGCGCGGCAAATAGCTGAATTCAAGGATTCGGATTTGAAAAATCGAATCGAGAAAGCGTGGGGAAGCATTCAACCCGTCACCGGGGACCGCAAGGCAATGGTGGAGAAGTGGCGCAAGCAATTGACACCCGTGGAAATATCCAAGGGAGATGCGGCGCGCGGCAAGGCGCTGTTTGCCCGTAATTGCGCTGCTTGTCACAGGATGTTCGGGGAAGGTGGCAACTTGGGGCCCGACCTGACTGGTGGCCAGCGCGGGGAATTGCGTTACTGGCTGGAAAACATCATCGATCCTTCCGCGGTTGTCGGTCGCGAGCATCAGAGAACGGTGGTGGAAACCAAGGACGGGCGAGTTGTGGCCGGGGTCGTGAAGCAGGAAACACCCGCGCATCTGGTGTTGCGATCGGCGGAGGGGGAATTCACGGTTCCCCTGACATCCATTGAGACTCGGGTGGCGACCGGCAAGTCGATCATGCCCGATGGTCTTCTGGATGGGCTCAAGCCCGGCGAACCAGCCGACCTGATGGCTTATCTCATGTCTCGATTATCGAAATAAGCGCCCTTTGGGCAGCCGGGGTGAGTTCGACTTCCTTACCCCGGCCCGTTATGATTTTTATTGGCAATCGATCCGTGGAACTTGATCTGATGCCCAAGGCGCGCAGGAAGGTTTCGGCTCCATTGAGTGTCATCAGCGACGCCGTGTGCGTTCGCTGTGGTTGTGTTTGCGACGACATCGAGTTGACGGTGCGAGAAAACAAGGTCACCGAGGCACGCAATGCCTGCGCGATGGGATCTGAATGGTTTTTGAGTTCATTTCCTGAAAAAAGGCCCGTCGCCACCATTCGCGGCCGTGAGGTCGCCTTGAACGAGGCGCTCGCCGAGGCCGGCCGAATTCTTGGGAATGCTCGCTTCCCTTTGGTTCATGGGTTGGCGGATGCCACCTGCGAGGCGCAGAGAATCGCCGTTTCCATCGCCGACCGGATCGGCGCCTGCCTGGACACCGCGATGCCGCTTCATCACGGATTGTCAGGCATGGCGTTTCAGGGAGTGGGGGAAATCCACTGCTCGTTGGGTGAAGTGAAGAATCGGGCCGACCTGGTGGTGTTTTGGGGATGTGATCCGGTTGCCAGCCATCCCCGCCATGGAGAGCGATATTCGGTCCATGCCAAGGGCCTTTTTACTCCTGACGGTCGGGGCAGCAGGAAAATAGCCCATGTGGACACGCGCCCTGATACCGGCGGGCTTCATCCCGATCTGTTCATTCCCCTTGAGCCTGGAATGGACTTTGAGGCCCTTTGGACCTTGAGGGCCATGTTGAGGGGATTGGAAATCGAACCGGAGAGCATTGCGGGCGCTCCTTTGACTGCGCTGCGTTCCCTGGCCGACGCCATGAAGGCATCGAGGTTTGGCGTGCTCTTCCTGGGAACCGGGAAATCCGCTGAAGCGGATAGCCACATGGTGGTTGACGCCGCCTTGTCCTTGGCGTTGGATTTGAATCGCCAGTCGCGGTTCTATGTCTCACCCATGCGTGGATCCGGAAATCCCACCGGGGCCGATAATGTGGTGACATGGCAGACAGGTTATCCCTTTGGTGTGAACTTGGGACGAGGATTTCCCAGGTTCAATCCCGGCGAGTTTTCGGCTGAGGAAGTCCTTGGCCGGGGCGAGGCGGATGCCGCGCTGGTGCTGGCGGCGGACCCGATGGCCGATTTGGCGCCCGCTGCGAGGGAGCACCTTTCGCGTATTCCCGTTGTCGCATTGGATTACCGTGAGACGGAGACAACCCGCCTCGCTGAGGTGGCGTTCACCGTGGCGCACTACGGGACGAGCGCCGAAGGAACCGTTTACCGGATGGATGATGTTTCCCTCCCACTCAGGCCAGCCATCCATTCCCCATTTCCCACTGCTGAGGTTGTGCTGGATGGAATTGCCGGAGTGATCGGGGCCATGCGATGACCCTGACGCGGATCCATGGCGGCACCGTTCACGATCCGGCGAACAACCGCGACGGCGTCGTCATGGACCTTTGGTTCCGTGATGGCGTCATGGTGGAAGGTCCCGACCCGGGCGAATCCGCCGCGCGCGTGTTCGACGCGTCCGGTTTGGTCGTGATGCCCGGTGGCGTGGACATGCATTGCCACATCGCCGGTCCCAAGGTGAACCTGGCCAGAAAGATGCGGCCCGAGGATCACCGCGACGCCCCTCCGGTCCGCCGCACTCCCATCACGAGATCGGGAACCGCCGGCAGCGTGCCCAGCACATTCGCCACGGGTTACCTGTATGCCGGCCTTGGATACACCACCGCCGTGGATGCCGCCATTCCACCCCTGGCCGCAAGGCACACCCATGAGGAGTTCCACGACACGCCGATGCTCGACAAGGCGTTCCTCATCCTGATGGGCAACAATTATTATGCCCTCAAGGCGATTGCTGAAGGTGAATATGAGCGCGCCCGCGCCTTTGCCGGCTGGTTGCTGGAATCGTCGCGCGCCTATGGCATCAAGGTCGTCAATCCCGGCGGGGTGGAGGCCTGGAAGGCTGGCTGGAACAACATCCATTCGCTCGACGAGCGGGTGCCCCACCTCGCGTGCACCCCGCGGATGATACTCAAGGGACTGGCCCAGACAGCCATGGACCTGGGCCTTCCCCATCCCGTTCACATTCACTGCAATAACCTTGGCCTGCCCGGCAACGCCGCCACCACCATGGCCACCATGGAGGCCCTCGAGGGGCGGCGGGCCCATCTCACCCACATCCAGTTCCACAGTTACGGGGGCGAAGTTTCCGACCAGGCGTCGTTCCGCTCGGAGGTGCCCGTGCTTGCCGATTGGATCAATGCGCATCCCGAGGTGACCGTGGATGTCGGCCAGGTCCTCTTCGGTTCCACCACCTCAATGACCGGCGATGGCCCGCTCGGTTACTTTCTCCATCAGGTGACCGGAAAGAAATGGACCAGCGCCGACACCGAGATGGAGGCCGGGTGCGGCATCGTGCCGATCGTGTACAAGGAAAAAAGCTTCGTGCACGCGCTTCAGTGGGCGATCGGTCTGGAATGGTTCCTGCTTGTGAAGGACCCGTGGCGGGTGGGAATGAGCACCGACCACCCCAATGGCGCCAGTTTCGTCGCCTATCCGGAGATTGTGGCCCTGTTGATGGACAAGGGATACCGCCGCGATGTGCTGAACCGGGTTCACCCGCGGGTGCGGGAGCGAACGACCCTCGCTGATCTGGACCGCGAATACACCCTTCAGGAGATTGCAATTATCAGCCGGGCAGGCCCGGCCCGCATGCTGGGTTTGAAAAGCAAGGGCCACCTTGGCGTGGGCGCTGACGCGGACATCACCATCTACACGCCTGACCGCGACAAGCGCCGCATGTTCGAATTGCCCCGAATGGTGTTCAAGGCCGGTGAGTTGATCGTGGACAGGGGGGAGATCCGCGCGGATTCCCATGGCCGAACCTGGCATGTGCGCCCTGATTACGACGGTGGAGTGATCCCCGACATCCGCAAGTGGTTCGAGTCTTACTACACCATCCGCTTTCGCAATTATCCGGTTAATGAATCCTATTTGGCTGGCGGTGGGGCGGTTTCCCCTTGCCATGCGGATGGGGGGGCGCCGTGAAGCTGATCCTGGCGATCATCAACCCCGCCCGCCTTGAGGCCGTGAAGGAGGCGCTCAACGAGGTGGAGGTTTTTCGCCTGACCATGGTGGATGTCCAGGGATTCGGCCGTCAGCGCGGGCAATCCGAGGTGTACCGCGGGCAGGATCAGGGAGCCCACATGGTGCGCAAGGTGCAATTGCAGATCGCTGTCAACGAGGACTTCGTCGAACCCACGGTCAACGCCATCATGAAGGCGGGGCGCACGGGTGCCGAGGGGAGGACTGGCGACGGCAAGATCTTCATCCTGCCCCTTGAGGACTGCATTCGCATCAGGACGGGTGAGAGGGGACCCGAGGCGATTTGAAAGGATTTCGGGTATTGTCCTCACCATTGTTGATAGTCTCGGGTGATGTCGCACTGGAACGGCCCACGGACTTCGTTGGTTGACGCCGGTGCATCGCGTGTGCGATGGTTTTGTTTTCCTTTTCTATGGAGAAGTTTTCATGGTCAGACTAGCCTCTCTGGCAATCGCTTTTCTCATGGCGGTCGCCGCCCCTGCCCAGGACAAGATTCCCGTTCTGGTCATCGACGGCCAGAACAACCACAACTGGAAAGCCACTACGCCCGTTCTTGAGAGCATCCTCAAGCGGAGCGGCAAGTTTTCAGTCGATGTCGCCACCTCGCCTCCCAAGGGGGACAAGGCCTTGGCGCAGTTCCGCCCCGACCTCAAAAAGTATTCCGTGGTGGTCCTGAACTACAACGGCGAGACCTGGGGTAAGGAGCTTCAAAAGGATTTTGAAACCCTTGTCGGGGAAGGAAAGCTGGGCGTTGTCGTGGTGCACGCGGCCAACAACGCTTTCGGTGGTTGGAACGAATACAACCAGATGATCGGCATGGGGTGGCGCGGCAACAAGGGAGGCGACCGGATGTATCTGGACGATTCCGGCAAGGAAGTCCGTGTGCCGAGCGGCCAAGGCGACGGGTCCGGCCATCGGTACACCGGGGAATTCACCGTGACCATCCGGGATACCAAGCACCCTGTGGTCAAGGACATGCCCGCGGAATGGCTCCATGTCAAGGATGAGCTTTATGACAACATGCGCGGCCCGATCAAGGACATCCATCTCATCGGCACGGCTTATTCCAAGGGAACCAAGGTGCATGAGCCAATGATCTGGACCGTCGCCTTTGGGAAAGGCAAGGTTTTCCATACACCCCTGGGGCACGATGCAACCGCGATGAAGTGCCTTGGCTTCGCTTCCGTGATCGAGCGGGGAACCGAATGGGCTGCCACCGGCAAGGTGACCATTCCCGTTCCCGCCGAATTCCCCACTGCCAAGGCGACGAAGTCGGCACCCTGATTCGGCGCATTGCCCCCACAAGGGAAATGCCGCCTTGGCTAGGGTTCAATTCGTTCGGAATGGCTGTAGATGTTCATCGCACCCTGGCGAGCGAAACCTGCCAGGGTGATTCCATGTTCAACGGCCAGGTTGACCGCCAAGGTGGTGGGCGCGCCAACGGCCACAATCACAGGTATCCCAGCCGTCGAGGCTTTCTGGATGATCTCGTAACCGACACGGCCTGAGATGGCCAGAATGTGGCTGTCCAAAGGGATTAAGCCGGCAAGAAGGGACGCCCCGATGGCTTTGTCCAGGGCATTGTGTCGGCCGACATCCTCGCGCAGAAAGCAAGGTTCCCCGCCCGGCTTGAACAACGCCGAGGCATGGGAACCGCCGGTGGCGACAAAAAGGGATTGGCGGCTGCGCGAAATATCCAATGCTTGCTGCAGCACTGCCATGGAAACGCGGAGGTTGGTGGTTTGCTGCTGATGGCGTACTTCAAGGGAATCGATGCTTCGCTTGCCACAGGCCCCGCAACTGGATGTGCTGTAAAAAAACCTCTCAATGCCCCGGCCTCTTGAGGGACTGTCGAGGCGGACATCAACCACCTGGCCATCCATGGCTGCCAAGGCGTCATCCACCGGATCGATGCTGATGATTTGCCCGGGGTGGCTGATCACGCCCTCGCAAAACAGAAATCCCGTCACCAACTCCCGGTCATTGCCCGGGGTGCGCATCAGAACGGCTGCTGGCCGGCCATGAAGGCGAATTTCGAGGGGCGCTTCCACGGCCACGCAATCGGTGGCCTCGAGAACCACCGGGTTGTCAGGGGTATGGCGCCCAATCGACAGCCAATGGCGGTCGGGCGGGCCCGGTTCAGTTTCAATTTCCCGGCCCATATTGGCGCGCCCCTGAACTCTCTTGGCATCATAACGGATCGTGGGAACTTCAAACCGGTCTTCCAACCGGGCTTTGACTGTTTGTCCGGTGGCTTGGCGTCGATTAAAATAAAGTGTGTGGAATTCGACCGATTTGAACTGTTCACATGGGGTCTCAACAGTCATGAAAATCAACAGCAAATTCATCGGACGGCCCCGCTTGACGCATCCGTTGATTCGAGAGGCGACCGGTTTCCGAAGCGCCAGTTGGGATGAGGCGCTGGCCACGGTCTCCGCCGCTCTCAAGGCCAATCGCGCCAAGCATGGCGATCGCGCCTTTGGGATTTTCAGTTGCTCCAAGAGCACCAATGAAATGAACTTCGTCGCCCAGAAGTTCGCTCGGGTGGTGATGGGCACGAACAATATCGACAGTTGTAATCGCACCTGACACGCCCCGAGTGTCGTCGGTCTGGCGACAGTGTTCGGGATGGGCGGTGGGACAAACTCCTACCGGGAAATCGAGGAGACGGATGTCATCCTCCTGTGGGGATCCAATGCCCGTGAGACCCACCCGATCTTTTTTCATCACCTTCTCAAGGGGATTCACAATGGCGCGCGGTTGATCGCCGTGGATCCCCGCCGCACCAGTTCCGTACGCTGGGCCGACACATGGGCGGGCCTGGATGTTGGCACCGACATTGTGGTGGCCAACGCGATGGGGCGGGAGATCATCGCCCAAGGATGGCACAACCGCTGGTTTATCGATCACGCCACGACGGGTTTCGACTCCTACCGGCAAGCTGTGGAACCGTTCACCCTTGCCGAGGCCGAGCGCCTGAGCGGCGTGCCCGGATCGTTGATCCACGAAATGGCTCGCGCTTACGCCACCGCAAAAAAGGCGATGATCTGCTGGACTCTTGGAATCACGGAACACCACAACGGCGTGGACAATGTTTCCTCCCTCATCAATCTTGCCTTGCTGACGGGGCATGTCGGCAAATACGCCAGCGGCCTCAATCCGCTCCGTGGCCAGAACAATGTTCAAGGCGGCGGAGACATGGGAGCCTTGCCCGATCGGTTTCCTGGTTTTCAGCATGTGGAAGTCGAGGCCAACAGGCTTAAATTCGAGAAGGCATGGAACGCGGCTATTCCTCCCAAACGCGGCTTGAACCTCACGGGCATGCTCGAAGCCATGAAGCATGGTGACTTGAAGGCGCTTCTTGTCCTTGGGGAAAACCCGCTTCAGTCGGAAGCTGACCGGCAACATGCTGAAAAGGCACTTGGCAACCTCGATTTTCTGGTTGTGCAGGACTTGGTGCTGACCCCCACCGCGGAAATGGCCCATGTGGTGCTTCCCGCCGCGGCGGGTTGGTGCGAAAGCGAGGGCACGGTCACCAACAGTGAGAGGCGCGTGCAGAGAGTGCGCAAGGCCCTCAATCCGCCCGGTGAGGCCAGGGATGACGCCCAGATTTTGCACGACCTCGCCAAGGTGATGGGGCATGACTGGGGACCGTTTTCGGCTCGAGCCGCATGGGATGAACTGCGTTCCCTCAGTCCTGTTCATCAAGGCATGTCCTACGACCGCCTGGAATCAGGCGGTGGCTTGCAGTGGCCCTGCTATGACGAGGCCCACCCCGGCGAGATGTACCTTCACAGCCGCCTGTGGGAGACACCGCTCAA
>CAWUNZ010000008.1:0-31428 GCA_963923445.1 uncultured bacterium
GTCTCGTCGGGAAAGGCGGGCAATCCATCCACCAGCCTCAACTTCCAGTCATCTGGAATTGATGCCAATATTTCAGACAATTGAGGCTTGACCTGAAGACGAACGGCCCATGTTTGTCCCACGAATGAATTTCCCCTCAAAAATGTTTCGTGCCTTCCGATCCTCATCCAATTTATCATGAACCTAAGAAATCGGCGCTTTCCCAGGAGCATCCCGGCCATGTTGTCATGGTTGATTGTTGTGAATTTTCTTGTCGGACAAACGCCTTCTCCCGAACAGGGATACAAGGCTCTTACAACAAAGGCATATGTTCCAGGGCAATTCCCCCGCACCGTCGTCGACGACGCATGGAAACGGTGGGGCCATACGATTAAGCCCGTGAACTATTGGTCTGAATTCCGTGAACGTTACGGGTTGGCCGAGGCCCCGTTCCCCAACGACGGCCTTCCCATGGGATTACGCGCTTCAAAAATGCCCCTTGGAGGGCCCGGGGTTTGTCTCGATTGCATGACATGCCACGGAGGCAGCCTGATGGGCAAATCGGTGATCGGATTGGGAAACACGGCTTTGGACCTTCAGGCGATATTTGAGGAACTTTCAGGACAATATGTTGACCGTGTCAAGACGCCTTACACCATGTGCAACACGCGTGGAACGAACGAGGCGGGTGCAACATCCGTTTTTCTGGGCGGATTTCGCGACAACGAACTGAACATATCACTGCCATGGCGCAATTACGGCCTTGTTGATTCCATGTGCGAGGATGTGCCGGCTTGGTGGCTGCTCAAGCGAAAGAAATGGATGTACGCCACGGGTGAGGCCGATACCCGTTCTGTCCGGAGCATCATGCAATTCATGATGCACCCATTGAACAGCGCCGGAAAGTTCCATGAAGAAGAAAAGGTTTTCGCTGATATTCGCGCATTTATTATCTCGATTGAAGCGCCACCTTTTCCAGGAAAAATCGATCAACTGAAGGCGGCCAATGGCAAGACTGTTTACGCCCGGAATTGCGCCGAATGCCATGGTGACCGTGGAGAGCCCGAAACCTACCCTGGCAAAGTAATTCCCCTGGAAAAGATAGGCACCGATCCAACTCGCCATGCCGGTGTCCCCAAGGCATTCGGTGATTTTTACAATAATAGCTGGTTCAGCAGGGAAATACCTTCCGGCGGAAACGCACCACTCAAAGCCAGGCTGACTTCCGGTTATCAAGCGCCGCCCTTGGATGGAATCTGGGCAACTGCGCCTTACCTGCACAATGGGTCTGTCCCAACACTATGGCACCTTCTCCGATCAAGCCAACGCCCCAAGGTCTTCACAAGATCGTTTCAGACCGACTCACATGCTTATGATTGGGAAAAAATCGGCTGGAAAACGCGAATCGTTGAACCAGCGGCTATCAAATCAGCCAAGCCGATTGACCAACGAAAAGTTTACAACACGACGCTCAAGGGTCGAGGTAACGGGGGACATCTGTTTGGAGATCATCTTTCTGAAACTGAAGTCTTTGAAGTCATCGAATATCTGAAAACTTTTTAACAGCTCAGGCAAACACCCTATAATCAATGTCTGGGAAAAGATTGTTTTTCGATTCCACCACTGATAGCCATGCTGAATCAATCATGCCAGACAACACCTGTTTTTCCAATTCGATAAAAGCCAAAGTATGATCGCGCACACGGTTCACGGCATATTCGGCATGGGAACCGGTGGTCATGCAAAATGCCCAGTCGCTTGATTGAGACAGCATCAGTTCCCGTGCCGCCTGATTCAGCGCCCGATGAATCAAGGCGGGAGGATTCTGATGGAGGTTCGCCAATTTCTCCATCCGCGTCGCCATTTCCTGAAGGTGGGGATAAATCCAGTCGTTGTTGCCATTGAGCCAAAAGGTGCTGTAGCCACCCTCGCCCCAGGATGAAAAAGCCGGGCATGCCACTTGGGCGATGCCCTCCGATTCCACATGTCGCATGGGCGTGGTGAGGACAATCCCGCGGGCCCGGTTGGCAGCCTGACGAAAGACTTCCTCCAGCCAAATGGGTCCCTCGTACCACCAATGTCCGAAAAGTTCGGCATCATATGGAGCCACAAGCAAGGGAACTTTGCCGTCCATCGCGCCCGCAATCCACTCAACTTGCTTTTCACGATTAAATAGGAAATTGGCGGCATGCTCCGCCGCTCTCATCCGCGCCATGCCGGGATCGTAGGGTAGCTTGGAATCCCCGGCTCCCGTGATCCGATAGTACTTGACCCCGATGGCTCCCCGTTCGCCGAACGGATTGAGATAGGGCCTCACATATTCATAATCCAAATCAAACCCGATATCCCGGTAGAAATCGCGATACCAGGGATCTCCAGGATATCCCTCTACCTTGCTCCATACCTGCCGGCTTGATTCCTGATCCCGACCAAAAGCCATCACACCTGTTTCAGGCGATTTAATGGGAGCAAAGGCGCCATAACGAGGACGGGGTTCCGCCAGCAGGACTCCATGGGTATCGACAAAGAAATACTCGATTCCACAGTTCCGGAGGACTTGATCCAACCCCGGGGTATACCCGCACTCAGGCAGCCACATACCCCTTGGCCGCAACCCGAAGTGCCTTTCGAATTCCCTGCAGCCGATTTCCACCTGGGCGATTTGGGATTTCGGATTGGGTGCCATCAGGGGCAGATAAGCGTGGGTAGCTGCACAACCGATGAGTTCGAGTCGTCCCGTTGCGGAAAGGCGTCGGAATGCCGAAACCGGGTTTCTGCCAAGACGCTCATACAAGCTTTGGCACTGGGTGAACCGTTCCAGGTAAACTCTTGCGAGGTGGTGGAATTCTGGTTCCCACCGCGTTCGTTCCAACTCCTTTGTTGCTAATTCCACCAGCCTTTTTAGGCGATCTTGGTAACGGTCCTGAAGCATGGGGTCGGCAAACATGGCTGCCAAAGTGGGGGTGACGGACATGGTCAACCGCCAGTCGACCCCGTCAGCTTCCAATCCATCCAACATTTGGATCAACGGCAGGTATGTTTCAGTGAGAGCTTCAAACAACCAGTCTTCTTCAAGGAATTCCGGGTGTTCCGGGTGTCGCACAAAAGGAAGATGCGCGTGAAGCACAAACGCCAAATTACCCAAACGCATCGGCATGATCCCCACTTGGCCAAGCACCGCGAATCGGTCTCCGCAACACTTCCCGGGCCAACCGTGCCTGCATTCTGCTGCATGATTCCAGCCAAGTCACGCTGGCTTGGCCAATACGGTGTTTTCCCGCCATTTTCCACGCCATAGGACGGCGCGGGGGTTGGCCAAACCCTCTATCACTTCCTCCCACCGGTCCGCTTCTTTAACAAATGGAACCACTACCAAATTGGCGAATTTCCCAACGGTTATGTCCCCGTGGTCGGAATCCAACTCCAATGCCTTGGCTCCCCCTGAAGTCGCGCAGCGGAGGATTTCCAATGGGGCCAGGGATTCAGGGCCTTCCATGAGGTGTGACAAGTGCTCTCCAAGATTCAGTGTCGGACTGCTGGCCCGACTGTCCGTCCCAAATCCAACATTCACACCCGCCGACACCAAACAATTCAACGAAAATGGCATTCTCCCGAATTGCCGGTGAGTTGCCGGACAATGGATCACGCTTCTTCCACCTCGTACACAATCATCAACTGACAAAACATTCGCATGCACCACAGAAGCACCGGGCAAGGCTCGCAAAACCGCCTCGAAGGAATTCGCCAGATCCGTTGTTGCATCGAGCCCCAAGCGTGCAAGAAGTTCCACCAATGGGCCTGAGCGGCGTGTGAGAAAATCAAATTCCTCCGTCGTTTCTCCCAAGTGAATCTGAGTCCGCAACCCTGATCCTGCCGCCTTCAGCATCAAATCGATTCGGGTGCTGTATGGCGCATGAGGACTGATTCCCGACAAGACCTTCCCATCGGGATTGGTGGCGGAAAGCCATTTTTCCATTTCCATCCAACTGGATTCCGCTCTTTGGGCGTCGACCCCAATCACCTCCCGGTACACCACGGCGTCGATCGGCGATTTTTCCAGTAGCTCCCTAGAGTCTGCCGTTGAATTGATATCCCCGACTAGTGTGGTAGCTGTCTTCAGAATCTCATCGATTCCCATCCGAATGGCGGCATCTGGTTTGGCGCCTTGACGATTCCGGTGGCGGATCACACGACCGATCCAATCCGCGAAAGTACCCTCCATGTTCAGAGGGCGTTCGCAGTCGGAAAGGTCCAAATGCGCATGAGCGTTCACCAATCCCGGGACCACCGCGACATCACCCAAATCAATATCTGCCGGGCCGATTGGTCCAACGCCGGCGATCCGATCACCTTCGATGGTGATCACCCCTCCCGAGTGGGGTTGCCCCTGGACGGGAATCACCACCCTTGCCTTCAGGCTCCAACGGCGCACGGTTCACCCATCTTTATTGGCACCTCCACCCCCGGACGCCTCAGCGGGCGCACCGACTGGGCGGTCAAGGTGATGGCATCGTACTGGTTCTCCACGATGCCGGTGACCAACCAAGGCCCGAGATGCCATTGACGCAACGGGGCACAAGTCCCAGGAAAAAGGCTGATATCCGCCTCGCCGGAGCGGTCCACCAGCGTCACAAACTGCATCGGTTTCCCATGGGCGGTATGGGTGTCGCGGCCTGTGGCGAACAAACCAGCCACGCTGACCTTCCGTCCAACCAAACGCGATAAATCCGCCGCCAGGGTCAATCCCGCTTCCGTCGGCCACCAAGGGGAAAAAAGGTCCGGCAGCGGTCGATCAACGGTGAACCCCAAGACGGCGAAAGCCTCCGCGGCAATCTCAAGCCATGATCCGGGCGGTGGTTTCCAATTCGGGGCAATATCGCGAGGAAACATCTCTCGGTCGCCTGAGCGACTCCCCAGCCGCTCCTTCCAAGCCGTGTCGAGAAGCATGGCGCGTCGCTCACCCTCAATTCCATCCAAGGCTCCAGCGCGCGCCAGCAGGCGAAAAGTTTCCGACCCGGGCCTCAGCCGCCGCCGAAGGTCTTCAGCGCTTTCGTATCGACCTTGCAGACGGCGCTCAGCCAAAAGTCGACGAAGAAATTCCGCTGGCAAGCCGGCCAAGCGCCCTAGACCGACACGCAATCCCCCATCCTCCACCACAAAGGACTCATCCGACCGATTGACACATGGAGGAAGAATCGCCAACCCCCCGCGGCGAGCGGCTTCCACATAAACCCACGCGGGATAACAGCCTCCGTTGTTGTTGAGGGCGCCCGCCCAAAATGCGGCGGGATGATGTGCCTTCAGCCAAGCGGAACGCCATGCGATCAACCCATAGCTGACAGCGTGGCTTTTGCAAAAGGAATATTTGTTGAACTTGGCCAACTGGTTCCACAGTTCTTCGGCCTCCTTCATGGACAATCCGCTGCGCGACACGGCCGGAAGGAACAGCGCGCGCAATTCCTCCGCCTCATCCACCGTGCGATGCTTGGCGATGCGCTTGCGAAACCGGCTGGATTCCATGTCACTCCAACCGGTTAACAACTGAATCAGCCGCAAAGCATCATCCTCGAACACCATCATTCCGCCGGTTGCCGGTAAAGCACGCAGCAGCGGTTCCGGAATGGCATCGACGGGTTCCATGTCGCGCCTTCGCCGCACAAACCGCTCCTTGGCCCCAATTCCCGACGCGGCTGGGCGCACCAAGGCCAACGATTCCACAACCTCTTCGACACCCCGCGGCCGCATCTGGGTCAACAGATGACGCATCGCCGGCGATTCGAGCTGAACCACGCCAAGCGTGTCGCCATGGCGAACCAAGTCGAGGGTGGCGGGATCATCATCGGGAACCACCGCATGATTCAGGCCCTGCGCGCGCAAGATCTTGCCGGATTCATCCAAGGCCCCGAGCGCCCGGTTTCCCAAAAGGTCGATCTTCACCAACCCCATGCGCTCAACGCCGTCCTTGTCGAACTGTGTCATCAGTCCGCCGGTTTCCGAGCATTCCAGAGGCGTGTGTTCGTCCATGGGTCCGGACGCCATCACGATCCCCCCGGGATGCAGCGAAAGGTGCCGGGGTTGCCCCAGCAAAAGGCGCGCGTCCGCGACCAACCTGGGCCAGCGTTGCGACTCCAGCGGAAAGTTGGCAGGAGGGGTGGGCAAATCCCCCGGCCTCTCGATCGCCTGGGCGACTTTCTCGTCCATCCCAGCGGGCAGCAGAGCAACCTGCGCCTCGGAAAGGCCGTGAATTTTGCACGCTTCCCGAAATGACGACCTTGCTTGAAGGAACTGGTAGGAGCATATGCGAACACAACGGCGCGGGCCGTGCCGCCGGGTGACCCAGTCGATCACCTCTTCACGCACCTTCCAGTCAAAATCGAGGTCTATGTCGGGCAAATCAGGCCGGCCGGGATGAAGAAACCGCGCGAACGCCAGGTCGAACCTCAGGGGATCGACATCCGTGATGCCAACCAAATAGCAAACCAGCGAGTTGCCAGCGCTGCCACGCAATGCCAAGGTGTGCCCCATGCGCCGCGCGTGGCGTGCAATCGACCGGACAATCAAAAAATACCCATCCAGTCCGGCATCACCGATGATTCGCAATTCCAGATCCAACCTTGAACGCGCGTCCGCGCGTCCAAGAAGTCCGCGGGCCGCAAGCCCCCGCTCGCAAGCGCGCCGAAGCACCTGCCCCTCAGGCGATCCAAACGGCAAATGTGGTTTTGGCAGGATGAGGCGTCGGGGAACAATGTCGTCGTCGATGGCGGCCACCAAACGACTTAAGTTTTCAACCGCTTGTGGAATATCAGCGAAACGCCTCGCCAGCCCGTCGGGCCCCAAGATCGTGTTCGCGGGCGCCCACCGGGTGGATTCCGTCTGGTCAAGCAGACGCCCGGTGGCAACGGCTTCAAGCAGACGATGCCTGTGCTGGTCTTGCCGGGTCAGCAACACTCCACCGGAACCGGCCACTACAGGAACTCGCAAACGCTCCGCCGCCGCGAGCAAGCGACATTCCTCACCCACTGGGGCGCCGCGAGGCGCCGGACGAACCACCAGCGCCCAAACACGGCCTGGCATTAAAGGGGCCAACCGCTGAAGTCCCGAAGCATGGGAAACAAGCGCGTGGATTCCAGCATGACAATCGGCCACCAATTCATGCGGGTCAGCCGCAAGTTCTCCAGGAACACGACCGCTCAAACGCACGCGAGTCAGCAAACGGCACAAGGTTGCCCACCCGGACGCCTCGCCGGCAAGAACCACCAAGCGCTGCCCTCCCAGCACCAAGGTCGCCCCGACCACGGGCCGAACGCCTTGGGCAGAAGCGGCGTCAATAAACTCCAAAGCTCCATGCAGGCCGTTCGTGTCGGTCAGAGCCAGAACACGAATTCCCCGACGGCATGCGGCGGTGACAAGCGCCGAAGGCGAGGCCACGCCTTCCATGAATGACCACCAGCTGTGCGACTGCAAGCAAATAGCCACGCAGGGCTCCGCGCGCCAAGAAATAGTGATCTTTTGTACACATAAACAATCGGCACCTGCAAGCCGAACCTTCAATACAATGCGGAAAATACGAGAAATCAGGGTGCGGTTCATGCGCCATCACGACGCCATCATCATCGGGGAAGGCCACAACGGCGTTCCCACCGCCGCCTACTTGGCCCGCTTCGGCAAGCAGGTTTTGGTGCTGGAACGGCGTCACTTGGTGGGCGGTACCTGCGTCACCGAAACCGATGTTTTTGATGGATTCCGCGTATCCACCACGGCCTATGTGAACAGCTTATTCCGCAAGGACATTATTAGGGATCTGGAATTAGAAAAGCATGGTTTCACCATGCTTAAACGGAATACGCCGTCATTCACTCCGCTGCCGGACGGCAGACATTTGTTCCTTGTTTCGGACGCACGGCAGAATTTGTCTGAAATAGCAAAATTCTACACCAGGGACGCTGGAGCCTATCCAAGTCCCGCACCCGGGTACGGCCAGCTACCGCATGCCCGTAAGGAGCTTTACCTCTGTGTTTCAGGAACCCATCCCGGTGGAGGGGTCATTGGCGCGGCCGGCTGGAACTCTGCGCGTGAAATTCCTGGCACTTGGTAATCGATTTATTTCACCAAAGGGAGAAAACTATGTCGCCTCACAACGCCCTTTGCCTGCGCGGCGGACGCGTGATCGATCCGGCTTCAAAGACTGACCGTATTGCCGATTTATGGATCGAGGGTGAAAGAATCATCGGAATAGGTGATGGCAAAGGCCGAACCGCCCACGAGGTGGTTGATTGCTCTGGAAAGATAGTCTGCCCGGGTTTGATCGACATGCATGTTCACCTTCGCGAGCCTGGCCGCGAGGAGGACGAGACGATTGCCACGGGCGTGGCTTCCGCCATTGCCGGAGGCGTCACCTCGGTGGCCTGCATGCCCAACACGGAACCGGCCCTGGACAGCCAATCGGCCGCTGAATTCGTGATTCAGCAGGCCCGCCGTGCCAATCTGGCGAATGTTTTCCCGATAGGTGCGATAACGAAAAATCGCCAGGGTAACGAGCTATCCGAAATGGGCGGCTTGGTTCAGGGAGGCGCCGTGGCGTTCACCGATGACGGAACGCCGGTCACGAGTTCGGAAGTCATGCGCAGGGCTATGGAATACGCCCGCGGCTTGGGAAAGGCGATACTCAGCCACTCCGAAGACTTGGAACTGACCAAGGGAGGAGTCATGCATGAGGGCGCGGTTTCGGTCCGACTCGGTCTCAAGGGAATGCCCTCGGCCGCCGAGGAGATCATGGTTTACCGGGAAATCGCCTTGGCCGAAATCACTGGGGCCC
Source organism: uncultured bacterium (assembly GCA_963923445.1). GTDB lineage: Bacteria > Planctomycetota > Planctomycetia > Gemmatales > Gemmataceae > REEB421. Next base: position 8,795 of record CAWUNZ010000008.1, read on the forward strand.
ACATCCACATCCTCCATGTTTCCACCGCGGGAAGCGTTGAACTGATCAGACAAGGCAAAAGGAAGGGAATCAGGGTCACGGGCGAAGCCTGCCCGCACCATCTGACACTGACTGACGAATGTCTCCGCACTTTCGACGCAAACTTCAAGATGGCGCCGCCCCTACGAGCGCAATCCGATGTGGACGCTCTTATCTCCGGTCTCAAGGATGGAACACTGGAGGTCTTGGCCACGGACCATGCTCCCCATGCCGTTGAGAAAAAAACCCGGGAATTCGATCAGGCCCCCAATGGCATCATCGGGCTTGAAACCTTTCTTCCCGTTTCCGTTAAGGCTCTGATTGAACCAGGACATCTTGATTGGCCCGGGATGATCAAAATGATGACGATCGCCCCAGCGAGCGTTCTCGGAATCGACCGGGGAACCTTGGCCCCGGGCGCTATTGCCGATGTGACGGTGATTGACCCCGCGGTGGAATGGAAAATCGACCCGACCAAATTCAAATCGAAAAGCCGAAATTGTCCTTTCGGAGGATGGAAGGTTCGCTCAAGAGCGGAACTCGTGATCGTTTCTGGATCCATCAAGCAACGCTCAAGCCCCCTAGCCTGAATGGGGTCAAGGCTTGCCGGGACTGATTCACCTCTATATCAACGATTGGACGGGTTTCTCGGGCTTGTCGCCCGGGAAGCAAATGGGAAGACGGTGAAAATCCGTCGCGGGGCCGCCGCTGTAACTGGGACCAACCATTCATCGTTCGCCAATGATTGGCGAGGCCACTGGGGAAGATCCCCGGGAAGGCTGATCGAGTGGAAGTCGGAACTTTAATCCGACTAGCCCGGAAGCCAGAATACCTGCCCGTTTTATTTTTGTGGTTGACCGTCGCCCCGGACCCGGGTGGATGGGAACAGGAATGACCGGTGTTACCGGTTCCTTCCCTTCTTCCTATCTTTGCGCGACGAACAGCCATCTCACGCCGCCCGGACTTGGCGGAAGGAGAGGCCCATGTTGATTTATTTGAAGAGGGCGCAAAATCGCCAAGGCTTCACATTAATCGAACTCTTGGTCGTGATCGCAATCATCGCAGTTCTGATTGGCCTTCTCGTGCCTGCCGTTCAAAAAGTACGAGAAGCCGCTAACCGAATGACATGCGCTAATAACCTGAAGCAGGTGACATTGGCTGTTCTCAACTACGAGGGCGCTTTCCAAAAAATGCCTCCGAGTTTCACCACCCCCAATCCTTCCAATTGGCCCTACAGCACCACATATTGGTTTGGAACGGTTGACCCAAACAACAACCTGAATCCGCTTACAGGTGTCCTATCACCTTACTTCGAGGGAAATACGAAGGTTCTTGCCTGCCCAAGCCTCCCACAAAACCTGCTGGCAAGCCAATACAGCGGCCTTACAGGAGGGTATGGATACAACCGTTGCCTCGGCACCACTTATTGGGTTTCCCCCAACTGGAACCAACCCAGGACCATCACCAGACGCATGGCGGACTTCGCCTCCACCTCTGGAACATTTGTCTTTTCAGATTCCGCATTGATCAGCACTTGGCCATCCCCCAACGCGCAAGAATCCTATGCATTGGCGTCTCCGTACGCCACGCTTGCCGGAACTCCCCAACCCACCACCCATTTCCGCCATGCCTCAAACCTGGCAAATGCTTCCTTTCTTGATGGTCACATCGAAACCAGGTCCGCGGTAGACTTCCCAGACCCGAGCGGTTGGCCGACGGCCGCATCCGTCTTGAGGAAATCGCTCTCCATCGGTTACTTATCCGCTAGTAACATGCCTTACGACGGCATGAAAGGAAGTTCGGAACCTTAGTGGGAAGCAGTAACCCGCAAGCGTTTGCTTCCAGAAATCAGGAAGGCCATGTCCGCAAGCGGATCGATGCGTTCTTTTCTCAGGTCGAAGATTCACAGGGCAACCGTAACCCAAGCGGAACTCCATTATGAGGGCAGCCTCACCATGGATTCGGTGCTCATGCGAGAGGCCGATATCCTTCCCGGGGAGGAAGTGAGGGTCTGGAATGTGACCAGAGGGACTCGTTTCAGGACCTACGCCATTGAGGGACAAGCTAATTCTGGAGTCATGTGCGTCAACGGTGCCGCGGCCCATCTGGCCAGTGCGGGGGATCTGATCATTGTGGCCACATTTCAGTGGCTTACATCCAACAACTTGGAAAACTATCTCCCTAAGGTGATCTTTGTGGACGAGCGAAACCGTGTCGTTGGAAAAAGGCCGGAAATCCCCGGCCCGCCATGCTGAAACTCGCCATCAATCTTTGCAATTGATTTCAAGATCGATTCCGGCGTGAAGTATTCTTGCCGTCTTGATTGAAACATACGCCTTGGTTTTCTCGCATATGTATCATTTCCCCAAAATCAGCGTGGTGGTTCCGCTCTTCAATGAAGAGGAAAACCTCATTGAATTGCACAAGCGCTTAAGATCCTCCCTCGATCCACTCGAGGTTGAGGCGGAACTGGTCTTCGTAAATGATGGGAGCACCGACGACACCGAAATGATGGTTCACATGCTGGCTCATTCCGACCCCCGCGTGGTTGGTGTCCAACTCAGCAGGAACTTCGGTCATCAAGCAGCGGTTTCGGCCGGAATCGCACAAGCAACGGGTGACGCGGTCATCGTCATGGATGGAGACCTCCAAGACCCGCCGGAAGTCCTGGCACAATTTATCGAACGCTGGAGACAGGGTATTGATGTCGTCTATGCGATTAGAACTAAACGGAAAGAAAGTTTTCTCAAACGATTAGCGTATTCCTCCTTCTACAGGCTCCTGCAAAGGCTGAGTGATATCGAAATCCCGCTCGACAGCGGAGATTTCGGATTGATGGATCGAAAAGTTGTGAATGCCCTCTTGGCGTTACCAGAACGCCAACGATTTATTCGAGGCTTAAGATCATTTGTCGGGTTCCGTCAGGAAGGGCTGCATTATGAGCGGGCCGGAAGGGAGGCAGGAAAACCCAAATACACGCTAAAGGCACTGATCCGACTTGCAATGGATGGATTGATCAGCTTCAGCAGTGCCCCGCTCAACTTGATCACCTACCTTGGCCTGGGAAGCTGCGCCACCGCGCTCATGCTGATCGGGTGGGTGCTGGGACGGGCGATCATCGGACAGAAACCGCCTGAAGGGTGGGCAAGCACCATGGTCGTGGTACTGTTCTTTGGTTCGGTTCAGTTGCTTTCCTTGGGGATCATAGGGGAATACCTAAGAAGGATTTTTCTGGAGGTGAAAGGAAGGCCCACATTCCTGATTCGCGAGGTGGTCCGCTCTCAATCCTTTGAAATGCAGCCGGCAATCCCCAAATCTGGAATATCTCTCGCGAAGACCAAAAACGCCTGATCACAAGCCGACAAAACACATCACTCCATCTCAGGAGTGAACCCAAGCACGATATCGAATCTGGCTACCAATTCCCCAATTTTTGAACCCGAAAGTAAATCAAAGGGGATAGTGACGGCCGCCGATTGCTTTGGATCACGAATCGATCGATAAATACCATCGCGCGCGTTGCGCTCCTCCCCTTTGATGTAACACTGGGTTGTAAGAAGGGTTCTATCGTTTCTCCTAACCTTCACATGGATGTGAGGAGTTCTTCCAGGGTAGGGAACTGGCTTGATGGTTCTGAAATAGTATTCACCAGACAAACCGGTCAAAAACCTGCCAAAGCCCTGAAAATTTCCATCCCGTTTTTCCTTATTACTGGTTCCAGAGTGAAGATAGGCTCCATTATTGTCAACCTGCCAGATTTCGACGACCGCATTCTTCACAGGATTGCCCTTGGTATCCATGAGCTTTCCATAAAGGTGGGTGATTGTTCCCACAGCAGTGCTGATGGAATTGTTGATGATGATCAGGTCGTTGTCCGTGTCGAGGGGAAGTTTATTCGGGTAGAAAGGCCCTTCCGTTTGTGCAGGGGTGCGGGTCAACTCCTCAGCGAACCATCCTTGCGACCTTAAGGTCCAACCTGCCGCGAGGAGCATACTCCCACCATGAACCCATTCGCGACGATTGTACATTCCAAACCTCCATATCCCCTGATCGAATCAGTCTGGTCGTTTGCTCAATAACAAGCACGCAAGATCAATAATACTAACTTGACTCATCAAAATTCCTGTCGATCCAAGTTGATGCTTCCCAATTTGAGCGGCACCGACACCGCAAGAAATACAAGCACGGCGCCGAGGACCACACCAGGGGCGACAATAATCCAACCCCACAACGGAAAATTATTATTGGTGATCCCGGCGATCACATGCCACGGAACACTCGCCAATCCAACAACGGCGAGCAGAAAAACCAAACCGATAATGAGTGATAAGGTTCCGCCATATCCTACGGCAATCTTGGAAGGATCCTTTTCAAGGAAATTTGGCCAGACGGCACCTAAACCAGCCGACAAACCGCTCAATCCTAAAGAGAGGCCAAAGGCTGAAAGTTGATGCAGTAGCACCAATTCAGGAGGCATGCGAAGAGACACATCGCTGTAAAGGAGTAGAGGCATGGAAAAAACAAGGCAGATAACCAATGAAAAGGCCATTTTGCCACGCAGCCAAGCCCATCTTGGCAAGGGTGTTAATCCCAACAACCAAACCCGTTTCCCCTCGAGGCTTATCAAAGGAAAAATAAACCGGCCACAAGACGCGCAAAGAAGCATTCCCACCACCATCAGGTTCATCAGACTTAGTCCGTTCCTGAAAACCCACCCGATGTCACCGGGGAACATGCGCCTGAGCGAAGAAAAATAAAAACCGAGCAAAACCAAAAAAACCAACATTTGGCCCCATTGACGGGGATCGCGACGAAATGTCCTGAAATCTTTCAACAGCAAGGCGCGTTCCGCATAACCAATTCCGGGTACATATCTGGGCAATTGATCCATCCAAATGAATCGTTGGCGGAATTCCTTTCGCCCCCGTTGCGAAAGCCTGTCCAATCCAATTCGATACCAATGCCGGGCAAACCATGCCGACAGGCAAAAAACTGCGCTGCCAGCGCTTGCCAACATGGCTAAATAGCGAAACGCTGGTTCCCACTCACCGCGAGCAGCGTGGCGCAATCCCCTTCCCATCCAGTGACTGGGTAACATGGTTGAAGAGGCGAACCGGACATGGCCGAGCACTTCGTTTAGAGCCTCGTCATCCGAAGAGGTCGCCCCTGGCCTCAGGCGGTATAAACCAGTTCCAAGCCAGACCAATCCGGAAATCACAATCAACGCGATCAATACCGCAAGGGCTTCCTTCCGACGATTGGGCATCCAACGAACCAAGCCGAGGCAAATGATCCCGCCAAGGCTTGCCGGAGCCAAAGGAAAAAGAACAAAATAAAATGGTAAAAGTAAATAATATAAGCCACTGGCCTTTATCGATATTCCATAAGCAAGCAGCAATGGAAGAGCTAGAAGGGCGAAGGCAGCGCTTGAAACCGCAAGGGCCCCGATGAACTGATGAGCATACACCCGATCATCTGGCACTGGCTTGCTGAGAAGAAATGCCGCCTCCTGAGAGTCATAAAGCGAGCCGTAAAGAACCAACCCCCCTGAAAAAACAAGAAGGCCTGAAAGGGCGAAAAAAAACATATCAAGCAAAAGCCCGACAATGTCACCTCCCAACGGAAGTTTCTGACGGCCTAAGAAATGGAATCCAGCCAAGGCCACCACAAAGGCAAAAATGGCCACGAAACTACAGGATATGCCTATGCTGGCAACCTTGATCCATCCTTCGCCATGCAACTCCGCCAACTGATGGCGGGCTTGGCGAATGCGGAGTATCAGGAAGGTACCTAGCTTGGCATCAGGCGACTTGGCAATCATCCTGACTCCACCTCTTCAGCTTCCTCGGTGAGTTTGAGAAAGACTTCCTCCAGCGGGCCGGCTAGGGAAGCTTGCGACCTCAGTTCTTCAATGGAACCACAACCGATTAATCGCCCACCACTGATAATGCCGATGCGATCCGCCAATTCCTGCACTACATCCAAGGAATGGGAAGAAAGGAAAATCGTGGTTCCACAACGCACTAATTCCCGCAATAAATCCTTAAGCTGCCTGACACTTCGAGGATCAAGGCCCACTGTCGGTTCGTCCACAACCAAAACCTTGGGCTCGTGGAGCAATGCCGCTGCAAAAACTGTTCGTTGCCGCATGCCGTGGCTGTAGCGCAAGGTGATTTGGTCCCGGAATTTGTCGAGCTCAAATTGTTTGGTAACTGTCGCGATTCTCTCCCGTGTCTTTTCCTCTGGCATTCCATGCAACTGAGCAACCAATTCCAAGAATTCCAAACCGGTCAGGTGCTCATACAAGAATGGAAGGTCCGGCACATAACTGAGGTTGGCCCGGGCGGCGAGTCCATCAGTCGCCAAATCATGTCCGCATACGGTTATCGAACCGGAGGTAGGCCTGAGCAATCCGCACAGCATTTTGATCGTCGTGGTTTTGCCGGCACCATTTGGACCCAAAAATGCGAACAACTCGCCTTCGCGCAAATCAAGGGAAAGGTCACGCACAGCCCAATGTTCACCATAGCGGCGGGAAACTTCCCGTAACTGAACGCGCGGATCAGCGACCACATGGGTCATGGCATTTCCTCAATAATGAACTCCCAAATTTCATCCTTGCTCAAGGCGAGACGCTGGGCGACGACTTTACCAGTCTTGGGAAGCACCCAAACGGATATGGACAAGTCGATGGTGGAGGCATCAATCCTGTGGCAAGGTGGTTGCTTGAGTGTTCGTGGCGGAGTCTCCATCTCACGCGCCACCTCGCAAACAATGATTGTACCGCTGAGATCACCTTGGTTTCCTCGGAGAATGTCCCCCACGGGGTCAACCAAGGTTGAAATCCATTTTTGACCGCAATAAAGGTCCGGCCATCTCCACGACGGCACAAATGGGCATATCACCGGCCTCCCAGAAACAACTTTCCAAGGTAACGACCTGACGGGTAGTCGCCCTGAAAGCCCGGCCAACCCCTTGGTTTCGAATGATTGCTCCGCCTGAACCGTTCGCCCGAGCCTGACAAGAGAAAATCGATGAACCGCCAATCCTTGATCAATTTCTCCCTCCGATGACAGTAGGGTTCCAGCCCTTTCCAGGGCCAGGTTGGCATTGAGCTTTAACAATCTACCCGGAATGGTCTTTTTTCCACCTGAAGTCAGGTCGAATTGCAACGAAAATGAGTCATTCTCAGGAATAAACTCAAGCGAGAGTTTTCCCGTCAGAACTTTTTCACCATTAAACCATGCGGAAAACAGGGATGGAGCCGACCCGGCGGTGGTCTCGTCGCTCAGTGCGATTCCGGTCGCCGGCGGATCACCGGCAAACCAGTGTGGCATCTCGACGACTGTCACATGCCAGGCGGCTGAAACCAGCCACAAAACGACCATCAGGTAAAAAACTGCGCTGCTTGGCATGGTGCTAATATAAGAAAAGATTTGGCTGAGACTTTTGCAAGGAGCCTTGCGAATGACACGCGCGCTGACTGTGGGCGTTCCCAAGGAACAGAAAACTCATGAATACAGAGTAGGCCTTCTTCCCGTGGGTGTTGAGGAACTCGCAAGGCTTGGTCACCGGGTTTTGATCGAGACAGGAGCCGGACAAGGAAGCGGAATCGCAGACGACGAATACGCCAGGCATGGGGCTGAAATCGTTTCAACCGCTCCTGAAGTGTGGAACCACGCTGATTTCATCATCAAGGTCAAGGAACCGGAGGAGTCAGAATGGCCCCTCATGCGCACTGACCAAGTAATCCTGACATTTTTTCATTTTGCAGCAGATGAACGACTGACCCGGGCAGTGATGGCCTCCGGGGCGACAGCCATCGCTTATGAAACCATCCGCGACAGCAAGGGCGGTCTACCCCTTCTTACCCCCATGAGCGAAGTAGCCGGCAGGATGAGCATTCAGGAAGGAGCCAAGTATTTGGAACGTCCATTTGAAGGCAGGGGAATCCTGCTGGGTGGAGTTCCGGGCGTTTTGCCAGCCCATGTGGTGATCCTAGGGGGTGGCGTGGTAGGCGCGAACGCCGCCAAGGTTGCGGCAGGACTTGGCGCGAATGTGACCATATTGGATGTGAATCTCGATCGCCTGCGTTATCTCGACGATGTCATGCCCAGAAATGTCACCACCTTGTTTTCCGACAGGCACAACATTCTTGACAGTCTTAAGCATGCCGATCTGGTTATAGGTGCCGTGCTGATTCCGGGGGCAAAGGCTCCCAGATTGGTTAAAAGGGAAGATCTTAAATCCATGCGACCAAGGGCGGTCATCATCGATGTCGCCATTGATCAAGGCGGATGCATTGAGACATCCCACCCCACCACTCACCATGCCCCGACATTCATAGTTGACGACATCGTGCATTACTGCGTCACAAACATGCCTGGTGCCGTTGGCAGGACAAGCACCCACGCTCTCACCAATGTCACCCTTCCCTACATCCTCCAAATCGCCAACAAGGGGCTTGATTTGGCAGTGATTGACCAACCAGGCCTGAGGCAGGGTATTAACATCCGGGGAGGCAGGGTTCTCAATAGGGCCGTCGCGGAGACTTTCAGTTTGACAAATAACGGTTGAATTCGACGCCCCTTTATTTCCTTCCCACAATCCCTATGCTGGCGGAAAGAATTCAGCCTTCACCAGGAAATCTGAAACATGAGCAATGTTCGATATCAGGTCCCCTCGGGCGATCGCATCACCATTAAGAACGGGATACTGTCCGTACCCGAGAATCCGATCATTCCATTTATTGAAGGGGACGGAACCGGTGCCGATATCTGGCGCGCATCTGTTCGCGTTTTGGATGCGGCGGTGGCCAAAGCCTATGGTGGCAAGCGAAAGATCTCATGGTTGGAAGTGTACGCAGGTGAAAAATCTTTCACTCAATTCAATACTTGGCTCCCTGATGCCACAGTCGACGCTTTCCGTGACTTTCTCGTCGGTATCAAAGGCCCGCTCACCACTCCGGTCGGCGGAGGCATCCGGTCGCTGAATGTGGCGCTTCGTCAATTGCTAGATTTATATGTCTGCCTACGCCCAGTACGCTGGTTCAAAGGAGTGCCGTCACCTGTCAAGCACCCCGAGAAGGTTGACATGGTGATCTTCCGTGAAAATACCGAAGACATCTACGCTGGTATTGAATTTGAAGAAGGATCAGAAGCGAACCAAAAGTTCCTCAAGCTTTTCCAGGAAAACTTTCCCAAGGAATTTGGCAAAATCCGGTTCCCCTCAACCTGTGGTATCGGCATTAAGCCGGTATCCCGCGAGGGAAGCGAGCGTTTGATTCGCTCATCTCTGGAGTATGCACTGTCAAACAAGCGGAAAAGCGTGACCTTTGTCCATAAGGGAAACATCATGAAGTTCACTGAAGGTGCTTTCCGAACATGGGGATATGCTCTCGCTGAAAAGGAATTTGGTTCCAAGGTCTACACATGGGAACAATGGGAAAGAACCAAGAAGGAAAAAGGTGAAGCGGCGGCAAACCAAGAGCAAAAAGAGGCTTTGGCTTCCGGTAAAATCTTAGTCAAAGATGCCATAGCAGACATCACACTTCAGCAGGTCCTGACCCGTCCTGATGAGTTTGACGTGATAGCTACTCTTAACCTGAACGGTGATTACCTGTCGGACGCTTTGGCCGCCCAAGTGGGTGGCATTGGAATAGCTCCGGGCGGGAATATCAACTACGTAACTGGGCATGCCGTGTTTGAAGCAACTCATGGCACCGCCCCGAAATATGCCAACTTGGATCGGGTCAACCCTGGTTCAGTTGTCCTCTCCGGGGAAATGATGCTCCGCTACATGGGATGGACCGAAGCTGCTGACCTGATTATCAAGGGAATGGACGGTGCGATAGCAGCGAAGACCGTCACCTATGATTTCGCCCGCCTGATGGAAGGGGCCAAAGAAGTGAAATGCAGCGAATTCGGTTCCGCCGTAATCAACCATATGTGATGGCAAATTAACTTATCAGGATCTGAATAAAGCCAAATATAAGTGGGGCAGGAGGTACCTGCCCTACTCATCCATGACACGTGCGAAAAACAACCAACGCATCAAAACGCAAGCATTTGACGGTATTGTTCTAGGCGATGATCAATTTCCTTGCGGGTGGTGGTCCGCAGCCGATCCAACCCGAATCCCTCGACTGTAAGACTTGCAACAACTGTACCATACGCCATAGCACGCCGAAGATGCCCCGGTTTCAGCTCAAGATCTGCAGCAAGGGAGGCCATGAATCCTCCCGCAAAGCTGTCACCGGCTCCCGTGGGATCAACAACCGCTTCGGTCGGAAAAGCTGGGACCACAAAAACACCATCATCACTGAAAAGCATCGCCCCGTGCTCGCCCTTCTTGAGGATGACAAACTTGGGCCCCAGCTTGCGTACGGCATGTCCCGCGCGCACAAGGTTGGTTTCACCAGTCAGCAGCATGGCTTCACTGTCATTAAGCATCAGGCCATCCAGCCGAGGCAGCAACCGTTCAAGGGATTCCCGTTGCTGGTTAATCCAAAAATCCATTGTGTCCGCCACGACCAGGTCGGGCCGGATCACCTGATCCAGAACTTTCGATTGAGTTTCCGGAGCGCTGTTAGCCAAGAAGACTAATTTGCTGTCCTTGAATTCACCGGGAAGGACTGGCTGAAAATGCTCAAAGACACCCAGATTGATGGCTTTGGTTGTGCGGGTGTTCATGTCGCGATGGTATTCGCCTTCCCAAAAAAAAGTATCTCCCTGAACCTTGGCCAACCCGCGAATATCCACCCCCCTGCCATGAAACAGGTCGATATTAGTTTGGGGAAAATCACTGCCCACCACGCCAACAAGTCTGGTCTTCGTAAAGTGGCTTGCCACAACTGAAAAATACGAGGCTGACCCTCCCAACACACGCTCAGCCTTTCCATGGTGTGTGTGGATTGTGTCAAAAGCAATCGAACCGACAACAAGCAATGACACGGGCGGACTCCTGATATTATTACAATCTTGATTTCAATTAAATGCCGGGCAGGAACGGATTCGCTTCAGCGATTCCTCTTTCCCGAGGATCACCAAAATATCGTAAACACCAGGACCAACCTCCACGCCGGTGCAGGCGACACGCAACCCATGGATCAGAATGGATGGTTGTGTTCCTCGTGCGGCACTGAAAGTTTGCAGAGCGGATTCCAAGGCATGGGGTTCAAACAACGGCATTCCTTCAAGTTCGTTGGCGAATGCAGCCAGTAATTGGGCGACCCCATCCTTGCGCAAGCGCTTGGCAACCGACTTGTCATCGTATGCGACAACGGGAGAAATGAGTGGAGTCCCGTATTGGAGAATATCACTGAAAAGCTTGATGCGGTCACCGGAGGCCTCGATGATCTTGGTCAATTTTTCAAGCTGTTCGGTGGAGGGGGCACTTGGAAGCACATTCGCGCGTTGAAGAAATGGCAGACATCCGGCAACTTTTTCCCGTAGTGGCATTTGCTTCATGTACTCACCGGCCACCCAGTAAAGCTTGTCCGGATCAAAACTAGCGGGGGAACTGTTTACCCTGTCCAAACCAAAGTTGTCCACCATCGTCCTGAGCGGGATGATCTCACTGTGATCGTCCATCGACCATCCCAAACGCCCTAGGTAGTTGATCAAGGCGGCAGGCAGATAACCCATCTCCCGATAGAATGCCACCGTGGCGGGATTCAAGTCGTCGCGAGCGGCGATTTCCGCCGAAGACCAACCAATGCGCTCCAATTTACCCTTTATTTCATTCGTTAAAAACTTGGCCATGTCTCGCTTGCTGAGCTTTTTCTTGGAATTGGGTTCGTTCACAACCGGAACATGGGCAAAGGTCGGGATAGGGGCACCCAATGCGGCATATGCGACGAGCTGAAGAGGAGTGTTCGATAAATGCTCAGCCGCGCGCACCACATGGCTGATTTCCATGGCGGCATCGTCAACTACCGTGGCGAAGTTGTAAAGAGCCCTGCCGTCAGCCCTCAAAATCACGGGGTCTCCCAAGTCACTGGCCTGCCATTCGACATGCCCTCTGATGAGGTCATCCAACTTGATTGTGGTCCCTTCGGGAACCTTGAGGCGAATGGGCAATTTCCTATCGACAAGCAATTCGAGGTTTGAAGCGGGATCAGCATCCCTGCGGGGACCGCGGTGAATGTAAGGCCGCTTCGCTTTTTCGGCGGTTTCTCTTTCAACGCGTAACTCATCCGAAGACAGGACACATGGGTAGGCATGCCCGGCAGCGACAAGCTTTTTGGCAGCTTCATCGTAAAGATGCTGCCTTTGCGATTGGAAATACGGACCATGAGGCCCCCCTACCTCAGGCCCCTCGTCCCAGTTTATCCCGAGCCACTTAAAACCCTCCAAGATGGGTTTAAGGGCTTCCGACTTATTGCGTTCGGCATCAGTATCATCGATGCGAAGAATAAACTGGCCACCATGACGGCGAGTGAAAAGCCAGTTAAAGAGAGCTGTCCTCACCCCCCCGATATGAAGATAACCCGTGGGGCTTGGCGCGAATCTTGTGCGAACTGGACCCATCGCTAACCTCAACTCATGATCAAACTATCAGTTTGATTTACGAGTTGGCCGATTCGGTGTCAGCCTGCGAAGGGGATTTCAGCCCCGTTCCCCTACCCTCGACAAGAACCTCGGTGATTCCAGCCTGAACAATTCGATCTTCCTGATTGATGATTTCTCTTTGCCAGCGGATCAAACCGCGACGCCCTCGGGATCGCTCTTCCCGGTCAAGAACACGGCAGACGAGCCGAATCGTATCGCCTGGAAACACGGGGTGGAGGAATTTCCATTCCCTGATCCCGATAAACGCAAGGATTCTTTGCGGCGGACTGTAAGTACCCAAACCACTGGCAATCGCAAATACCAAAAGGCCATGGGCCATCGGTTTGCGGAACGGGGTGGTCGCGGCAAATGAGTGATCCACATGAATCGCGTTAAAATCGCCAGAAATGCCTGCAAAATTAACGATATCTGTTTCCGTAATGGTCCGACCTGGTGAAGTGTAGGTCTGTCCAACCAACAGATCATCGAAGTACAGATGCTGGGAAGTGAACATCCTGCATCTCCAGTCCAAGCCAAGGAGTTTTCATAAAGGACCGCAGGGCCATACAAAAATAATGGACACTAAAGCAAGCAGACCTTCAGGAAGCAGGCTTACAACTCATGAATCCCCAGAAAACGACCTCTTCATGTCTTCCACGAGAGGTGAGACCCCTATTTCCGGCATTGGGAGAAACCACCGAATCGGGCAAACCTTGCATATATCTAGATGGCCCGGGAGGCACCCAAGTCCCCGCAACCGTGGCAGCTGCGATAGCGGAGTCCATTCTCACCGCAAGTGCCAACAGAGGGGCATCATTCATCACTAGCCAACGGGTGGACCGCATCATGACCGATGCTGGAATCACCTGCAGCCGATTCCTAGGAGTGGATCAACCTGAGCGCGTCGTATTCGGCCCCAATATGACGAGCTTGGCATTCCATCTGGCAGACGCCATCATTCCGACCTTGTCTCCGGGGGACCAGATAGTTGTTTCCCGATTGGACCACGACGCCAATGTCTCGCCCTGGGTCCATGCGGCAAATCGTGCGGGTGCCACGGTTCGATTTTTAGATTTTTGCCAGCGGTCCATGACTCTTTTACCCGAAACCTTGGGTGGGCTTATCGGGCCTAAAACGAAGTTCGTTGCCCTCACAGCCGCCAGCAACGCCTTGGGTTCCTTAACGCCTATCAAAGAGCTGATCCGCGCCGCGCGCACAACCAAGGCCTTGGTGGCGGTGGATGGCACCCACCTTGCTCCGCACATTCTCCCAAATGTGGATGAATGGGACGCCGATTTCTTTTTCTGTTCGGCATACAAGTTCTTCGGCCCACATGTCGGTATCATGGCGGCCAAACGCAACATCCTCGAATCGTTGAAACCTGCCAAAGTTCGGCCTGCCCCCGACAGGCTGCCAGACAAATGGATGACCGGCACTCAGAACCATGAGGGAATCGCGGGACTAGACGCGGCCCTCAAATATCTTGCAACCTTGGGAGACGGGCCCAAGGACGGCCTTCGAAATGAGCTAGCCAGAGCTTATGGCAAAATCGCGAAGCATGAAGAATGCCTTATGCGGGTCTTCGTTGAACGACTGAATCATCAAAAAAGTTGGAAACTGATTGGCATACCTGAGCCTGATCCGCTCCGCAGGGTGTCGACATTCGCGCTTCGGGGCCCCATCCCTCCGAAGCTGGCCTCTGAACGATTGGCAGCCAAAGGGATATTCACTTACGCAGGAAATTTTTATGCCCTGCCCGTGACTGAAGCACTGGGGGTGGAGGCTGATGGAGGCCTGCTGCGTGTCGGTGCGGTGCACTACAACACTGAAGAAGAAATCAACCGTTTATGGGACGAACTGGAGTCTGTTTCTCAGTAACGCTTCACGAGAAACGGGCGACCCCGTAATTCCTCTCGACGAATTTCGTTCCCATTCCGATCCAGTTCAATCAGGGCTTTTTTTTCAAAGCTGCTGACAAGGGTGTTGCCATTTCCCAATCGGTGGGCGGCCACGGGGGTCGGCGCGACCGCCTGCCAAAGAATATTTCCATTCGTGTCAATTTCAGCCACCCGCCCGGAACCACCAAGGGCAACCAACCAACGGTCGTCTCTCAGGAATTCCAATCCACACCAATAACCAGCGCCATGGCCGATGTTCTTGATCAAAGCATCGGACATGATCCGCCAATCAGGACTAATGATGAGAAGATGGCCATCTCCCGTCACAGCGCCCAACATCCCATCCGGCTTTCTCCGAACAGCTCGAAATCCACTTGGATGGTTCAGGCAATGAATTACCCTCCCTTCCTTGTCTATTTCCTGCAAATCTCGGAAAGTCGCCACGGCGATCGTTTCCCTGAGCGTTCGGGCCACTGAAACCGGAGAACCATTCATCGAATGTTCCCAAAGAATTCGCCCTTGGCGATTTCTTTCACTGACCTTTCCGGCGTTTCGTTCAGCAATCAAAAGACGGCCCCCCGAAAGGACCTCCACATCATTTGGACCCAACAAACCGCTCGCTTCCCCAACCACTTCACCTCCCGGCCCCAACCGTTTCACGCTCCCCCCGTTCTCTCCGTCAAATAAGACCACAACCGTGAAGCCCCGGTCTCGGCAATCGCTGGAAAGCCTTTCCCAGTTCAATCCCGGCATTCCAGAAGACACCCAATCGGTCCACCCATTTTTCAAATGCTTGGTCCCCATTCCGGAAAGAGCCATCAGCATCTCG
Organism: uncultured bacterium; assembly: GCA_963923445.1. Lineage (GTDB taxonomy): Bacteria > Planctomycetota > Planctomycetia > Gemmatales > Gemmataceae > REEB421. The sequence goes on from CAWUNZ010000008.1 coordinate 24,091, forward strand.
CTCGCTTCTTCACCCACCAGGTCACCATTTGCCGACGCCAATTCCACCAAGGAATTAATCGCCTGGACCTGCTTGGCTTCCAATAAGGGTTTGACAGCACAAAATCTCACTTCACGGTCGGAATCATTCAGCATTCCAAGCAGGTTTGAAATCTTGTCGGTTCTTCCGCACCATGATCGCAAAGCAATCAACCGGTCGGAATTCCTTGGAGACCGGGACAAATCTGTAACGACGGTTTCTGGCAAATCCGGCTCCAGCGACAATGCCGATTGCACAAGCTCCGCCCTTTCCTCCGAGGATTCCGCTTGCGCCGCCAAATCCCTCGCCAAACCCCAAGACGATTTGGAACCCATTTTCCTCAGTTCGGAAATCGCATCCCGAACCAAACGACGATCCAATTCCGGATCAATCTGATCGAGGCAGCTTTTTGCGCGCCGACGAATTTCAGGATCAGAATGGCTCGTTGCAAGGCGCAATGAATGAATTGACAAACGGCTTTTCCTGACAAGGAAATCAGCGGCCTTCTCCCTTTCATCAAATTGGTCTGATCCTAAACTCAATATAGCCTTGTCTATCTCGTGTTGATCGGTCGGAGTGCGAATTCGAGACGCTAACAATCCTTGGAGGAAGGCTATTCGGTCAACGGCTTGTGTTTGATTTGGGGTATTGGAATTCAGAAGCAATCCCATCAGGAAGCTGGTCAAGCAGATTGGCACGGCACGAGTTCCCCCGGGGGACGCGCCAACCTTCCATGGACAGTCCCATGCCTTCAGCCGTGAAAGCCTTAAAATATGGTTCCAAGACAAAGCTTGGAAAAGTTTTGGCGTGCATCAAAGACAATCGGCGGGCCAAAGCCCGCCGATCTTTTCGTCAGAAGCGTCAGGGTTATTAGCCAAGAAGCAAGTTTGATTCCCATCCAACCCGCTCCGCCGAGGAGCGAAGCTTTTCCAAGGCACGGTTTTGAATTTGGCGAACGCGCTCTTTGCTGATGCGAAGGAGGTGGCCAATTTGCCGAAGACTATGAGTACCGTTTCCAGTAAGGCCAAACCGAAGGTCAAGAACCTTCCGCTCACGAGGCCGAAGGTTTTCCATTAAAAAGTAGAGGGCTTCCTGCCTCTCGGAATTCTGCCTGAGAGTCGTGCTCTCGTTGTCAGGCATGGCTTCTGTCAACTTGAAGTCAGAATCATCATCTAGAACGGCGTTGAGAGAAACAGGCGTTCTCGTGGCGGTTTGTAAATGAGTCAGGTGCTCAAGACTGGACCCGGTCCTTGAGGCTAATTCCTGCGCGGTTGGAAGATGCTTGCCCCCGTGGGCTAACGCTTCAGATTCTTGCTGAAGCAGGCCTAACTCTTGGAGATGATGGGGAGACAAGCTCACCAAATGACTTTGACGCGCAACCGCAATCTGCAGGGTCTGCCTAATCCACCATGTCGCATAGGTGGCAAGTCTGGTCCCATGACTGACATCAAAGCGGTCAATGGCTTGCATCAACCCGCAAACGGCTTCCTGAAGGAGGTCGGCGTAGCTGAGGGCATGGTGGCGAAATCGTTTGGCAACATGGGCCGCCAATCGAATGTTGGCGGAAGCTAACCGATGCTTCAGATGGACATACTGATCGTGAAGGCGCCTTACGGGAGCAGCGGCTTGGCGAACCTCCTCGGTGCAGTTGTCACGAATGAACTGAGCCATCGGCCAAGGTTCCATCGGCGGGCGCGAAGCTCGCAAGCGAGTAAAACTTTTGAGGATGGCGCGAATCAATGATTTCTTAATTTCCCAAAATTCAGATAGCAGATTACGTTCTTCTTCTGGTGTCAGGAGGTCGGAAGAATAAACCGTGACGGGGGGGGTGCTAGGAACATCCTGATCCTCGACGACCCTCTTGGCACGCTTTGTTTTCATGGAGTCAATCCCTGATTCCGGCAAGATGTGGAGCCGGTCCACCCGATCAACGGGGGTCACGGATCCGGACAGGTTCACCAATCTGCCAAGCCATCCCTAGGAACGGTTGGGCAAGTTGGATGGCCGGCACACAATTCGGCCGGCAGGCGCAACGCCAAAAATTAATAGGCGGCGCGCCAGCGGACCGTCTCAAAACAACAAAGAGACCGAAGAGATACGGGAAAGGACTCTCTCTAACCTCTTGTTGAATCGCTGCCGCATTCTAGGGACGATTTTAGCGTTTCGCAAGCAAGTTTTTTGATTTCCTCAAGGTTCGTTCACAAGTAAAAACCTGATTGTTTTTTGCTTGCATTGCTTGGCTGAAACCTAGAGACTAGGTGATTACACCACGCGGGCTAGAGACAGTGACCCATTCAAAGCCCCCGGTCATCGCAGCCGTTCACTTTCCCGAAGTCATTGGCTCTCTTTTTGTTGATCTACTTCAATTTACAATCCGATTTGTATCGCTCATTGAAGCATGCGATCCTCGGATTTCGGTTCTCCTGATTGGCCCCAATGCCACTCGTGGAGACATCGGCGACTCCATTCGCGCCTGGTTCAGTGAAGGAGACAACCGCCCCCTGCTCGTTTGCCCGGGAACCCCCGACCTATCTTCTTGGCTGGAGGGCCCGGAAATGGATCGGCTTGTTTGGGCCACGCTCTGCTTCCCTCCAGGCCAGAGAGAAAGAAGGATCATCCTCAGGGCGGTGGAGTCATCCCAGGGTGAAGCCAGCAGGTTAAGACAATCTCTGGTTTCGCTTGAAGTCCGCCACCGGGGTCTTCAAGACTTGGCGAGAAAATTGCGGTTGGACGCCAGCACATGCCCGCTAACAGGGGTTTTTAACCGCAGGGCAATCGAATCCTTCCTAGAGAATGAAGTGGCTCGAACCTCAGATTGCAATCCCTTGGCTGTCGGGTTGGTTGATATCGACCGCTTTCGGGAAACCAATAAGCGACACCTCCACACGGGAGGTGACTTGGTGCTCCACGAAGCGGCAAGGGTCATGGCCTCGTCAATTAGAGAGTCGGATGTTTTGGGCAGGATCGGGGGTGACGAGTTCCTCATCGTTGCCAGAAATACAGGCATGGAAGGTGCGGCGATTTTGGCGGAGAGAATCCGGCAAAATATTGAAAATGCCGTATTTACGTGCCCGAAAGAACTCATAAAGACAACCGTGAGCATTGGTTTCGCTGTGGCGGTAACCAACAATGACATTTCGGCCCAGACATTAAAGGAACACGCCGCCAAGGCATTGCTTGATGCCAAGAACGCGGGAAGAAATCGCGCCGTCATCAATGAGATTTTGCCAAAATTGACACAGGATGGCCAAGGACCGACCTGAGGGCATCCCCGGCAATCCGGTTAGCCCTTGCCAACCAGGGTAACGCCGCAATCAACCCCGGATGAAATAACACGGACCGGAGCATGGCCCACACGTTCAGTTTCCCATTCTGATCGCACCAATTCATGATTCCAGGTGGCAGCGTGTCGTTCGGACCATCCAGCACGGCACGAACCATGCACCACTTCCAATTATTGGCAAGGCACCATTGAGCAATATGAGCAGACTCCATGTCGACCAGACTGGCACCGGTTCGATGAGCCAAACTCGCTTTGGCTGAGGGCGAGTGGACCACATCATTCACACATGCGACCACAGCGGAAGGTATGCTGCCGCCAATTCCAAAGACAGAGAGCGATGCTGTTGGTTCCAGAATGCTACCGTCTATATTTCTGACCGAATGGATCTGAAAAACTCTTCCGGTTTGGGCCTCAGACCTCAACCCGCCAGCAAGGCCGAAAACCATCATCGTGCCCCCGGTTGGGAGCGCAAGTCGGTTGAGATTGTGAAAACAAGAGACGCCCGGGCCAATGACATGGGCATTCCATCCAGGAACCAATGCCGCCTCCGCCGACAGAGGGCAGCAGGCAATCAATCTTGGAGACAATTGATGCTAGGCCACTTGCCAAGCCAGCATTTTCAAGCTGTCGCCTAGCTTGCCATTAACACCGAGAGCGGCAGACGGTTCAAATCCGCAATGCACCAGGCAATGCTCACAGCGCGGATCCTTGCCTTTGCCGTATTTGCTCCAATCGGTGTTGTTCATGAGTCCGTCAAAGGTCTCATGATGTTCATCGGTGATCAGGTAGCAGGGCCCCTTCCAACCCTTGACATTCCGGGTCGGATTGCCCCATGCCGTGCAGGACAATTCCCGCTTACCCGAAAGAAATTCCAAGTAGATGGGTGAGGACATCATCTTGTGCTTGGCAAACAAGGACTGGGCTTCCTTGAACTTCGCACGAACATCGTCGCGGGTCATGAAAATCTCGGCGGCGCCGGTCGGGTTCGTGGAATGAACCGCCTGGTAGCCATAGGCAGGCGAAACCATGAATCCATCGACACCGATTCCAGCAAGGAATGTGTAGAGTTCGTCGATTTCAGAAATGTCTGTCTCGCGATAAATGGTCGTGTTGGTGCAAACCAAGAATCCGCGCTCCTTGGCAAGCTTGATGCCCTCCACGGCGGCCTTGAACACGCCCTCTTTCTCAACCATCAAATCATGCGTTTTTTCAAGCCCATCGAGGTGAACATTGAAGAAGAAACGGCTTGTCGGGCTGAATTCATCAAGCTTGCGCTTCAGGAAAACACCATTGGTGCAGAGATAGATGTGCTTCTTGCGATGGAGAATCCCCTTCACCAACTCGCCAATTTCAGGATAAATCAGCGGTTCGCCGCCGCAAATGCTGACAATCGGGGCACCCGCCTCGTCAACACTGTCCAGGCATTCCTGGAGCGTCAGCTTATCGCGGATGGTCGCCGAGTATTCACGAATCCGCCCACACCCGGTACAGGTCAGGTTGCATGTGTGGAGAGGTTCTAGCATCAAGACCAATGGAAAACGCTTCTGCCCCGTGATTTTTTTGCCTGCAATATATCCCGCCATCTTGGTGGTGAGCGAAAGAGGAAAACGCATGAAAGAACCTCCGGGTTGAAAAACAACTGGGTCGAGTCAATTCGGGCTGACTCCTAAACGGGCAGCTCTCGCCAAAGCCATGAGGGGGAAATAAATCCTGTAGTAGTGGTATTTAAGATAAAATACTTTTGGGAATCCGGTGCCCGTGAAAGGCTCCTCCTCCCAACCACCGGAAGGCAATTGCCGATCCACCAGCCATTGGATGCCCTTGAGAACAGAAGGACCGCGATCACCGGCCGCCAACAGCCCCATCACGGCCCAAGCGGTCTGGGAAGCAGTCGGTTCCCCGCAACCGGCAAGCGCGGGGTCATCGTAGCTTCCGCATGTTTCTCCCCAGCCACCGCAAGTTTGCTGGACCGACCTGAGCCATTCCGCGGCGCGCTGCACCATGGGATCGGCCTGGTCGATACCAATTTTTTCAAGGCCAACCAAAACCTGCCAAGTTCCATAAAGATAGTTCACACCCCATCGGCCAATCCATGCCCCTGAAGCTTCCTGCGTGCGCCGAAGAAAAGCCACGCCCTTATCGCATACCGGGTCGCCCAATCGCATTCCAAACTCGGCCAACGATTCCAGAACACGGGCTGTGATGTCCGGGCAACTGGGGTCAAGCATCGCGTTGTGATCGGCAAATGGCACCTTGGTGAGGAATTCCCGGACGATATCGCGATCAAATGCGGCCCAACCGCCATCGCTGTTCTGCATTGACAAAAGCCACCTGATCGCCCTGCGGATACTCGTACGCTGATCCGCCCCATCCGTGGAACATGTGCGTGCAAAAGCCATCAAGACCATGGCGGTGTCATCGGTGTCTGGGTAGAAGGCGTTCCGGTACTCGAAGAACCACCCCCCCGGTTCCATGCCAGGTATGCGGTCGTTCCAATCACCCTTTTGACGGACTTCACGCTCCGCAAGCCATTCATTGGCCGACGCGACGGCCAAGCCGTCGGCGCGGTGACCGCATTCCGCCAAGGCATTCAAGGAAAGAGCCGTGTCCCACACCGGAGAGAGGCATGGCTGCAGCCAAACCCTGTGGCGATCGCGAACCTTAAGATCATCGATTTGTTTCAGTGCCCAGGCCATTTCAGGAGAATCATCGGGAACCCCCATGCAGCGCAGGGCGATCACCGTGTAGATCATCGGTGGGAATATGGCACCAAGACCATCGCTGTCGACAAACCTGGCACGCATCCATGCCAATGAGGAGTTCAGCGCCATGCGCCTGATCGGCCCGAGGAACGGCTCACCTTTTTTCAAGAGCCAGTCAATTCCAAGGAAAAAGTTTGTCCAACTGAATAGCTGTGGAGTCGGCGTGGCAGGCCATGCAGGCGAAAACGGATCGTCTAGAAAAAGTTCGCGAATACCCCTTGATTCAGGCAATTTTCGCACCGGCTTGCATGCGGACACAATGCTCAGAGGCACAACGATCGTTCGGGTCCAGCTCGACATTTCTCCCAAATGAACAGGAAACCACTTGGGAATAAGTGCTAATTCTGGCGGAACACTGGGACAACTCTCGTAAGGAAACTGCCCCAGGAGAGCCAGGTAGAATCGGGTGAAACTATTGCTGCGGCGGGCACCACCTTGCCGCAATACAACTTCCCTGGCCCGGCTCATCAACGGACTTTGAATGTCCCGACCCAGTAATTTGAGCGCGAAATATGCCTTCACTGTGGCGCTGATTTCGGCTGGACCGCCGGGATAAATCGACCATCCACCACCAGACAGAGCCTGTTCCTCCATCGACCTTGCCGCTCGCTGACAATCCTCCTCGCCCTCGCGGCCCAGAAAAGCCATCAATAAAATATATTCAGACTCTAATATGGTGTCGCCTTCGAGTTCGGCGCACCAATGTCCGTCGGGTTTCTGAAGGTCCAAGAGATGTGCTTCGGCTCGGCGGACCGTGGAGAGAAAACCTTGCCTCAAGCCATCCGGGTCCGTCGTATGCGGGATACGGGCATTGCTGGAGATCGTTTCTGCTGTTGCGGCCGTCACGAGCAGTCCTTCCATGGTTTCGCGATCCGCTGAGCCCGTCCTGGATCAGGTCCGAATAAACTATGGGATTGGTGGCACTGACAACAAGACGAGAGTTGACAGACTTCAAACTCGCCCCACGACCAGGTGGTCTGGGTAAAAAATGCGGGCACGAGTTACTTAATCATACCGGGTATCGGAACCAGATTGATGTGTTGAACATCAATTGCCGTCAGGAATTTGGCTTTGAGTCCCAATTTCTAAAATTTCATGCGGACCACAGCTTACTTCCGCAGCGTCTTCGCCGGCTTGAAATGCGGACCAGTTTGCAACAGTCATCCGAACTGGACATAACACCCTGTCCAAGTTCGCCAGTAATGCCAGAATGGACTTACACCAAGAAGGCCTCGGGGTCCTTGCGGATTTTGGCCTCGAGACTCAATGACATAG